>NZ_JAMYSF010000005.1:0-328152 GCF_040321775.1 Mesorhizobium sp. M0243 | reverse complement strand
ACATGTGTACAAGACACAGTAGGGCAATAGCTGACTCGGGGAATAGCGCAAAAGGGGAATAGGGGAATAGGGGAATAGGTCTTCACCTTCCCTACTCCCTTACTGCCCTACTCCCTTACTAAGCAGCAAGATCGCGCAGCACGTATTGCAGGATGCCGCCGTTCTTGAAGTAATCGAGCTCATCCAGCGTATCGATGCGGCAGATGATCGGCACATTCTTCACCGTGCCGTCGCCATAGGTGACCTTGGCGATCATCGTCTGGCGCGGTTTGATGGTGCTCAAGCCGTCGATCTCGACCAGCTCGTCTCCCTTGAGGTTGAGCGATGCCCATGAGGTGCCTTCCTCGAAGACGAAGGGGATAACGCCCATGCCGACCAGGTTCGAGCGATGGATGCGCTCGAAGGACTGGGCGATGACCGCGCGGACACCGAGGAGATTGGTACCCTTGGCAGCCCAGTCGCGCGACGAGCCGTTGCCGTATTCGACGCCGGCGAAGACAACCAGCGGCACGCCTTCCCTTTTGTACTCCATCGCCGCGTCGTAGATCGATTCCTCTTCCTTCGACGGGTAGTGGATGGTGTAGCCACCCTCGCGGCCGTTCTCGCCCAGCATGTGGTTGCGGATGCGGATGTTGGCGAAGGTGCCGCGCATCATCACCTCGTGATTGCCGCGCCTTGTGCCGTACTGGTTGAAGTCGGCGACGCCGACACCGTGATCGGTGAGGTATTTGCCGGCCGGCGAGGCCGCCTTGATCGAACCCGCCGGCGAAATGTGGTCGGTGGTGATCTTGTCGCCGAACAGGCCAAGCACGCGGGCGCCCTTGATGTCGCCGATCTTGCCGAAACCTGATGTCATGCCAGCGAAATAGGGCGGGTTCTGCACATAGGTCGAGTTGTCGTCCCAGGCATAGGTCTGGCCTTCCGGCGCCTTGACGTTCTGCCAGTACTCGTCGCCCTTGAAGACGTCGGCATATTTGCGGGCGAACAGCTCGCGGGTGACGTTCTTCTCGATGAACTCCTGGATCTCGGCCGAGCTCGGCCAGATATCCTTGAGGTAGACCGGCTCGCCGTTCTTGTCCTCGCCGAGCGGCTCGGTGGTCAGGTCCTTTGTGACGGTGCCGGCCAGCGCGTGCGCGACGACCAGCGGCGGCGAGGCCAGATAGTTCGCCTGCACGTCGGGCGAGACGCGGCCTTCGAAGTTGCGGTTGCCGGACAAGACCGCGGCAGCGATCAGGCCCTTGTCGTTGATGGTCTTCGAGATCGGCGCCGGCAGCGGGCCGGAATTGCCGATGCAGGTGGTGCAGCCGAAACCGACCAGGTTGAAGCCGATCTGATCGAGTTCCTTCTGCAGGCCGGATTTCTCCAGATACTCGGCGACCACCTGGCTGCCCGGCGCCAGCGAGGTCTTCACCCATGGCTTCTGCTTCAAACCGAGGCGGTTGGCGTTGCGGGCCAGGAGGCCGGCGCCGATCAGCACACTCGGGTTCGAGGTGTTGGTGCACGAAGTGATGGCGGCGATGACGACGTCGCCATGACCGAGATCATGGTCGGCGCCTTCGACTGCGTAGCGTTTGGAGATTTCGGCGGCCTTCTTGTATTCGGTCTCCATCGCCTTGGCGAAACCTTCCGGAATGCCTTCCAGGGCGACGCGGCCCTCGGGCCGCTTGGGTCCGGCCATCGACGGCACGACGGAGCCAAGTTCCAGCTCGAGCAGATCGGTGAACACCGGATCGGTCGAGCCGGTCTCACGCCACATTCCTTGAGCCTTGGCATAAGCCTCGACCAGCGCGATGCGGTCCTCGCTGCGGCCGGACATTGTGAGGTAGCGGATGGTTTCCGAGTCGACCGGGAAGAAGCCGCAGGTGGCGCCATATTCGGGCGCCATGTTGCCGATGGTGGCGCGGTCGGCCAGCGTCATGTTGGAGAGGCCCGGCCCGAAGAACTCGACGAACTTGCCGACGACGCCCTTCTTACGCAGCATCTGGGTGACGGTGAGCACGAGGTCGGTGGCGGTGACGCCTTCTTTGAGCTTGCCGGTGAGGCGGAAGCCGATCACCTCAGGCAAAAGCATGGAGACAGGCTGGCCGAGCATGGCCGCCTCGGCCTCGATGCCGCCGACGCCCCAGCCGAGCACGCCAAGGCCGTTGATCATGGTGGTGTGCGAATCGGTGCCGACGCAGGTGTCGGGATAGGCTGTCGTTTCGCCGTCCTCGGTGTTGGTCCACACCACCTGGCCGAGATATTCGAGGTTGACCTGATGGCAGATACCGGTGCCGGGCGGCACGACGCGGAAGTTGCGGAACGCCTGTTGGCCCCATTTGAGGAATTTGTAGCGCTCCTCATTGCGCTCATATTCCAGCTCGACATTGCGGGCAAAGGCCATCGGCGTGCCGAATTCGTCGACGATGACGGAATGGTCGATGACGAGGTCGACCGGCACCAGCGGGTTGATCTTCTGCGGATCGCCGCCGAGCGAAGCCATGGCGTCGCGCATCGCGGCAAGGTCGACCACGGCCGGAACGCCGGTGAAATCCTGCATCAGCACGCGGGCCGGGCGATAGGCGATCTCGACACCGGCGGTGCCCTTGTCGGTCAGCCAGCCGGCCACCGCCTGGATCGATTCCTTGGTGACGGAGCGGCCGTCTTCGTTGCGCAGCAGGTTTTCCAGCAGCACCTTCATCGAATAGGGCAGCTGCGAGATGCCGGTGAGGCCGTTCTTCTCGGCCTCGATGAGGTCGAAATAGGCATACTCCGCGCCGCCTGCGGTCAGCGTGCGGCGGCAATTGAAACTGTCGAGGGATTTTGACACGTGCGATCCTTGTCTGTTCAGCCTGAAAGGGAACGGACGCCGATGGCATGCAATCACGCGCAAAGGTGCGGGTACGGCCATTTCCGCTGTCCGTTCCCAAGCAACCCGAGCCGTTCAAGGCGGCGCGTGCGCTGGTTCGGCGCTAATTCTGTTCCCGTGCCGACCGCTGGCACGGATGCACCGCATATAGAGAATTTTCTGGAATAGTTCTAGACAGTTGGAAAGCAAATTTGTGCGATGCGGCAGCGGCCGCGACACATGGTTTCAGGGCAGGCGAGGAATGCGGCTGATCGCCGAAAATCTGTGCGGCGAGCGAGGCGGCGAGGCGGTGTTTTCCGGCATCGATTTTGCCTTGGAGGAGTGTCGGGCGCTCATCGTCACGGGGCCGAACGGATCGGGCAAGTCGACCCTGCTGCGGGTCATCGCCGGGCTGCTGCCGGTGGCGCAAGGCAGCGTGAGGATCGAGGGTGGCGGCGAAGCGTTTCCGTCTGTTGCCTCGGCCTGTCACTACCTTGGCCACCAGAACGCAATGAAACCGGCGCTCAGCGTGGCGGAGAATTTGCGCTTCTGGCGCGACTTCAACGGCGACGGACAGCTCGGCGTCAAAGAGGCGCTGGAAACGGTCGGGCTCGGTGGCATCGGCCACCTGCCATTCGGCTATCTATCGACCGGGCAACGGCGCCGGGCGGCGATCGCGAAACTGCTGGTCAGCCACCGGCCATTGTGGTTGCTGGATGAGCCGACAGCAGGGCTGGACAAGGCGTCGGAGGCGCGGTTTGCGGGGTTGATGGCCAAGCATTGCACGGATGGCGGGATGATTGTCGCGGCGACGCATCTGCCGCTGGGGATCGAGGGGATGGAGTTGAGGATGGGGGAAACGGGTTGATGATGGCGCGCGAGCATCTCATACCATGCTAGCCCTCTTCCTGCGCGACATCCGCCTCAACATCCGTGCGGGCGGCGGGGCGCTGACCGGGGTCATCTTCTTTCTCGCCGTCATCGCCACCATCCCGTTCGGAGTAGGGCCGGACCTGAAGCTGCTGGCCCGCATCGGGCCGGCCATCCTGTGGATCGGCGCGCTGCTGTCCTGCCTGCTCGGTCTCGACCGGCTGTTCCAGGCCGACCGCGAGGATGGCTCGCTCGATCTCCTGGTGCTCGGCAATGATCGCCACATGCTGGCCTTGACGGTGCTGGTGAAATGCCTGGCGCATTGGGCGGGCAGTGTGCTGCCGCTGGTGGTCGCCGCGCCCCTGCTCGGGCTGTTCATGAACATGGAGCCGCTCGGCATCGGCGCCACGGCGCTGACGCTGCTGGTCGGCACCCCGGCAATCACGTTCATCGGCGCCGCCGGTGCTGCGGTGGCAGTGGCGCTGCCGCGTGGCGGGCTGCTGATCTCGGTACTGGTGCTGCCGCTGACCATTCCGGTGCTGATCTTCGGCGTTTCGGCAAGCTATGGGGCGACCGCCAATCCCGATCCGTTTCTGCAGCCCTTCCTCATTCTTGCCGCGCTAACCCTGTTTCTTGGCGTGCTGGGTCCGGTCTCGGCGGCGCTGGCGCTGCGCCATGGCACGGATTGACGCGGCGTATGACTGCGGCGCGGCGACCGATTGCGAAGCCGACGGAGCGAGGCTAAGGAAAAGCATGTCTAGACTGGGCGACATGATCGGCTTGGAAGGCCGCACTTCAGCGGGGCCTGCCGCGTGAGCGCGCATGCACTCTACGTGACCGCCGCCTATGGCATCACTGCCGTGGTGCTGGCCGGATTGATCGGCTGGATCCTGCTCGACCAGCGGGCGCGCAAGCGTGAGCTTGCCGAACTGGAGGCGTCCGGCGTGAGGCGTCGCTCCGACAAGGTCGCAAAGCCATGAGCATCGAAACGGAAACGCCGCCCCCGCGCACTCGTCGCCTGTTCGTGCTGTTGCCGCTGCTGATCTTCCTCGGCCTGGCCGGACTGTTCCTGTCGCAGCTGCTGTCGGGACGCGATGTTTCGGAAGTGCCGTCGGCCCTGATCGGCCTGCCTGCACCGCAAACCAGCCTGCCGGCGCTGGAGGGGTCAAACCTGCCGGGGCTCGATTCGAAAACCTTCGCCGGCAAGGTCACATTGGTCAACGTCTTCGCGTCGTGGTGCGCGCCATGCCGCGAAGAGCACCCGGTGCTTCTGGCGCTGTCGCAGGACAAGCGTTTCACCATGGCGGCGCTGAACTACAAGGACCGGCCCGAAAACGCACGCCGGTTCCTCGGCGATCTCGGCAATCCGTTCCAGGCGATAGGGGTCGACGAAGCGGGCCGCGCGGCGATCGACTGGGGCGTCTATGGCGTGCCGGAAACCTTCGTCATCGGCAAGGACGGCAAGATCGCCTACAAGCATGTCGGCCCGCTGACGCCCGAGACGGCGAGGGATCTCTTACTGCCACAGATCGACAAGGCGCTGGCGGCGTCGAACTGACGTCGCGACGCGCCTATACGCGTAGCTTCGTCATCCTTGGGTCTTCGCAACGCTACGCGTCGCTACGCCCAAGGATGGCGAACGTGATGAGGCGATCGAATACTCAGCCGTAGATCTGCTTGTGGATCTGGTAGAGCATTTCCGAGCGGTCGGCGCGCATGTCGGCCAGATCGCGGCTGGAAAAGCTGTCGATTTCGGCGACCAGGCGGTTGTAGTGCTTGCGCTTGGCAATGCTGTTGCGAGCGCGGGTCATGAGACTGTCGAGGATCATAGCAAGGTTCCTTTTTGGCGCCGCGTTTCGGCGGCCGTTTCTTCCTCCCTTGATCGATACGAAGCATGACATAGTAATTGTGCATTGCAAAAAGAAGATGTTGCAATGCACCATTGCGCTGAACGCATAGCCGGTTAATGCGGCGCTAAAGCGCGTCGCGTTTGAACGGATTCAGGCGACGCGCTTCAGGTCTTTGTTTTTATGCATGTCGTTCTCCCAAAACCGGGGCCACTTTTGGGCGACATGCATTAACGTCATGCGCAGAGCCGGCAAGCGATCTTTTGCATGCACTGTGCGTACCCACATTGCCTTCTGTCCCTCCGGCTGTCTTGATCCGGTGTCATTGATGCCGGGAGGAAAAGCATGGCGGCTGCGGACTATTATGAAATTCTCGATCCGCGCTTCGCGCGCCTGTTCAACGGCAACGCGCAGGTCGAGAAGCTGTTCACCGGATGCCAGTGGGCGGAGGGGCCGGCCTGGTTCGCCGCCGGCCGCTATGTCGTCTGGTCCGACATCCCCAACAACCGCATGCTGCGCTATGACGAGACCGACGGCAATGTCAGCGTCTTCCGGCAGCCGTCCGGCAATTCGAACGGCAACAGCGTCGACCGGCAGGGCCGGCTGATCACCTGCGAGCATTCGGGCCGCCGCGTCAGCCGCACCGAGTTCGACGGCTCGGTCACCACGATCGCGGCCAAATGGAAGGGCAAGCGGCTGAATTCGCCCAACGACGCGGTGGTGAAATCCGACGGTTCTATCTGGTTCACCGATCCGAGCTACGGCATCGATACGGATTATGAGGGCGACAGGGCCGAGAGCGAAATCGGCGCCTGCCATGTCTACCGGGTCGATCCCGGCACCGGCGAGGTCGAAGCCGTCATCACCGACATGGTCCGGCCCAACGGCCTGGCCTTCTCGCTAGACGAGAGCCAGCTTTATGTCGTCGATACCGGCCGCACGCATGGCGCGCAGAATCCGGCGCATATGCGGGTGTTCAATGTCGGCAAGGGCGGCAAGAAGGTTTCGGGCGAGAAAGTCTTCGCCGACTGCACGGCCGGCCTGTTCGACGGCTTCAGGCTCGACGAGGACGGCCGCATCTGGACCAGTGCCGCCGACGGCATCCATTGCTACGATCCGGACGGCACGCTGATCGGCAAGGTCAAGGTACCGGAAGTCACCGCCAACTGCGTGTTCGGCGGCAACAAGCTGAATTGCCTCTACATCGCCGGCACCACGTCGCTCTACATGGTGCGGCTGATGGTCAACGGCGCCAAGACATACTGAGACTTGAGCACTGGCGGCCGTTCGATGGTTTCATCGAAGCGGATCGCGAGCACGAACATCCCGGGAGGAAAAAATGCCATTCGTCAACATCCGCATCGTCAAGGAAGTGATATCAGCCGATCCGGCGGGCAAGAAGGCGGACATCGCCAAAAAGGTCACGGCGGCCATCATGGACGCCACCGGGCTGAGCAACGACGATGTCTGGGTGGTTTTCGAGGAGGTCAATGCGCGTGATTGGTATGTTGGGAAGACGGATGTGGAGACGCTGCGAAAGGGTTGATTTCGAAGGCATGGCGAAGCCCCTTTCCTTCGTCATCCTAGGGCGAAGCAGTCGCGAAGCGACGTCGCGGAGACCCTAGGATCCATGCCGCGACTTTCGAGCAGGGCACAACGGTGCAATACTGTCTTTGGCGGTCCGTGTAGTATCCAACGTTAGGCTGCCCTTCTTGGACCGATGCATTCTCGGCAAAGGTCGCGGCATGGATCCTAGGGTCTGCGCCGCGTCGCTTCGCTCCTTGCTTCGCCCTAGGATGACGAATGCGTGGTGGGTCGGCACTCAACGGGCGCGGATAAAGTCCGCGAAAGCATTCAGCGCATCGCGCATCGCTTGCCGGTTCGCCGGCTCCGCCAGGATGCTCTCGACCTCCGGCGGCTTCTTGCCGAGCAGGGCAATCTCCAGCACATCGTCGCAAAGCGCGAACGACATGGTGCGCATGATCTCGGCCAGTGCGGCGCGGGCGAACAGCGAGCGCGGCGAGGCGTGCACCAGCATAGCCGGCTTGGCGACGGCGGCGTCGCGCGAGACCAGCCAGTCGAGCCCGTTCTTCAGCCCGCCCGGCACGCCATGGGCATATTCCGGACAGGAGACGATCACGCCGTCGGCTCGGGTGACGGCATCGATCAGTTCGGAGGCTTCGAGCGGCGTCCGCTCGCCCTCGTTGTCGGGATTGAAGATCGGCAGACAGCCAAGCCCGTCATAGACGCTGACGCGGCAGCCGGACGGTGCGTTGCGCGCCAGTGCTGCGATCAGGGCCGAATTGGTGGAAGCCGCGCGCAGGCTTCCGGAAATGGCAAGAATGTTCAGCAAGATGGACCAGTCAGGACGAATCGTGGGTCGAAAAACCTACCACATCGTCTTCTTGTATTCCTCGTCGAGCCAGCGGTCGGTCGCCTCGGCGGAATCGGCAACCGCCAATTGATCGCGCATGATCTGGCCGAGCGTCGGCAGCGTCGCGCGGTCGTACCAGGTTTCCGGCTTCCACAGGTCCGAGCGCATGAAGGCTTTTGCGCAGTGCATGTAGGCGGCCTTGACGCTGACCACGACGACGCTTTGCGGCTCCCTACCGTCGACGGCGAGCCGTTCGCGCAAATTTGCGTCGACGGTGATGCGGGCATCGCCGTTGACGCGCAGCGTCTCGTTCATGCCGGGAATGAGGAAGAGCAGCCCGACAGAGGGATTGAGGAGAATGTTTTCCAACGTGTCGAGCCGGTTGTTGCCGGGCCGATCGGGAATGGCGATGGTGGTGTCGTCGAGAACGGTGGCAAAGCCCGGCTTGTCGCCCTTCGGCGTCACGTCGGCATTGCCGGCACCGTCGGACGAGCCGATCAGCACGAACGGGCTCTTGCCGATGAAGGAGCGGCAATGGCCGTCAAGTTTTTTCAGCTCCTTGCGGATAGAACCGTCGGTCGGCCGTGGCGTCTTGTAGATCGTCCTCAACTGGTCGCGCGTGGTGATGAATTCCATGTCCCTCTCCCCAGAACGGTTCATTGTTTCACGAACGCAGAACCGCTTTTTCTATTTTCCGGTTCTCTCTTCTTTGCCGGCCTTGTCCTCGAGTGAATGACGCAGGATCAGCGGCATCTGGCTGAAGGTGAACAGAAGCGTGATCGGCATGATGCCCCAGACCTTGAAAGTAACCCAGGCGTTGGTGGAAAAATTGCGCCACACCACCTCATTGACGATGGCCAGGAACAGGAAGAACAGGCCCCAGCGGAAGGTCAGTTTCCGCCAGCCTTCGGCGTCGAGGCTGAAGGCCGAATCGAAGACATAGCCAAGCAGCGACTTGCCGAAGTAGAGCCCGCCGAGCAGCACGCCGCCGAACAGCGTGTTGACGATGGTCGGCTTCATCTTGATGAAGATGTCGTCCTGCAGATAGAGCGTCAGCGCGCCGAAGATGAAGACGACGACGCCCGACACCATCGGCATGATCGGCAAGGTGCGGGTGAGCAGCCACGAGGCGATCAGGGCGATTGCCGTGGCGGCCATGAACAGCCCGGTGGCGACGAAAATCGGCCCGCCGAACTCGGCCAGAACAGGGAATTTCTGCACCAGCCATCCGCCGCGCGCATTGGCGAAGAAGAACACCATCAACGGACCCAGCTCCAGCACTAGCTTGAGCAGCGGATTGACGCCTTCCTTCTTCTGCTTCTGCGGGTCCGACGGATCGCGTTCGAGAATGGGTGGGTTCATGGAATCTCTTTCTTGCGCATGATCTGATCCAAAAAGTCTGCAACTTTTTGGGACATGCTTGTTAAGCTACTCCAGCGATCGCCCTGGCGAATTCGCTTGCCGAGAAAGGTTCGAGGTCGTCGACCTGTTCGCCGACGCCGATGAAATAGACCGGCAATTTGTGCTTTGCCGCGATCGCCACCAGAATACCGCCGCGCGCCGTGCCGTCCAGCTTGGTCATCACCAGGCCGTTGACGCCGGCGATATTGCGGAAGATCTCGACTTGGTTGAGCGCGTTCTGGCCGGTGGTGGCGTCGACCGTCTGCAGCACGGTGTGCGGTGCTTCCGGGTCGAGTTTGCCAAGCACGCGGACGATCTTTTCGAGCTCCGCCATCAGTTCAGTCTTGTTCTGCAGGCGGCCGGCGGTGTCGATGATCAGCACGTCGGAACCGGCCTCCTTGGCCTTCTCGAAGGCGTCATAGGCCAGTCCCGCGGCATCGGCGCCGATCTTTGAGGCGATCACAGGCGATTTCGTCCGCTCGCCCCAGATCTTCAGTTGCTCGATCGCGGCGGCGCGAAAGGTGTCGCCGGCGGCGAGCATCACCGACAGGCCACCATCGGTGAGCTTGGCGGCCAGCTTGCCGATAGTTGTGGTCTTGCCGGTGCCGTTGACACCGACCACCAGGATGACATGCGGCTTGTGTGAAAGGTCGAGCTCCAGCGGCATGGCGACATGGGCCAGCACTTTTTCCACCTCGGCCGCCATGATGGCGCGGACCTCGGTGTCGGAGACGTCCTTGCCGTAGCGGCTGGCGGCCAGCGCGTCGGTAACGCGCAAGGCCGTCTCCATGCCGAGATCGGCACGGATCAGCACATCCTCAAGGTCCTGCAAAGTCTCTTCGTCCAGCTTGCGCTTGGTGAAGACGCCGGCAATGTTGCCGGTGAGCTCCTTGGAGGAGCGGGCAAGCCCGTCCTTCATGCGCTGGAACCATGAGCGCCTCGGTGCCGGCTCCGGCGCCTTCTGTGGCTCGGCCTTCTGCTCGACCTTCTTGGTGACGGTCACCTTGCCGGGTGCGGCTTTTGGCTCCGGCGCGGGTTGTGGAAGAGACTGCGGCTCGGGCGCAATTTCCGCAATGACCGGCTGCGATTCCATCGGCGCCGGCTGGCGAATGGGAGGTGCGATTTCGGCAGGCGGGGCTTCGGGCGTCGGTGCTGAAACTTCTTCCTTCTCCCCGTCTTCAGACGGAGAGAAGGTGCCAGCAGGCGGATGAGGGGCGGCGCTGACCTCTGATAATGGCTGAGCAGGGGCCGGCCCCGGTGTCGGCACCTCGATCGGGGCTGGTGTCTCGGCCGGAACCTCGGCAGGCGTCGGCACTTCGACCGGTTCCGGTTCCGGCTGCTGTTCCGGGCGTGACGGGACGATCTCCGGCTCGGCCGGCGCGGGTGGCGGGACCTCCTGCGGCTGCGGTTCGGGAGCAGGCTCCGGAACGGCGGGAGGTGTTGGTATCTCCTCGGGCGCCGGCGGCTCGGCAGGCGTCTCGGGCGCGGGTTCTTCTTCCGGCTCGGGCTCCGGCAGGGGTTCCGGCTCGGAGGGAATAGTCGGCTCCGGTGCTGGCGGAATGGCCGGTGCCGGCTCGGGCACCGGCTTCTCGACAGGCGCCGATTCCGGCGCGGGGATCACTTCCGGCTCGACCGTCGTCGGCGTCGGCGCAGTTTCCGCCTCGCGCTCCAGCTCGTCACGCTTCAAGAACTCCGGAACGACCTGCTCGGCCGCCGGCTTCAGCGCCTCGAGCGCTTCCCATTTGATCGGCGGCAGCGGGGCGGTCTCGTCGACCCGCTCCTCGACCACCTCTTTCTTGCCGAACGAAAATATCTTCTTGAAAAAACCAGCCATGCTTTGCGTTTCTCAGGCCGCGCGGGCGGCGAGGGGCGCCGCGATCAGCCTGCTACCATCGTGGCCTGATATATCGGCCTCGACGATCTCACCCGGTGCGCCCGTGCCGAGTGCGGCAAGCGTAAAACCCTCGGTGCGGCCAAGGCCGTCGCGCTCGATCAGGATCGACTGACGCGTACCGGTGAGCGACGACAGATGCCTGATATACGCAACTTCACCGGCGGCGCGCAGCCGGGCGGCGCGCTGCTTGACCAATTCGCGGCGGAGCTGGGGCATGCGCGCGGCAGGCGTGCCTTCGCGTGGGCTGAACGGGAAGACGTGGAGATGGGTCAGGCCACACTCCTCGACGATTTTTTCCGAGTTCTCGAACATTTCGTCGGTCTCGGTCGGGAAGCCGGCGATGATGTCGGCGCCGAAGACGATACCGGGGCGCAGCTTGCGCACATCCTCGCAGAAGCGGATCGACTGGTCGCGCAGATGCCGGCGCTTCATCCGCTTCAGGATCATGTCGTCGCCCGACTGCAGCGACAGATGCAGATGCGGCATCAGCCGCGGCTCGGTGGCGATGGCGTCGAGCAGATCGTCGTCGGCCTCGATCGAATCGATGGAGGACAGCCGCAGGCGCTTCACGTCCGGCACCTGTTTCAGGATTGTTTTCACCAGCCTGCCGAGCTTCGGCGCGCCCGGCAGATCGGCGCCGAATGATGTCATGTCGACGCCGGTCAGAACGATCTCGGCATAGCCGTTGCCGGCGAGCCGCTTGACCTGCTCGACCACGGCGCCCATCGGCACCGAGCGCGAATTGCCGCGGCCGTAGGGAATGATGCAGAAGGTGCAGCGGTGGTCGCAGCCATTCTGCACCTGGACGAAGGCGCGTGCCCGGCCCTCGATGGCGTCGACCATGTGGCCTGCGGTCTCACGCACCGAAAAGATATCGTTGACGCGTGCCTTTTCGGTGTCGTTGACGCCGAAATCCGGCAGTGCGCGATAGGAGTTGGCCTTCAGCTTCTCTTCATTGCCGAGCACGAGATCGACCTCGTCCATGGCGGCGAATTTTTCAGGCTCGGTCTGCGCGGCGCAGCCGGTGACGATGATGCGCGCCTGCGGGTTGTCGCGGCGCGCCTTGCGGATCGCCTGCTTGGCCTGGCGCACTGCTTCGCCTGTCACGGCGCAGGTGTTGAAGATCATGGCGCCACCTTCCAGCGCGCCCAGACCGGCACTTTCAGCCTCGCGCCGCATCACCTGCGATTCATAGGTGTTGAGCCGACAGCCGAAGGTGACGACATCGATGCCCTGGGACATCGGGCTCTTGGGCAGAGCGGACATCAGGCCGCGCTTTCGGTGTCGCGGGCCCATGTCCCGTTCGACGGGTCGAAGCTGCCGGAAAATTCCCATTCGGCGGCGCCCGTCAGGATCACGTGGTCATCGTCGCGCCATTCGACATGCAGCATGCCGCCGCCGGGGGTCAACAGACTGACGCTGTGGCCGGTCCGGTTGGTGCGGGCAGCGGCCACGACGGCGGCGCAGGCGGCCGAGCCGCAGGCCTTGGTCAGTCCGGCGCCGCGCTCCCAGGTGCGGATGATCATCGTTTCGGGCGAAGTAACCTGAGCGATGGTGATGTTGGCGCGCTCGGGGAACATCGGGTGGTTCTCGAGCAGCGGGCCGAAGCGGTCGAGCTCATAGGACCAGACGTCATTGTCGACCCAGAAGATGGCGTGCGGATTGCCCATCGAGACGACCGAGGGTGAATGCAGCACCGGCGCGTCGATCGGGCCGATCTGCAGCTCGATCATCCGGGTGTCGCGGAACTCCTCGGCCAGCGGGATATCCTGCCAGCCGAAGCGCGGCGTGGCCATATCGACCGAGATCGAACCGTCGGCGTGCTCGCGCGCGTTGAGGATACCGGCAACGGTTTCGAAGGTGAAGATCTTCTGGCCGGTCTCGGCGGCGAGCGCCTGGACGACGCAGCGCATGCCATTGCCGCAGGCCTGGGCACTGGTTCCATCGGAATTCAAGATGTCGATGAAAAAGGCGGTGCCCGGCGTCCTGGCGTCATGGATCGCCATGATCTGGTCGAAGCTGGTCGCGGCATCGGCATTCAGCGCAATCGCCGCCGCCGCCGTCACCCGGTCGGCACGGCCACGCATATCGGCAACGATGATCTCATTGCCGATGCCGTTCATCTTGGCGAAAGGGGCAGTGCTGGCCATTGCTCCGAAAAATTCCGTGTCCGTTTGGCGCTATATGGCGGAAACGGGCAGGAATTACCAGTGCGCAGCCGCTTGGTCACGGCGAAAGCGCCGGACTTACGTGACGGCGAAAATGCCCAGCACCATCAGCAGGAAAATGATCAGAACGATGCCGATAAGGATGCGCGCACCGGTGGCGGCGGCACCTGCCAGCGCCGGCATGCCGAGCAGACTCGCCGCCGCGGCGACGATCAGGAGAATGACGATCCATTTGAGCATGGCAATGCCTCGCAAACCGGCAGATTTTTCAACCACATGAAAACGCGGTTGCCGCGTTGGGGTTCCGTCGAAACCGGATCAGGGCGCTACGTGCTCCGGCACATCCCAGACCTCGCCCGGCCGCAAGGCGCGAAAACGCTCGCGTGGGATGCCTTGATCGTCGAGCGCCTCGGTCAATTTACGCGCCGGCTCGTCGATCGGTTCGTCGGTGAGCTGGAATGTGCCCCAGTGACAGCCGGCGGCATGGGCGGCATTGCATAGCGTCATGCCTTGCACCGCTTCCCAGGGATTCTGGTGCTGCGACGCCATGAACCAGCGCGGCTCATAGGCGCCGATCGGCAGGATGGCGAAGCGGAAGCCGCCATGTTTCTCGGCCATCAGCCGGTAGTTGACGCCATTGTGAAAGCCGGTATCGCCGGCGAAATAGAGCTTGCTGTCAGGCGTTTCGACGACGAAGCCGGCCCACAGCGCCATGCGCCGGTCGCGGGCGCCACGCGCCGACCAGTGATGCACCGGCTCGACATGGACGGCGGCGCCATTGCCGATCTCGACCCTGTCGCCCCAGTCATGCGCCGACAGTCGCATGCCGGGCACGGCGGCTTCGATGATGGCGTCGTTGCCGAGCGGGGTGAGCACCAGCGGGTCGTGGCCGGCCTTCAGCCGCTTCAACGTGGCGAGGTCGAGATGGTCATAGTGGTTGTGGCTGACCAGAACGAGGTCGATCGGCGGCAGGTCGGCAAAGGCGATGCCTGGCGCATTGATGCGTTTTGGTCCGGCGAAGGAAAGCGGCGACGCGCGCAGCGACCACACCGGATCGGTAAGAATGTTCAGACCGGCCGTCTGGACCAGCAAGGTGGAATGACCAACCATGGTCACTTCCAGCGCGGCGCCCTCGACCCGAGCCGTCGGTTTCGCCTGCGGAAAGGGGCTTGCATCGCTCGCCGGCCATTTCGAGCGCTGGCCATTCAACTGCCATTTCAGCAGGTCGGCGAAACGGCCGGGTGGCTGGCCGTCGGGATTGAAGAACAATGCGCCGTCGAAATGGTCGCTGGGCGGGCCGCTGTAATAGCGATTGGCGGCAGTCTTTCTCGCGGCCAATTTGCGGCTCCAGCAGGGTTTCGTTTTCCAGACATAGGCGCTAAGGCGGTTCGCGCAAGCGTCCACCGACGAAGTGTTGACCGGAATTCCCAAGCGACGCGCGACAAGCGGTCAGCCGTCCCCATTGCGATAAAATTGCAACACTTCTGGCTGCAAACTGTATTTTAACCATATCGGGTTGAAATTTCGCCACCTTCTCCATCTTGGTGGGGGTGAGATTGTGCGGACGGCTTCCCCCCAGCCGGATCCGACGGAGGTTGGAATGACTTTTTCGAAAACCGGTCTGGTGGCCGTATCGCTGGCGGCGCTCGTTGCGAGCGGCTGTTCGACCTCACGTTTTTCCTCGATGGATGACCAGCAGCCGGCACCGCTGGAGGCCGCGCCCGCCGGCAAGGTGACGGCGAACCAACTGCCGCCGCCGGCATCGCCCGGCACCACCGACCCTTCGCAATTCCCGACCGCTCCGGCGAACACGCAGGTCGCCGCGCTGCCTTCGGATGGTTCGGCGCCGGCCGGCGCTTCGGACGTGACCGCCGCCAGCGTCGCCGGTGTCTGGAACGCCAGCGTTGCGGGCCAGAGCTGCAAGGTGGCGACACCGCAGACCAAATTCGGCGCCGGCTTCCGCGCCGGTCCGCTGCATTGCCCGGCGCCGATGGACGGCATCAAGTCGTGGAACGTCGCCGGCAAGCAGCTGACGCTCTATGACGAGAGCGGCGGTGCGCTGGCGCGGCTCTATTCCTCGGGCGGCTCGAAATTCGACGGCCAGACTTCCAACGGCCAGCCGATTTCGCTTACGAGATAGTTTTTGTTTTACGCAATTCCGGTTCCCGGAATCGCTCCAGAACGACGTGACCGATGCATCTGCGTGACGGCCTCCAGACCCATGCGACCGTTAGGCAGCGCTACGACCATCTGGTGGAAACCGGTACGATCGACCGCGATCCGGCGCAGGAACGGATCGTTGCGGCGCTCGACCGGCTGACCGATGAGATCTCGGCCAAGCGGCTGGCGCATAAGTCGAGCGCGCTGGGCTGGCTGTTCGCCCGCAAGCGCGAGACGCATGAGGCCGTCAAAGGCCTCTACATCCATGGCGGCGTCGGACGCGGCAAGACCATGCTGATGGACATGTTCTTCGACTTGCTGCCGGTGCGGCGCAAGCGCCGCGTCCACTTCAACGACTTCATGGCCGACGTGCAGGACCGTATCCAGAAGCACCGGCAGGCGCGCAAGAATGGCGACGTCAGGGAAGACGATCCGATCCCGCCGGTGGCCAAGGCCCTTGCCGAGCAAGCCTGGGTGCTGTGCTTCGACGAGTTCTCGGTTACCGACATTGCCGACGCGATGATCCTGTCCAGGTTGTTTTCGGCGCTGTTTGCCAGCGGCGTGGTGCTGGTCGCCACCTCGAATGTGGCGCCGGAAAACCTCTACCGCGACGGGCTGAACCGCCAGCTTTTCCTGCCCTTCATCGGCATACTGGAGCGGCACACACAGGTGCTGGCGCTCGATGCCGACAAGGACTACCGGCTGGACAAGCTCGCCCGGACACCGGTCTATGTCACGCCGGCCGACGCGGCGGCGGACCAGCTACTCGACGAGGCCTGGCAAGCCATGACGCGGGGCGCGCCGACCGCCGAGACATCGATTGCCCTCAAAGGGCGGCAGGTGATCGTGCCGCGTGCGGCGGGCGATGCGGCGCGGTTCTCCTTCGCCGATCTCTGCGAGAAGCCGCTTGGCGCGCGTGATTTCCTGGCGATCGCCGGGCGCTTCTCAACCATTTTCATCGACCACGTCCCGGTGCTCGGCGAAGGCAAGCGCAACGAGGCCAAGCGCTTCATCCTGCTGATCGACACGCTCTACGACCATCGTATGCGGCTGGTGGCGAGCGCCGAAGCGCCGCCGCAAGCACTTTATGCAGCCAAGCGCGGCGTCGAAGTCTTCGAGTTCGAGCGCACCGCATCGCGGCTGATCGAGATGCAAAGCCGCGACTGGCTGGAGGATTGGGCGGAGCGGCAGAAAGGAAAGCCGGCGGTGTCGGAAGCGTCGCAGGCGCAGGCCTAAAGAAAGCAATTGGCAGCTTAGGCGCCCCGCTCATTCCTGCTTCGTTGAAGATTGGCGAAATCGCGTGGCAATCGATCTCCCCCCTTGAGGGGGGAGATGGCCGGCAGGCCAGAGGGGGTTGGTTCGACCGGGCGCGGCACAGATGGCGCCAGCGCTTCACGCGCGGCGACCCCCTCTGTCGCCTTCGGTGACATCTCCCCCCTTGCGGGCAGGGCTATCGCACATGGATTCTTGCGAAGAAGAACCCCCACCCTAACCCTCCCCACAAGGGGGAGGGAACGCTGCCGCGTGCCTTTAATTCTTCTTGGCGCCGAAAAGACAGGCGATGCTCCTGGGTCACCGCCAACGGAAGTCTCCCTCCCCCTTGTGGGGAGGGGTTAGGGGTGGGGGTACGTGCCGGGCAGACATCTCAGGAATTCCATATGCGATAGCCTGCCCTCAAGGGGGAGATTTGGCGACCGCCATCACAAGGGCGTCATCGCCGGTATCCAGCCTTACGATTTCCATCTTCATCGGCTACGTCTTCTCAAGCCGGCTTATAAACTTTGACGTTTACGTAAATCCCAAATGATCTAACCGATTGAAAACACTGACACCAAAATAATCGTTTGAATTTTTTCCATGCCGGGGCTATTGGGTGCGGCGAAAATTCGCGGTTCCCCGCAGCATTCCGGCCTCTTCTTCGACGCCGCCATCAAATCACCAGAGATTTGAGACGTCGTCACCGACAAAGGGAAAACATCCTCACATGGCACGCAACAAGATAGCGCTTATCGGCTCTGGCATGATCGGCGGCACGCTCGCTCACATGATCGGCCTCAAGGACCTCGGCGACGTGGTGCTGTTCGATATTGCCGAAGGTATCCCGCAGGGCAAGGGGCTCGATATCGCGCAGTCGTCGCCTGTCGATGGCTTCGACTCCAGGCTTACCGGCATCAACGACTATGCCGGCATCGAAGGGGCCGACGTCTGCATCGTCACCGCCGGCGTGCCGCGCAAGCCCGGCATGAGCCGCGACGACCTTCTGGGCATCAATCTCAAGGTCATGGAACAGGTCGGCGCCGGGCTGAAGAAGTATGCGCCGAAGGCCTTCGTCATCTGCATCACAAACCCGCTCGACGCCATGGTCTGGGCGCTGCAGAAATTCTCAGGCCTGCCCAACAGCCATGTCGTCGGCATGGCCGGCGTGCTTGACAGCGCGCGCTTCCGCTATTTCCTGGCAGAGGAATTCAAGGTCTCGGTCGAGGACGTCACCGCCTTCGTGCTCGGCGGCCACGGCGATTCCATGGTGCCGATGATCCGCTATTCGACGGTATCGGGCATTCCGCTGCCCGACCTCATCAAGATGGGCTGGACCTCGAAGGAGAAGCTCGACCAGATCGTGCAGCGCACCCGTGACGGCGGCGCCGAGATCGTCGGCCTGCTCAAGACCGGTTCGGCCTATTACGCGCCGGCAGCTTCGGCGATCTCGATGGCTGAAGCCTATCTCAAGGACAAGAAGCGGGTGCTGCCCTGCGCGGCGTATCTCTCCGGCCAGTATGGCGTCAAGAACACCTATGTCGGCGTTCCCGTGGTGATCGGCGCCGGCGGCGTCGAGCGCATCATCGAGATCGAACTCAACAAGAGCGAGCAGAAGATGTTCGACTCCTCTGTGGCGACGGTGCAGGGCCTGACCGAGGCCTGCGTCAAGATCGCGCCGCAACTCGCCTCCAAATGAATCTCCAGCAAGTGAACCCCCAGTCGATCCGGAGACCATCCAGATGAACATCCATGAGTATCAGGGCAAGGCGCTGCTGAAGAGCTTCGGCGCGCCGGTGGCCGAAGGCGTGCCGGTGTTCAAGGCGAGCGAAGCGGAAGCCGCCGCCAAGGCGCTGCCGGGCCCGCTCTATGTGGTGAAGAGCCAGATCCATGCCGGCGGACGCGGCAAGGGCAAATTCACCGAGCTCGGCCCGGACGCCAAGGGCGGCGTGCGGCTGGCGAAATCGGTGGCCGACGTCGTCGCCAACGCCAACGAGATGCTGGGCAACACGCTGGTGACCAAGCAGACCGGTCCGGCCGGCAAGCAGGTCAACCGCCTCTACATCGAGGACGGTGCCGACATCGAACGCGAGCTCTATCTGTCGATCCTGGTCGACCGTTCGGTCGGCCGCATCGCCTTCGTCGTCTCGACCGAAGGCGGCATGGACATCGAAGCGGTCGCCCATGACACGCCCGAAAAGATCATCACCGTCGCCATCGATCCGGAAAAAGGCGTCACAGCAGCCGACCTGAAGGCGCTCAACGGCGCGCTCAAGCTCGACGGCGATGCGGCCAAGGACGGCGATACGCTGTTCCCGATCCTCTACAAGGCCTTCGTCGAGAAGGACATGAGCCTGCTCGAGGTCAACCCGCTGATCGTCATGAAGAACGGCCGGCTGCGCGTGCTCGACGCGAAAGTGTCGTTCGACAACAACGCGCTGTTCCGCCACCCCGACGTGCTCGAACTGCGCGACACCACGGAAGAGGACGAGAAGGAAATCGAGGCGTCGAAATACGACCTCGCCTATGTCGCGCTCGACGGCAATATCGGCTGCATGGTCAATGGCGCCGGCCTTGCCATGGCGACGATGGACATCATCAAGCTCTATGGCGCCGAGCCGGCCAACTTCCTCGATGTCGGTGGCGGCGCATCCAAGGAAAAAGTCACGGCGGCGTTCAAGATCATCACCAGGGATCCGGCAGTCAAGGGTATCCTGATCAACATCTTCGGCGGCATCATGAAGTGCGACATCATTGCCGAGGGCGTCATTGCCGCGGTCAAGGAAGTCGGGCTGGAAGTGCCGCTGGTGGTGCGCCTGGAAGGCACCAATGCCGAGCTTGGCAAGAAGATCATCAACGACAGCGGCCTCAACGTGGTGTCGGCCGATGATCTCGACGACGCAGCCAAGAAGATCGTGGCGGCGGTGAAGGGCTGAGCGGATGCCTCCGCGCAAGATAAACCTCGTCGAGGCGGCGGATCGGACCATCACCAAGGTTTTCGATCCGCATATCGCCGGCGATGTCAACGACAGCCAGGCGAAGGTCGCCAAGTTCGGCGAGATGTTCGACTGGCATGCGCATGACAATGAGGACGAAGCCTTCCTCGTGCTGCGCGGGCGTATCGCCATCGATTTCCGTGACGGTCCCGTCGAGCTCGGCGAGGGCGATTTCATCGTCGTGCCGCGCGGCGTCGAACACCGGCCGCGCTCGCTGACTGCGGAACCCGTCGTGCTGATGTTCGAGCCGGCAACGACGCTCAACACCGGCAATGCCAAAAGCGACCTCACCGTCGCCGACCTGAAGCGGCTGTAACGAACTTGCGACTGCCACACAGTTACACATATACTGTGTGAAGTAGGCGCAGGAGAAAAGAGAAATGAAGAACATCACTCTGGCAGTCGAAGACGAGGTCTTGGAGCAGGTCAAGCTGACGGCCGCCGAACAGCGAACGACCGTCAACGCCATGGTGCGGGAGTTTTTCTCGGCAGTGGCCGCCAAGCGGTACGCCAAGGACGAGGCACGGCAGGCCCTTCTGCGGCTCGCCCGCGAGGCGGCAGGCGACATGGGTGGCAAGAAATGGAACCGGGAAGCTCTCTATGATCGCTGACTGCTTCCTCGACACGAACATTCTCGTCTATGCCGCCATCGGACACAAGGCCGAGCGCGCGAAGTATGAGCGCGCCGTGGAGTTGATCGCCAAGGAAGACTATTCGACCTCCGCACAGGTGCTGCAGGAGTTCTATGTCAACGTGACCAAGCGAGCTGAGGTCACACTGGCGCCGGCGAAGGCGGCCGAATGGGTCGCCGCGATCTCCATGAAGCCCTGCCAGGATCTGGATAGCGCCGTTGTAATGCGGGGCATCGCGAACGCGCAACGCTACCAGATTTCATATTGGGATGGCGCCATCATCGCCGCCGCCGAGCGCCTTGGCGTCAAGATACTCTACACCGAAGACCTCAACCACGGGCAGTCTTATGGCTCCGTGGTCGCCATGAACCCCTTCCGCAATCACTGATCAGGTCGCAAAAAAATGTCCATTCTCGTCGACAAGAACACCAAGGTGCTGGTGCAGGGCCTGACCGGCAAGACCGGCACGTTCCACACCGAACAGGCGCTGGCTTATCACGGCACGAAAATGGTCGGCGGCATCCACCCGAAGAAGGGTGGCGAGACGTGGACCGGCGCAAAGGGCGAGAGCCTGCCGATCTTCGCCACCGTCGCCGAGGGCAAGGAAAAGACCGGCGCCAACGCCTCCGTCGTCTATGTGCCGCCGGCGGGTGCCGCCGAGGCCATCCTGGAAGCGATTGAGGCCGAGATCCCGCTGATCATCTGCATCACCGAAGGTATCCCGGTGATGGACATGATCAAGGTCAAGGCGCGGCTCGACCGCTCGACGTCGCGGCTGATCGGGCCGAACTGCCCGGGCGTGCTGACGCCCAAGGAATGCAAGATCGGCATCATGCCCGGAAACATCTTCCGCAAGGGCTCGGTCGGCGTTGTTTCGCGGTCGGGAACGCTTACCTATGAGGCAGTGTTCCAGACCACCAATGTCGGCCTCGGCCAGACCACCGCCGTTGGCATTGGCGGCGACCCCGTCAAGGGCACCGAATTCATCGACGTGCTCGAAATGTTCCTCGCCGATGACGAGACCAAGTCGATCATCATGATCGGCGAGATCGGCGGTTCGGCCGAGGAAGACGCCGCGCAGTTCCTCAAGGACGAAGCCAGGCGTGGCCGAAGCAAGCCGATGGCCGGTTTCATCGCCGGGCGCACGGCGCCGGCCGGCCGCACCATGGGGCATGCGGGCGCGGTCATCTCCGGCGGCAAGGGCGGCGCGGAAGACAAGATCGCGGCGATGGAATCGGCCGGGATAAAAGTATCGCCCTCGCCGGCGCGACTAGGCACGACGCTGGTCGAGGCGATCAAAGGGTAAGGGAATAGGGGAGTAAGGGAGTAGGGCAGTAGGGAAAATAGCAGCGGCAAAAAGCCCTACTCCCCTATTTCCTTATTTCCCTCCAAAAACAGGAGACGGAGCCAGGCTCCGCGGACAAAAATGGCAAGACAAGATCAGGCCAACGACCAATTTTCGCTCACCTCATTCCTCTATGGCGGCAACGCCGATTACATCGACGCGCTCTACGCTGCCTATGAGGACGATCCCGCCTCGGTCAATCCCGAATGGCAGGAGTTCTTCGCCGGGCTGAAAGACGATGCCGGCGATGTGCGCAGGAACGCCAAGGGCGCCTCCTGGGCCAAGCCCTCCTGGCCGCTGCAGGCGAATGGCGAACTGGTCTCGGCGCTCGACGGCAACTGGGGCATCGTCGAGAAGACGATCGAAAAGAAGGTCAAGGACAAGGCGGTCACCAACGGCGTCGTCCTGTCCGATGCCGACGTGCACCAGGCGACGCGCGATTCGGTGCGCGCCATCATGATGATCCGCGCCTACCGCATGCGCGGCCATCTGCACGCCAATCTCGATCCGCTCGGCATCGCCAAGCCGCTCGAGGATTACAACGAGCTGTCGCCGGAGAACTATGGCTTCACCGAAGCCGACTATGACCGGCCGATCTTCCTCGACAATGTGCTCGGGCTTGAATTCGGCACCATCCGGCAGATGCTGGAAATCCTGACCCGAACCTATTGCTCGACGCTCGGCGTCGAGTTCATGCATATTTCGGACCCCGAGGAAAAGGCCTGGATCCAGGCCCGCATCGAGGGCGCCGACAAGGAGATCACCTTCACCGCCACCGGCAAGAAGGCGATCCTGCAGAAGCTGGTCGAGGCCGAAGGCTTCGAGCAGTTCATCGACGTCAAGTACAAGGGCACCAAGCGCTTCGGCCTCGATGGCAGTGAAGCGCTGATCCCGGCGCTGGAGCAGATCGTCAAGCGCGGCGGCCAGCTCGGCATGAAGGAGATCGTGCTCGGCATGGCGCATCGCGGCCGGCTGAACGTGCTCTCCCAGGTGATGGCCAAGCCGCACCGCGCCATCTTCCACGAGTTCAAGGGCGGCTCGGCCGCACCCGACGAGGTCGAGGGCTCGGGCGACGTCAAGTACCATCTCGGCGCCTCGTCGGACCGCGAGTTCGACGGCAACAAGGTGCATCTGTCCCTGACTGCCAACCCCTCGCATCTGGAAATCGTCGATCCGGTGGTGATGGGCAAGGCGCGCGCCAAGCAGGATTACCTGTTCGGCCGCAGCCGCGAGGAGATCGTGCCGCTGGAAGAGCGCGCCAAAGTGCTGCCGCTCTTGCTGCATGGCGATGCCGCCTTCGCCGGTCAGGGCGTGATCGCCGAGATCCTCGGCCTGTCCGGCCTGCGCGGCCACCGCGTCGCCGGCACGCTGCACTTCATCATCAACAACCAGATCGGTTTCACCACCAACCCGCGCTTCTCGCGCTCGTCGCCCTATCCATCAGACGTGGCCAAGATGATCGAGGCGCCGATCTTCCACGTCAATGGCGACGACCCGGAAGCCGTGGTGCACGCCACCAAGGTGGCGATCGAATTCCGCATGAAGTTCTTCAAGCCTGTTGTGGTCGATATGTTCTGCTATCGCCGCTTCGGCCACAATGAGGGCGACGAGCCGGCCTTCACCCAGCCGATCATGTATCGCAACATCCGCACCCACAAGACGACGGTCCAGATCTATGGCGACCGGCTGATCGCCGAGGGTCACATCAGCCAGGCTGAACTCGACCAGCTCAAGGCCGACTGGCGGGCGCATCTGGAATCGGAATGGGAAGTCGGCCAGCACTACAAACCCAACAAGGCCGATTGGCTGGACGGCGCCTGGTCGGGCCTGCGCACCGCCGACAACCAGGATGAACAGCGGCGCGGCAAGACCGCCGTGCCGGTCAAGACGCTGAAGGAAATCGGCAAGAAGCTGACCGAGGTGCCGAAGGATTTCGAAGCGCACAAGACGATCATCCGCTTCCTCGAGAACCGCCGCCAGGCGATCGAGTCGGGCGAAGGCATCGACTGGTCAACGGCCGAGGCGCTGGCCTTCGGCGCCATCCTGCTCGACGGCAATCCGATCCGCCTGTCGGGCCAGGATTCCGAACGCGGCACCTTCTCGCAGCGCCATTCGGTCCTTTACGACCAGCGCGACGAGACCCGTTACATCCCGCTCAACAATCTGTCGGCGGCTCAAGCTGGCTACGAAGTCATCAACTCGATGCTGTCGGAAGAGGCGGTGCTGGGCTTCGAATATGGCTACAGCCTGGCCGAGCCGAAGGCGCTGACCTTGTGGGAAGCGCAGTTCGGTGACTTCGCCAACGGTGCCCAGGTGGTGTTCGACCAGTTCATCTCCAGCGGAGAGCGCAAGTGGCTCAGAATGTCGGGCCTCGTCTGCCTGTTGCCGCATGGCTATGAAGGCCAGGGTCCGGAACACTCCTCGGCCCGGCTCGAACGCTTCCTGCAGCTTTGCGCCGAAGACAACATGCAAGTGGCCAACTGCACGACGCCGGCTAACTACTTCCACATCCTGCGCCGGCAGCTGAAGCGCGACTTCCGCAAGCCGCTGATCCTGATGACGCCGAAATCGCTGCTGCGCCACAAGCGGGCGGTGTCGACGCTGCCGGAAATTTCGGGCGAAAGCTCGTTCCACCGGCTGCTTTGGGACGACGCGCAACTGCTTTCCGGGCAGGCGATCAAGCTCACCAAGGATTCGAAGATCCGCCGCGTCGTGCTGTGCTCGGGCAAGGTCTATTACGACCTCTATGAGGAGCGCGAGAAGCGCGGCATCAACGACATCTATCTGCTGCGCGTCGAACAGCTCTATCCGTTCCCGGCCAAGGCGCTGATTACGGAACTGTCGCGTTTCCGCAATGCCGAGATGGCCTGGTGCCAGGAGGAGCCCAAGAACATGGGCGCCTGGTCGTTCATCGACCCGTATCTGGAATGGGTGCTGGCGCATATCGACGCCAAGCATCAGCGGGTGCGCTACACCGGCCGTCCTGCCGCCGCCTCGCCGGCGACCGGACTGATGTCAAAGCATCTCGCCCAGCTCGCCGCCTTGCTCGAAGACGCGCTTGGTGAATAGAGAATATCTGGGCGAACAACAGAACCGAAAGAAAACGGACAGGCACAATGGCTACCGAAATCCGCGTTCCCACTCTCGGCGAATCCGTCACTGAAGCGACCGTCGGCAAATGGTTCAAGAAGGTTGGCGATACAATCGCCGCCGATGAACCGCTGGTCGAGCTCGAGACCGACAAGGTGACGGTGGAGGTGCCTGCCGCCGCCGCCGGCACGCTGGGTGAGATCACCGTCAAGGAAGGTGAGACGGTCGGTGTCGGCGCGCTGCTCGGTTCGATTTCGGCAGGTGGCGCGGCCGCCGCTCCGGCTACCAAGCCGCAGGCGGTGTCGCAGGCCTCGTCGCCGGATGCCGCATCGACCGGCAAGCAGGCCGCGGCCGAGACCGCCAAGATCGCCGGCGACGCCGGCCCGGTCGAACCGCGCACCATGCCGCCCGCACCGGCCGCGGCCAAGCTGATCGCCGAAAGCAATCTCTCGGTCGACCAGATCTCCGGTTCGGGAAAGCGTGGCCAGGTGCTGAAAGGCGACGTGCTCGACGCCATCTCCAAAGGCGCGCCGTCACAGCCGGCAGAGACGCCGAAGGCGGCACCTGCACCGGTTGCCGTGCGCGCGCCATCCTCCGGCGACGACGCCTCGCGCGAGGAGCGCGTGCGCATGACCAAGCTGCGCCAGACCATCGCGCGCCGCCTCAAGGAAGCGCAGTCGACCGCCGCCATGCTGACCACCTTCAACGAGGTCGACATGTCAGCGGTGATGGCGCTGCGCACCAAATACAAGGACGTGTTCGAGAAGAAGCACGGCGTGAAGCTCGGCTTCATGGGCTTCTTCACCAAGGCGGTGACCCACGCGCTGAAGGAAATCCCTTCGGTCAATGCCGAGATCGACGGCACCGACATCATCTTCAAGAACTATGCCCATATCGGCGTCGCCGTCGGCACCGAAAAGGGCCTCGTCGTCCCGGTCGTGCGCAATGCCGACCAGATGTCGATCGCCGAGATCGAGAAGGACATCGGCCGGCTGGGCATCGCCGCGCGCGACGGCAAGCTGTCGGTCGCCGATATGCAGGGCGGCACGTTCACGATTTCCAATGGTGGCGTTTACGGGTCGCTGATGTCGACGCCGATCCTCAACGCGCCGCAGTCGGGCATTCTTGGCATGCACAAGATCCAGGAGCGGCCTGTCGTGGTCGGCGGCCAGATCGTGATCCGGCCGATGATGTATCTGGCGCTCAGCTACGATCACCGCATCGTCGACGGCAAGGAAGCAGTGACCTTCCTCGTGCGCGTCAAGGAAAGCCTGGAAGATCCGGAACGGCTGGTGCTTGATCTCTAGGGTCTGGTGCTGATCCGGCTGTTGGCATGCGTGCCGGAGGAAGGGATGCGCGGCAGAATGACGACCCGTTCCCTTAGCCTTTCCAAGGTGCTTCCGATCGCATCGATCGCGGCCGGCATGGTGCTGGCCGCCGCAAGTGCCCGCGCCGCATGTCCGATCGAGCTAGCCGTCTATGGCGACGCGCAGGGCGGCGCAGAGATCGATTTTACCCCGACCGGCACCTCGGCGACCGTCACCAACTCGTTCCGGATGATCCTCGACAACAATGTGGTGCTCAACGGCATCGTTATGTGGAACGAAGGCGTGTCGCGGCCGAACGGCGCGCTGATGTACAAATGCCCCGAAGGCGACGTCACCGGCGAGGAGCTTGCTGCCTGCACGCCCTGGCATGGCGTCATCTACACGTCGGATGACAAGGGCAACATCGGACTGCTGCCGGCCGAAGGGGTCGAAGCGCCGAAGACGCTGATCCTGCCGGACCTCGGGCCGGCGTTGCGCCAATCCTCGGCCTATGGCGGCAGCGGGTTTTCGAAAGTGCCGTGGGATGTGTTTGTCTTGAAGGGATGCCAGGAATGAGCGAGGCGAAAAAGGTGCTGCTGGTCACCGGCGGTAGCCGCGGCATTGGCGCCGCGGTCTGCCGGCTAGGATCGAAGGCCGGCTACCGCGTGGCGGTCAACTATGCCTCGAACCAGGCTGCCGCTGACGCAGTGGTCGCCGAGATCAAGGCCGGGGGCGGCGAGGCCTTAGCCGTCAAGGGCGATGTCGGCAGCGAGGCCGATATCGTGGCCATGTTCGAGGCCGTCGACCGCGCTTATGGCCGGCTCGACGCCTTCGTCAACAATGCCGGCATCGTCGACGTCAAGGCGCGTGTCGACGAGATGGACGTCGCGCGGCTGGAGCGCATGATGCGCATCAATGTCGTCGGCTCGTTCCTGTGTGCCCGCGAAGCGGTGAAGCGCATGTCGACCCGTCATGGCGGGGCGGGCGGATCGATCGTCAACATCTCGTCGGCGGCAGCGACGTTGGGCTCGCCGGGCGAATTTGTCGACTATGCCGCCTCCAAGGGTGCCATCGACACGTTCACCGTCGGGCTCGCCCGTGAGGTCGCACTGGAAGGCATTCGCGTCAATGCGGTGCGGCCCGGCCTCATCGATACCGAGATCCATGCCTCCGGCGGGCAGCCGGACAGGATAGAGCGGTTCCGCGACCTGCTGCCGATGAAAAGAGCCGGCACGGCTGATGAAGTCGCGGGCGCGGTTCTCTATCTTCTATCCGACGCCGCGTCCTATACGACGGGCGCGATCCTGAATGTAAGCGGCGGCCGCTGAGCGCCAAGCAAAGGGAAACAAACATGGCTTATGACGTCGTTATCATCGGATCGGGACCGGGCGGCTATGTCTGCGCCATCAAGGCGGCGCAGCTCGGGCTCAAGGTTGCGGTGGTCGAGAAGAATGCCACCTTCGGCGGCACCTGCCTGAACATCGGCTGTATTCCGTCGAAGGCGCTGCTCCATGCCTCCGAGATGTTCGCCGAAGCCGGCCATTCCTTCGACGCGCTCGGTATCGAGATACCAGCGCCGAAATTGAACCTGACGAAGATGATGGCGCACAAGGATGCGACGGTGTCGTCGAACGTCAACGGCGTCGCCTTCCTGTTCAAGAAGAACAAGATCGACAGCTTTCGCGGCACCGGCAAGGTGGTCGCGGCCGGCAAGGTCTCGGTGACCGGCGAGGACGGCAAGGTCGAGGAGATCGAGACCAAGAACATCGTCATCGCCACCGGATCGGATGTCGCCGGCATTCCCGGCGTCAAGGTCGACATCGACGAGCAGGTGATCGTGTCGTCGACCGGCGCGCTGTCGCTGGAGAAGGTGCCCGGCCATCTGGTGGTGGTCGGCGGCGGTGTCATCGGGCTCGAGCTCGGCTCGGTGTGGGCGCGGCTCGGCGCCAAGGTCACCGTGGTCGAATTCCTCGACACCATCCTGGGCGGCATGGACGGCGAGGTCTCCAAGCAGTTCCAGCGGCTGCTATCCAAACAGGGTTTCGAGTTCAAGCTCGGCGCCAAGGTCACCGGCGTCGCCAAGGCCAAGAAGGGTGCCACGGTCACCTTCGAGCCGGTCAAGGGCGGCGCCGCCGAGACGATCGAGGCCGATGCCGTGCTGATCGCCACCGGGCGCCGGGCCTATGCCGACAGTCTCGGGCTGAAGGAAGCCGGCGTCGAGGTCGACGAGCGCGGCCGCGTCAAGACCGATGGCCATCTCAAGACCAATGTCCCGGGCATCTATGCCATCGGCGATGTCATCGCCGGGCCGATGCTGGCGCACAAGGCCGAGGACGAGGGCGTGGCGGTAGCGGAAGCCATTGCCGGCCAGGCCGGCCACGTGAACTATGACGTCATTCCGAGCGTCGTCTACACCAGCCCGGAAATCGCCTCGGTCGGCAAGACCGAGGAAGAGTTGAAGAAGGCCGGCATCGACTACAAGGTCGGAAAGTTCCCGTTCAGCGCCAATGGCCGGGCGCGCGCCATGCTGCACACCGACGGTTTTGTGAAGATCCTCGCCGACAAGCAAAGCGACCGCGTGCTCGGCGTGCATATCGTCGGCTTCGGCGCCGGCGAGATGATCCACGAGGCGGCGGTGCTGATGGAGTTCGGCGGCTCGTCGGAGGATCTCGCCCGCACCTGTCATGCGCATCCGACGATGTCGGAGGCGATCAAGGAGGCGGCGCTGGCCACGTTCTTCAAGCCCATCCACATCTAAAAGGCCAATGCTTCGTCATCCTCGGGTTAAGCCCGAGGATGACGAAGGCACGGTGACACCACTAACCAAAACGGCCCGCTTTCAGCGGGCCGTTCGTATTTGATATCGAACCGATCAGTTGGCCGGTGCGGCAGGAGCCGGCGCTGGAGCCGGTGCGGGCGCTGGGGCCGGGGCCGGTTCTGCAGGGGCCGGAGCAGGTGCAGGTGCAGGTGCAGGCGCCGGTTCGGCTGGCTTCATCGGTTCTGCCGGTGCGGGCGCGGGGGCCGGTGTGCTGGCCGCCGGCGGCTCGGCGGGTGCCGGGTGCTCACCGCTTCTTCCAAAAACATAATACGCGACAACCGCCAGAATAACGACGACCAGCGCAATCAGCCAGCCACTACCGCCGCCACCACTCTGCTTGATGGTGGTGTTGGTGGTGTTGGGATTGAACGGGTCGTTTGGATTCGGTGCGTTCGCCATAAAAGTGTCCTCCGTGGATGAAAAATATCAATCAACACCATACAACGCGCAATCATTGAACTGGTTTCACGCTAGGGTTCGAAAACGCCAAAAACAAGGACAATCCGCCGTTCCGGAGCCGGAATGGCGTCGTTTCGCCACGCAGCGCGCCAAGTCCGTGCCTGCTATGGTCGATTCAGAGGATTTGCCGCGATGAATTCCACAGCGCTGATTGTCCCGAACCCCCACGACGCTCTTGCCGCCGCCCAGTTCGCCGACCGCTATGTGCTGGTCACCGAAGGTCTTTCATTGACCGCTCTCGGCGCCGCCGAACGGGCTTTGGGGCAAACGCCGCGCTGGGTTGGAAGGCTCATAGCGCTGCGCAATCTTGCCGTCAGGCCATTCCGGCTGAAGACGGGCCTGGAACCTGCCGTGTTGCCGGGCGGCAAGATCGGGATCTTTCCGCTTATCAGCCAGTCTCCCGGCAAAGTCGTGCTTGGCCTCGACGACCGGCATCTCGATTTCCGTGTCCTGGTCGAAGTCAGGGATCTTGGCGTGGGCCGGCAAGAGGTGGCCGCGACGACGATCGTCAAGACGCACAATTGGCTCGGGCGCGCCTATCTCGCGATCATCATGCCGTTCCACCGGATCGTCGTTCCGGCGATGCTGGCCCAGATCAGATAAGGTCACAGGCCTACAGGCGTGACGGTGTAACCGGCCTTGCGGAAATCCTCGACGAGGCCTTCGGGACCGGGAAGGTGGAGGGCGCCGACCGCCATGAAGACGTTGCCCCTGGCAAGGATCGGTTCGGCATGCTCGACCATCACCTTGTTGCGGCTGGTGATCATGGTTTCCTCGAACGCCGCGTAGCCCGCGGGGTCGTCCTGCTGGTCAGGCATGGCCGCGCGAAACAGCGGCCAGAACATGCCGGTGTCGCCGCGCTGGTAGAGCACGATCATGGTTTCGTTGATGTCGTTGACCTTGTCGCCGAGCTTCAGCGTGTCGACGAGGCCCTTCATGTGAAAGGCCAGCGGCAGCGAAGCCATGGCGCGCAGCTGGCTTTCAGCCGTCTCCAATCCTTCCACCGGCTTGCCGGCAGCCTTTGCACCCTCGGCCAGCTTGACGTCGAGCACCGGTGCGCCGCCGGACTGGCGGGCCAGCTCGCAGGCCGGCAGTGCCATCATGGCCGAGAGCATCCACGGCTTCATCTTGGCAACCGTTGCCGGAGGAATGCCGCGTGCGTCGAGCGCGGCGTTCATGGCCGCCGCATCGTCGGGCGACAGCAGCGACGCCAGCGTCGTCGAATCAGTGAACATCATCAGGTCCGGCTCCTGGAGCATCGCGACCATCATCTTCTGCTTGTCGAGCACGTCGGTGGTTTCGATGACGATGGTGCCGGCGGCGTCATAGGCTTTCTGCGCGTCGGGAGGCAGCGTGGTGACGCGCGGGTCGGTCATATGCATGGTGCCGAACAGGAAGGACGGCTTCTCGCCGGGCTTTTCCAGCTTCCACAACAGGCCCTTGCCGTTCGGTGTCGCTGCGGCTTCCGCTTCGATCTTGCGGTAGGTCGCCGGATCGTTCTTCTGCAAGGCCGACAGCATGTCGGCGCCGGTGCAGGTCGGGATTTCGGCATGCGCCTTGCCGGCCGCGAACAGCAGCACGGCGAGGAACGACAGGAAGAACAAAACATTGAGCGCGACGAGCAGCTTCAGCGACACGGAAGCTGCACGGTCGGCGATGGCGATGACGCGTTTCATGGTTCTGTCTTCATGTTTGACCATGATCTTTTCCGAAAACCGGGTCCCACTTTTCGGGATCATGGTCAGTTCTAGAACCGAAAAAGCGGCAAAACGGTTAATTGGTACTGCGAAATTGAAGGGTTCATGCCCGTGGATGGGCTGATTCGTAAATCTCGAGCAGCCTCGCGGTGTCGACGCCGGTGTAGATCTGCGTCGTCGACAGGCTGGCGTGGCCGAGCAGTTCCTGGATGGTGCGCAAATCGCCGCCGCTGCCGAGCAAATGCGTAGCGAAGGAATGGCGCAACGCATGCGGCGTCGCGGTATCGGGCAGGTTGAGCGCCGAGCGCAGTTTGGCCATGTCGCGCTGGACGATGGCCGGGTTGAGCGGGCCGCCGCGGGCGCCGCGAAACAGCAGGCCCTTGGGGTCGAGATGATAGGGGCAGAGCCGGCGATATTCGGCGATCGCCCGGAGCGCCACCGGCAGCACCGGCACCAGTCGCGTCTTGCCGCCCTTGCCGGTGACGCGCAGCACCGTGTCGTCCGCCGACGCCAGATCGGCGCCCGCCAGACCGAGCGCCTCGGAAATGCGCAGGCCGGAGCCGTAGAGCAGTGTCAGCACAGCGGCGTTGCGGGCCGCGATCCAGGGTTCTTCCGCCAATTGGCCTTCGATGGAAACAATATGCTTGGCGTCGCTCGCCGTCAGCGGCTTGGGCAGCGATTTGGGCTGGCGCGGTGCGCGCAGGGCTGCCGCACCCGCCGCATTGGCAAGGCCGCGCCGCTCGAGGAAACGCAGCAGCGAGCGGATGCCGGCGAGACCCCGGCCCAGCGTGCGGGCACCGGCGCCGGCATTGCGCCGCGCCGCGAGGAAGCCGCGCAGGTCGGCCGGGCGCAGATCGGCGATGTCCGAAATCCCGGGTGAGCCGCCGCAATGGCCGGTGAGGAAATGCAGGAACTGGCGCGTGTCGCGCTCATAGGCTTCCACCGTCTCGGGCGACAGCCGACGTTCTCGCGCCAGCATCTTCAGCCAGCTTTCGCGTGCCGCCTGGAGATCGGGTTTGGCCGGGATCAGGAATTCCTGCATGGCGTGCTTTCGACCTTTGTTTCATGCATGCCCGGCCATTTTCCGGCAGCCGGGTTAGGAAGCGGTGAAGAGCGCGTCATTGAAATGACGATCGGGGAGCGTTAGAGCAAAGCCAAAGGATTTAGCGCCATGAGCAAGCCCCAGAACCCTGTCCAGATGGCCGTGATCGGCGCCGCCCATGGCATCAAGGGCGAATTGCGGGTGAAGACCTTCACCGGTGAACCGCTGGCGCTGGCCGACTACGGCCCGCTCTACGCCCGTGACGGCCGCGCCTTCCAGATCATCGACATCAGGCCCGCCAACACCGTCGTCGTGGTCCGCTTCAAGGGCGTTGCCGACCGCAACGCGGCCGAGGCGCTGGCCGGCACGGAGCTGTTCGTCGACCGTTCGATGCTGCCGGACGACGGCGAGGAAGACGAGTTCTACCATGCCGACCTCGTCGGCCTCGAAGTCCGCGACGAGACGGGTGCCGCACTCGGCAAGATCGTCGCGGTGCACAATTTCGGCGGCGGCGACATTCTCGACGTGACGCTGGGCGGGCGCAAGGGCGTGCTGATCCCGTTCACACAGGCTGCCGTGCCGCAAGTGTCGATCGCCGAAGGCTTCGTCCGTGTCGACCCGGCGGCGGCCGGACTTGTCGAGGACGAGGATGGCGACGGCCCGCGAGAGGAAGACTTCGATCCGAAGGGCAGGCCGCGCGGACCGAGCGATGCCGGGGGCAACCGGTGAGTTTTTCCGCTTCGGTGCTGACGCTTTACCCCGAGATGTTTCCCGGCGCGCTCGGCCTGTCGTTGGCCGGCCGGGCGCTCGAGGCCGGCACGTGGTCGCTGGAGGCGATCCAGATCCGTGACTTCGCCACCGACCGCCATCGCACCGTCGACGACACGCCGGCTGGCGGCGGTGCCGGCATGGTGATGCGTGCCGATGTCCTGGCCAGGGCGATCGACCATGCTTCGCCGGAAGGCGACGCAAGGCCACGGCTGTTGATGAGCCCGCGCGGCAAACCGCTGACGCAGGCGCGCGTGCGCGAACTGGCCGCAGGGCCTGGCGCCGTCATCCTGTGCGGCCGCTTCGAAGGCGTCGACCAGCGGGTGATCGACGCGCGGGGATTAGAGGAAGTCTCGATCGGCGACTACATCCTCTCTGGCGGTGAGCCGGCAGCGCTTGTGCTGCTGGATGCCGTGGTGCGGCTGTTGCCCGGTGTGATGGGAAACGCCGTGTCGGGCGAGGAGGAGAGTTTCGAAAACGGCCTGCTTGAACATCCGCATTACACGCGGCCGCAGGAGTTCGAGGGACGCGAGATTCCCGATGTGCTGATTTCGGGCAATCATAAGAAGATCGCCGCATGGCGGCGGGCGCAGTCGGAAGCGCTGACGAAAGAGCGGCGTCCTGATTTGTTGGGCGCCGCCGCTCAGCCTTTCCAAAAGTAATAGAAAGCCAGAAACAGGCCGACGGCGACGACGAAGCCGCGCACCGCGTTTTGCGGCACGCGCTTGGCGATCCAGACGCCGGCATAGCCGCCGAGCGCGCCGCCCGGGATCATGATGATCGCCTGCGGCCAGGCGACGACGCCGCCCGAGACGAAGACGACGATCGCGACAGCGGCGATGACCATGGCCAGCATGTTCTTCAACGCGTTCAGCCGGTGGTAGTCGCCGGCTTGTGTCAGGCCGAGCGTCGCCAGCATCATCACGCCCATGCCGGCGCCGAAGAAGCCGCCATAGATGGCGGTGAGAAACTGCGCCAGGGAGCCGGCGAGCGAGCCCACCGCCGCTTCATGGCCGGGCTTCGGCACCGGTTTCAGCCAGGGGCCGGCGGCGAACAGGGCCGTCGCGGCTAGCAGCAGCCACGGCACCAGAGCGCGAAACGAGGGATTGTCGAGCGCCAGTAGGATCAGCGCGCCGGCCAGCGCCCCGATCGCCGAGATCAGACAGAGCAGCAGCGCGCCGCGCCAGAAATGCCTGATGTCGGCCGAATAGGCGAGCGTCGAGGTGATGTAGCCCGGAAATTGCGTCACCGAGGAGGTGGCGTTGGCGACGATCGGCGGCAGGCCGACCAACGTCATGGCGCCGAAGGTGATGAAGGTGCCGCCACCGGCGACCGCATTGGCGGCGCCTGACAGAAAGCCCGCCAGAAAGAGCAGGATGGCATCGAAGACAGACATGAATTGCGGCCGCTCAAAACTGTGTTATTTCAGGCTTAGAAAGCCTGAACGACCGGCGCAACCCGGCACGGCAGGATTACGATGGTGCCATGCGAGCAGAAAATGCGCTGCCAAGGCGTGACAAAGCGGCGAAATAGCTGTATGTGCCCGCCCGTACCGGCCAGAAAGAATCTGCCGGACCCGTCAACAATGACGGTGTAGTCGCCCCTGCCTGATGTTTCAAAGACAAATGTCTTGGAGACAAAGGGCATAGCCAAGCGGTCAATGGAACTGCAAGGCGAGTGTCGGACGCTCTGACTGTCGGAAGAACAAGAAGTGGACTTTTGAGATGGATATTCTCCGTCAGCTCGAGGCCGAACAGGCCGCCAAGATCGAAGCCAAGCGCAAGCTTCCCGAATTCCAGCCCGGCGACACCGTGCGCGTCCAGGTCCGCGTGACCGAAGGCACCCGCACCCGCGTCCAGGCCTATGAGGGCGTCGTCATCGCCCGCGCAGGCGCCGGCTTCCAGGAGAACTTCACGGTTCGCAAGATTTCCTACGGTGAAGGCGTCGAGCGCGTGTTCCCGGTCTACTCGCCGATGGTTGAAGGCGTTGAAATCGTTCGCCGCGGCAAGGTGCGTCGCGCCAAGCTCTACTACCTGCGCGATCGTCGCGGCAAATCGGCCCGTATTTCGGAAAACACCGGCGTGCGCGCCCGCAAGCTGAACGACGAGGAGCGCGATGCTCTGAACGCCGAGAAGGCCCGCATCGAGGCCGAGAAGGTGGCAGCCGCCGAGGCTCTGGCCGTCGAGAAGGCCGCTCAGGACGCCGCCGAGAAGAAGGCCGCCGCCGAGGCAGCTGAAGCCGCAAAGGCAGCCGAAGCAGCCACCGCCGAATAAGTTTTTCGGCGAGCAAGTTTGAAAAGGCGGCTTCGGCCGCCTTTTTTCGTTTCCGGGGGCTGGCTGGCGGAAAAGTCGGCGGTTGACTCGATTTACATCGTGTACTAAACAATCGTTCACGATTTAAATGGAGAAATGAAATGCCTGCATTGTATTCTACCCAAGCCCGCGCCGTCGGCGGCCGCGCCGGCCATGTCCAGAGCGATGATGGCTTGCTCAGCCTCGATCTTGCCATGCCCAAGGAGCTTGGCGGCAAAGGTGGCGCCACCAATCCCGAACAGCTTTTCGCCGCCGGCTATGCCGCCTGCTTCGAAAGCGCCATGCGCTTCATCGCCGGCAAGCAGAAACTGCCGCTGCAGGATGCCTCGGTGACGGCAAATGTCAGCCTGCACAGCAATGCGCAGGGCGGATTTGTGCTCGGCGTTTCGCTGGCAGCGGAAACAAAAGGTCTTGATCAGGCGGCGGCGGAAGCGCTTGTATCGGCGGCGCACCAGGTTTGCCCCTATTCCAACGCCATCAAGGGCAACATCGAGGTGGCGCTTTCGGCTAAGGCGCTTCCGGCAAAGGCAGCATGAACACAAAACAGACGAACGATACCACGCAGGCCTCGGCGGATTTCGCCGGGGTGCCGAAACTCGACGACCAAATCTGCTTCGCCCTCTATTCGGCTAGCGGGCTGATGACGCGGCTCTACCGGCCGTTGCTCGAACCGCTCGGCCTCACCTATCCGCAATATCTGGCGATGATGGCGCTGTGGGAGCGAGCGCCACGCACGGTGGGTGGGCTCGGCGAGGTGCTGGGTCTCGATTCGGCGACGCTGACACCCCTGCTCAAACGGCTGGAGGCGGGCGGCTTCATCACCCGCCGGCGCGACGCTGCCGACGAGCGCCGGGTGCTTCTGGAGCTGACAGCCAAGGGACAGTCGCTACGCGGGCCCGCCAAAGACGTTGCTGTCCAGATACTCTGCCAATTTCCCCGCCTCAGCGCGGTCGAACTGGATGGCCTGCACCGCATCCTGGCCAAGCTCATTGCTGGGCTGCGCGAGACGGACGCCAAGGCACCGGCGGCTGACTGACCGCCGGCCAAGGCACGGATCTCCCGGAATCTTCCGATCGAGAGCATTGGAATCCGATTTCGCCCCAGGCGACACGGCAGAGCGTCTTGCATGACGCTTGCGGAAAGCTAAAGTCGGCGCCGGATTTTCCTGCAAGCCCGGCCATGCCCGGGTCATCAATTCCCGGGGAGTGTGTCATGACCAAATCGAAACTGCTGCTGGCGGGCCTGCTTGCCCTCGTCCTGGCACCCGTTGCCGCCTTCGCGCAGGCGCTGCCCGACCTCGGCGGCAAGAAGGTGGTGGTTGTGACCGAAAACGCCTATCCGCCGCTGCAGTTCATCGATGCCAAGACCGGCAAACAGATCGGCTGGGAATATGACGCGATGAACGAGATCGCCAAGCGGCTCAATTTCACGGTCGAGTACCAGAACACTTCCTGGGACGCGATGATCCAGGCGGTTTCCGACAACCAGTACAACATTGGCATGACCGGCATCACCATCAAGGACGACCGCAAGGAGAAGGTCGATTTCTCCGACCCCTATATGCGCTCGGAACAGTTCATGCTGGTGCGCGGCGATGAGAGCCGCTTCACCGACGCCAAGACATTCGGCGCCTTCAAGGACGGGCTGGTCGGCGCGCAGGCCGGCACCACGCCCTTCTACACCGCCGTCTACAGCGTGCTCGACGGCAATGAGCAGAACCCGCGCATCAAACTGTTCGAGACGTTCGGCGCGACCGTGCAGGCCCTGAAATCAGGCGACGTCGATGTTGTTTTGACCGATGGCACCGCCGGCAAAGGCTATGTCGACGCCTCCGAGGGCAAATTGAAGCTGATCGGGGGGCCGCTCGGTACCGAGGATTTTGGGTTTATCTTTCCGAAGGGTTCGGACCTGGTGAAGCCGGTCAACGCGGCCATCGCGGCGCTGAAGGCCGACGGCACCCTCGATGCGCTCAACAAGAAATGGTTTCTTGATTACAAGATGGGGCAGTAGTTCGCTGAACCTCACGCAGACACGGCGCTTGAACACCCCCCTCTGCCCTGCCGGGCATCTCCCCCGCAAGGGGGGAGATCAGCTGTCCGCCCTGCCTTCGCGTACCTCCAGCATTGAAGAAAAGGCGCGGGCATTGAAGCTGCCAATCTCCCTCCTTGCGGGGGAGATGGCCGGCAGGCCAGAGGGGGGTGCCTTGGCGCAATCCTTCTGATGCAGGTCCCTTGCTCTTCCTCCAAAGCCGACTTCCCCTGGTGGCTCGTCGTTGCCGTAACCCTCGCGATCGCGGTGGCCGTCTTCGTCGCCACCAGCAACCTCTATACCCAGGTGTTCGCCACGGTCGCCAAGGGCATCGGCGTCACCATCTTCGTCACCGTGATTGCCTTCGTGCTGGCTTCGGCCATGGGTCTCGGCATCGCGCTGATGGGAATGTCCGGCTCGCGCTGGCTGCGCCAGATCGCGCGCTTTTATGTCGAGATCATCCGCGGCGTGCCGATCCTGGTGCTGTTGTTCTGGATCGCCTTTGCCGGTGCACCGGCCTTCGTCACGGCTTGGAACGCGCTGACCGCGCCGCTGCAAAGTGCGGCCCTGTTCGGCGAGCTTTTGGTGCGCGACGTGTCGCTGCTCTGGCGCGCCATCATGGCGCTGACCATCGGCTATTCGGCTTTCATCTCGGAGGTTTTCCGGGCCGGCATCCAGTCGGTGGAGAAGGGCCAGATCGAGGCGGCGAAGGCGCTTGGGTTGACCCGCGCTCAGCGCTTCCGGCTGATCGTGTTCCCACAGGCAATCCGCACCATCCTGCCGCCGCTCGGCAATGATTTCGTCGCGCTGGTCAAGGATTCCTCGCTGGTCTCGGTGCTCGGCGTTGCCGACATCACGCAGATGGGCAAGGTCTACGCCGCCGGCTCCTTTCGCTTCTTCGAGACCTATTCGATAACGGCCTACATCTATCTCATCCTGACCGTCGGACTGTCGCTGGCGCTCCGGGCGCTGGAGCGGCGGCTGCGCCGCCAGCACGAGGAATAGTTTTTCGGCGAAGACAGCATTACGATCCCCGAGCATTCCCGTTGAGGAGGTCCCATGATCGTCGACAAAGCCAATGCGGCGCTGGATTCCGTCTACACGGCCGACACGCCGGAAGCGCTTGAAGAGGCCTATGCCGCATGGGCCGCGACCTATGACACCGAGACCGCCTCGCTCGGCTACCTCCTGCCTTTCCTGATCACCGCCTGGGTGGCGCGCCATGTGCCGGCGGGCGATGGCCCCTTGCTCGATGCCGGCTGCGGCACCGGCCTGTCGGGACCGTCGCTGAAGGCGCTCGGTTACCGCGACATTGCGGGGCTGGACCTCTCGCACGATATGCTGAAGATCGCCGGCAGCCGCAATGCCTACAGCGAACTGAAGCAGGCAATGCTGGGCGACACGTTGCCATGGCCTGACGGCCACTTCCGCGCCTTCTTCTCGACCGGCGTGTTCACCATCAGCCATGCGCCGGCCTCTAGCCTGCACGAGTTGGTGCGCATCACCCGCAAGGGTGGCCATGCCATCTTCACCGTGCGTGACCAGGTGTTCGAAAGTGGCGGCTTTCAAGCCGTGTTCGATGAGCTGGAGCAAGCTGGGAAATGGCGACCGGTCGAGGAAAGCCCGTGGTTCCGCTGCTATGCGATCGCCGAGCCCGAAGCGCTGGTGAAGACGTTTGTGTTTGAAGTGATCTGAGCGGAGAGGTTTGGGTTCTGCGAAGACACGCCGCAATTGCCGAAAACCCAAAACATTGGTATGAGCCACGCCATGGAAGAGCTTTTTGGCGATCCGGCCTACAAGGGGTTCGTGCTGCAGGACAGGAAACGCCTGCCGTCGCGCTTTTCCGCGCGCGTGTCCGGGGCGCTGACCAGCCGACTACCCTAGGCCGACCTGTCCAGGTCGTTTTCGCCGGGCCGCAAGTCAGGCGTCTGCTCTTTCCCATTCTCATATCGACGGATTTACGCACATGAGCGCACCGCGCACCCTCTACGACAAGATTTTCGACGACCATGTCGTCGACCGCCAGGACGACGGCACCTGCCTGCTCTACATCGACCGCCACCTGGTCCATGAAGTGACCAGCCCGCAGGCCTTCGAAGGCCTGCGCATGACCGGCCGTAAAGTCCGACATCCGGAAAAGACGCTGGCCGTGGTCGATCACAATGTCTCGACCTCACCCGAGCGCAAGTTCGGCATCAAGAACGAGGAAAGCCGTATCCAGGTCGAGGCGCTGGCCAAGAACGCCAGGGATTTCGGCGTCGAATATTATTCCGAGAACGATATTCGCCAGGGCATCGTCCACATCATCGGTCCGGAGCAGGGCTTTACTCTGCCCGGCATGACCATCGTCTGCGGCGACAGCCACACCTCGACGCATGGCGCTTTCGGCGCGCTGGCGCATGGCATCGGCACGTCCGAGGTCGAGCATGTTCTGGCGACACAGACGCTGATCCAGCGCAAGGCCAAGAACATGCTGGTGCGTGTCGACGGCCAGCTGCCGCAGGGCGTCACCGCCAAGGACATCATCCTGGCTATCATCGGCGAGATCGGCACCGCCGGCGGCACCGGCTATGTCATCGAATATGCCGGCGAGGCGATCCGTGCCCTGTCGATGGAAGGCCGCATGACGATCTGCAACATGTCGATCGAAGGCGGTGCGCGCGCCGGCCTTATCGCCGCCGACGAGACGACCTTCGCCTATGTCAAGGACAAGCCTCGCGCGCCGAAGGGCGCGTCCTGGGATGCGGCACTCGAATACTGGAAGACGCTGCAGTCTGACGAGGGCGCGCATTTCGACAAGGTGATCGTGCTCGACGCGGCCAAGCTGCCGCCGATCGTCTCCTGGGGCTCGTCGCCCGAGGATGTGGTGTCGGTGCAAGGCATCGTGCCGAACCCGGACGACATCGCCGATGAAAACAAGCGCACCTCCAAGCAGCGCGCGCTCGACTATATGGGGCTGACGCCGGGCACCAAGATCACCGACATCACGCTCGATCGCGTCTTCATCGGTTCCTGCACCAATGGCCGCATCGAGGATCTGCGCGCCGTCGCCAAGGTGGTCGAAGGCAAGACGGTCAGCCCGCATGTCGATGCGATGATCGTGCCGGGTTCCGGCCTGGTCAAGGAACAGGCGGAAGCCGAAGGTCTCGACAAGATCTTCCTCGCCGCCGGTTTCGACTGGCGCGAGCCGGGCTGTTCGATGTGCCTGGCGATGAACGACGACCGGCTGAAGCCGCATGAACGCTGCGCCTCGACCTCGAACCGCAATTTCGAGGGCCGGCAAGGGTTCAAGGGCCGCACCCATCTGGTGTCGCCGGCGATGGCGGCCGCGGCGGCGATTGCCGGCCACTTCGTCGACATCCGGGAGTGGAAGTAACCCGGATTTGAACAGAACCCGAGCCTCGCCCGGCTCGGGTCAGCTCTTTCCGTCGCGGCGGACGAGTTCGTGGAACTCCTCGCGGCGTCCCGGCTGTTCGGCCGCGACCACAAGCGCAAGCTGTTGTTCCTCGAAGAGCTTGAACCATTCGTCCCATTCGACGAGCTCATAACCTCCCGCATTGAGCGGCCGTTCAGGCTGGTCCTGGTCCTGATAGGCATGCTGGCCGAAGACCAGCCTCAACATGGGCTGCGTCCCCGCCTCCGGCGATATGTCGACGATTGCGGGAAAGCCGGCGCGCCCGGCAGCCCATGAGCGGATCGCATCGTGGTTGGTCAGTGTGATTGTGTCGGCCATGGGTCGCTCCAGATTGTGAACGGAGGAACGCTGACCGGAGACTGCGGTTCCCTGACATTATTTTGAGGCGGCGGTCCTGCTTGCCGCATGGCTTAACCGCTTGTTTGGGCTTGCCCTCTAAGCTCTTCCCTGACGTAAGCTAGGGGAAGTCACAGTCGGTTGGACACGGGTCTGCTCATTGCGCTGCTCAACCCGACGATCGCGCTGGCGCTCGGCGCGGCGTTCCTTGTGCTATGGTCCTATCAGCGCCACCGCCCCTATCTGGCCGTTCTGGCGATCAGCTACAGTCTCTCGGCGGCTGGCTTCCTGCTCCAGTATTTCACCTTGCCCATCGGGATGCCGCTGACCAAGCTTACGTCGAACATCTGCTTCACCATCGCTGCCTGCTGCCTGTCCAGCGCCGTCATCCACCGTTATGGCCGCAAGGTGCCCTCTGTGGGGATCGCCGTGTTGGCGGGCGGCGGCCTGGCGTCGTTATGCTGGTTCCTGTTCGTCGCGCCGGATCTCACCTGGCGCATCCTGGCGATGAATTTCGCATTCGGCGGCATCAGCCTTCTGGTTGCCGCCGAACTGCGCCCGGTACGCAACAACGGCCCGACCGAAAAAATCCTGTTCGTGCTGTCGCTGCTGTCGGGCGTCAATTTCTTCGTGCGCACCCTTGCCGTCGTCATCGCGCATGGGCCCTTCGCCAGCTATGACGGGTTCTATGGCTCGTCCTACTGGACGACGGCGCTGCTGTCGCACGCGCTGCTCTCGCTGCTCATCGCGCTGTGCCTGTTTTCCGCCGCGGCACTCGACGTGTTGAAGGCATTGAAGACCGAGACCTATACCGACCCCCTGTCGGGCCTGCTCAACCGGCGTGGCTTCGAGGAGCGAGGCATGCTGCTCTTGCAGCACTGCGCCTCGGCCCGGTTCCCGGTCGCGCTAGTGCTGGCCGACCTCGATCATTTCAAGGCGCTCAACGATGTGCATGGGCATGGGGCGGGCGATCGGGTGATCGCCGACTTCGCCGCCAAGCTTCGGTCGGCGGCCGGCGCGCGCGGTGTTGCCGGGCGTATCGGCGGCGAGGAATTCGCGGTGCTGCTGCCCCTCAGCGATCTTGCGGCGGCGCGGCTGTTCGCCGAAGCGGTGCGCACCGTCTATTCGGCCGGCCATGTCGACGGGCTTCCCCCAGGAACGAAGGTGACGGCAAGCTTCGGCGTGGCGGCCCGCAGCGGTGGCGAGGCGCTGGAGCCGCTGATGCGCCGTGCCGACGATGCGCTCTACAAAGCCAAGAAGAACGGCCGCGACAGCGTACGCCTGTCCTATGAGCGGCCGGAAACGGCGTTCCTGCCGGAGCCGCTCAAGACCGGCTGAATCTGTCCGGGCGGGACGGCGTTAACGTCTTCTTCGCCCGTCGATGATTAGCTGTCGGCGCGGGTGCGGGAGAACATGAGCGGCGCCAACTTCATCCTGTTGATCAATCTGTCGGTTGCCGGCCTGCTGGCGGCATCCTTCATGGCGGTCGCCTTCCACGATGTCGGCCGGGCGCCGGCGCGCTGGCTGGCATTTGGCTATCTGCTGGGCATGGCCTATTCGGCCATCGAATTCTCCATTCCCGCTTTTTCCGACGCGCGGCTCCCGGTCGTTGCCGCCTTCGCGGTCTTCCTTGGCGCCACCATTGCGTTCAATGGCGGGCTTGCCCGCAAATACGGCGTGGCGCCGCCCTGGAAGCCGATGCTGTTTTTCCTGTTGGCCACCACCATAGCCGTGTATTTCGTGCAGGACCTGCCTCGCCAGTCGCTCATCCGCATCATGGCTTACCAGCTTCCCTATGCGGTCATGCAGTTCGTCGGGCTGGCCATCGTCTGGTCATCGAGGCAAAAGCTTGCCCGTCTCGATCGCATATTGATGGCCGTGCTGGCGGCGAGCGGCCTGCAGTTTGCCTCCAAGCCGTTCATCGCGCATGCGCTCGGCGGCTGGGGCGCCAATCCGCAGGCCTATCTGCAAAGCAACTACGCGCTGGTGTCGCAATCGCTCGGCACTGTCTTTGCGCTGGCGCTGGCGCTGCTGATGCTGGCCATCCTGGTTCGCGACGTGCTTGCCGAAGTGACGTCGAAGTCGGAGACCGACACGCTTTCGCGCCTGCTCAACCGCGGCGGCTTCACCCGCCATGCCGAGCTGGCGGTGCTTGGCGCGATGCGGCAAGGCGTGCCGGTCGCGCTGGTCATCGCCGACCTCGATCATTTCAAGAGCGTTAACGACAGTTTCGGCCATGCGTCAGGCGACCGGGTGATCGAGATTTTTGCAGGCTTCCTGCGCGAAGCCGCCGCCGCGCATCACGTTGCGGGCCGCATTGGCGGCGAGGAGTTCGCCATCATCCTGCCGGGAACCAACCTTGCCGCAGCGCGGCTGTTCGCCGAGGGCACGCGCAGCGCCTTTGGCGGGCTGCCCATCGACGGGCTGCCGGCTGACAACCGCTGCACCGCGAGCTTCGGCGTCGCCGAACTTCATCCGAGCGAAGGCTTTGCCGATCTGATGCGGCGCGCCGACCAGGCGCTCTATCAGGCGAAGAATGCCGGGCGCGATTGCGTGCGCGTCTCCGCCGGGCCTGCCGGCAACTGGTCGTCAGCCGGAATGGAAGCCAGAGCAATTTCAGGAAAAGTGTGAAACGGTTTCCCGGGAAAAGCGCATGGCGCTTTCCCTTGGGAAATTGCGTCCAACAAAGAGTCTAGCGGCAGGGGCTGAGCTCGGGCATCTCGCCATCGGAGAGACCGTACATATAGGAGCGGCCCTTCACCAGCACCGGCGGCCGGTAGCAATCGCTGTATCCGCTGATCTCGTCGGCTTCGTTCTCGTAGATCACCTTGGGCTGGCCGGCGCTGGTGTAGTCGGATAGCTGCTTGGCCAGCCTGCCTTCGCCGACGATGATGCGCTTGTAGCCGGCGGCGCTGTCGACGACGAGGTTGCCGAAGGAATCAGCGTAGACACGATCCTGATGCCGGGCGCCGGCGAGCGCTGGCGCTGCAAGGCCAACTACCGAGGCCGCTACGATGAGCGCCGCAAGGCGCGATCTGCCTGAATTCGAACGCATGGCGTCCTCCGTGTCTTGAGGGAAAGCCTCCTCGAATCAGAAATTAACGTTTTCTTAACCTTTGTTAAGAGGCCGGTGCGTTTGGCGGCAATGTCTCGGTAAACATGGTTAATATCCGTTAATATCCGACTGGATGGAAAACCCGTGGCCATCATTCGGCCATGCTCGGCCGCACCATCGCGGCTGGTGTCCGTCTCGGCGTCGGGATGACCTTGATCTTGGCAAAGCATCGCGGCTGGTTTGCCGCGCGGGAGGACAGCATATGACGCTACGCCGGCCGAATTGGGTGTCCGTTTTCCCGTTGCTCGGGGTCGTCGCTGGCTGTGTGCCACAGGACAGCGCGCCGAAGGCGGCCAATACCGTCGTCGTCTCACCTGCGCCGGCTCAGCAGTCCGTCGAAGCCGCGGCGCCTCCGGCAGCTGCAATCAAGATCATCACCGACCTTACCGCGCCGCGATCCGGCATAGGCGCGGCCACCTACAGATGCGGCAACAACGGTATGATTTCCATCCAAAATCTTGGCACGTCGTTGCGTGTGGTCGGGTCCGACGGCGCGACCGAGGAGTTTGCGGCGTCGCCCGCCAACCAGAGCAGCCGCTACCAGGCGGTCACGCATGACGCAATCGTGATCGACGGACGCGAGGCGTTGGTGATGAAGAAGGGGTCGACGCCGCAGACCTGCAAACGCTGACGCCAATCTCAACACCGCTGGGCCCTTGGGTCAGACATGTTGCACTGCAGCGATATCGAGCCGGCTTCGGGCCTCCCGGCCTAATCGATTGAAGCCCAAGCCGGCCCTTTTAGTCAGACTAAATTACGTTTTCGAAACGGTTTTCTGGCTTTGACGCGGTGCAAAAAGAGCATTAGAAACCGGCTGTCCGAAGTCGCAACCGGAAGCGGCAATGCCGCATTTCCACCTGAGGCTCCAGAGAGACGCCGAACTGGGGGAGCCATGAGCAAATCACCAGCCACCCGCGAATTTGTCAGACGTGAACGGCCGATTTCGCCGCACCTCACCGTGTACCGGCCGCCGATCACCATGACGATGTCGATCATTCACCGCATCACCGGTGGCGCGCTGTATTTCGGCACGCTGCTGGTCGCCCTGTGGCTGATGGCGGCGGCAAGCTCGCAGGCGACGTTCGATTGGGCCAATTGGGCCTTCGGCACCTGGCTCGGCCGGCTCATCCTGTTCGGCTACACCTGGGCGCTGATGCATCATATGCTGGGTGGCGTGCGCCATCTGGTCTGGGACACCGGCGCGGGTCTGGAGAAGCATACCGCCTCGAAGATCGCCTGGGCGACGCTGGCCGGCTCGATCCTGCTCACCCTGCTGATCTGGATCGCCGGCACTATGGCGCGGGGAGCCTGACCATGAGCGGCAAAAACACCGACATGCGCACGCCGCTGGCGAGGGTCCGCGGCCTCGGCTCCGCCCGTGAGGGCACCGGGCATTTCTGGCGCCAACGCCTCACCGCGATCGCCAACATCCCGCTGATCCTGTTCTTCGTCGGCTTCCTGATCGCGCTCAACGGCGCCGACTACGCACATGTGCGGGCAGCTCTTGCCAACCCGTTCGTGGCGCTAGTGATGGCCCTGGTGCTCATTTCCGGGCTTACCCATATGCGGCTCGGCATGCAGGCGATCATCGAGGATTACGTGCATGGCGAAGGCATGAAGCTGGCGCTGATCGCGCTCAATACATTTTTCACCATAGCGGTCGGCGTCGCCTCGATCTTCGCCCTGCTCAAGCTGGCATTCGGAGGCTGAGTTGGCCAAGGACGCGAAACAAGCCAACACGGCAGGCTATACCTTTGTCGACCACAAGTTCGACGTGGTGGTCGTTGGCGCCGGCGGCGCCGGCCTGCGCGCCACGCTCGGCATGGCCGAACAGGGGCTGCGCACCGCCTGCATCAGCAAGGTGTTCCCGACCCGCTCGCACACGGTGGCGGCGCAAGGGGGCATTGCCGCCTCGCTGTCCAACATGGGTCCCGATTCCTGGCAGTGGCACATGTACGACACCGTCAAGGGCTCGGACTGGCTGGGCGATGTCGACGCCATGGAATATCTGGTGCGCGAAGCGCCGGCCGCGGTCTACGAGCTCGAACATTACGGCGTGCCGTTTTCGCGCACCGAAGAGGGCAAGATCTACCAGCGGCCGTTCGGCGGCCACATGATGAACTATGGCGACGGCCCGCCGGTGCAGCGCACCTGTGCCGCCGCCGACCGCACCGGCCACGCCATCCTGCACACGCTCTACGGCCAGTCGCTGAAGAACAACGCGCAGTTCTTCATCGAGTATTTCGCGCTCGACCTGATCATGGAGCCGGACGGCACCTGCACCGGCGTCGTCGCCTGGAACCTCGATGACGGCACCATCCACCGTTTCTCCGCCAAGATGGTGGTGCTGGCGACCGGCGGCTATGGCCGCACCTATTTCTCGGCCACCTCGGCGCACACCTGCACCGGCGACGGCGGCGGCATGGCCGCGCGGGCAGGGTTCCCCCTTCAAGACATGGAGTTCGTGCAGTTCCACCCGACCGGCATCTATGGCGCCGGCTGCCTGATCACCGAGGGCGCACGCGGCGAGGGCGGCTATCTCGTCAACTCCGAGGGCGAGCGCTTCATGGAGCGCTACGCGCCGTCGGCCAAGGACCTTGCCTCGCGCGACGTCGTCTCGCGCTGCATGACGCTGGAAATCCGCGAGGGTCGCGGCGTCGGCAAGAACAAGGACCACATCTTCCTGCATCTCGACCATCTCGATCCCGCCGTCCTGCATGAGCGGCTGCCGGGCATTTCGGAATCGGCCAAGATCTTTGCCGGCGTCGACCTGACCAAGGAGCCGATCCCGGTGCTGCCCACGGTCCACTACAATATGGGCGGCGTGCCGACCAATTACTGGGGCGAGGTGCTCAATCCGACGGCGCTCAATCCAGACCAGGTGTCGCCCGGATTGATGGCTGTCGGCGAAGCCGGCTGTGCCTCCGTGCATGGCGCCAATCGGCTCGGTTCGAATTCGCTGATCGATCTTGTGGTGTTCGGCCGCGCGGCCGCGATCCGCGCCGGCCAGGTCATCGACCGCAAGTCGGCCATCCCTTCGCCCAACGAAGCCTCGGTCGAAAAGATCATGGACCGCTTCGACCGGCTCCGCCACGCCAACGGCTCGACGCCGACAGCGGTGCTGCGCGAGAAGATGCAGAAGGCGATGCAGGAAGACGCGGCGGTGTTCCGCACGCAGGAATCGCTGGAGAGCGGCTGCAAGCGCATTTCGCAGCTCTGGGGCGAGTTGAAGGACATCAAAGTGTCCGACCGCTCGATGATCTGGAACTCCGATCTGGTCGAGACGCTGGAGCTGGAAAACCTGATGGCCAATGCCATCACCACGGTCTACAGCGCCGAGGCGCGCAAGGAGAGCCGTGGCGCGCACGCACGCGAGGACTTTTCGGCGCGCGACGACGCGGTCTGGCGCAAGCATACGCTGGCCAGGCTGAGCGAAGACGGCAAGGTGACGCTCTCCTACCGGCCGGTGCACACTGAGCCGCAGCTGGCTGAAAAGGACGGCGGCATCAGCCTCGCCAAGATCGCGCCCAAGGCCAGAGTGTATTGAGGATCGAACATGGTTGAACTCACGCTCCCCAAGAATTCGCAGATCAAGCCGGGAAAGACCTGGCCCAAGCCCGAGGGCGCCACCAATCTGCGGGAGTACCGCATCTATCGCTGGTCGCCGGACGATGACGAGAACCCGCGCATCGACACCTATTTCGTCGACATGGACGATTGCGGGCCGATGGTGCTCGACGCGCTGCTGTGGATCAAGAACAAGATCGACCCGACGCTGACCTTGCGGCGTTCCTGCCGCGAAGGCATTTGCGGCTCCTGCGCCATGAACATCGACGGCTCCAACACGCTCGCCTGCACCAAGGGCTGCGACGACATTTCCGGCGCGGTAAAAGTCTACCCGCTGCCGCATATGCAGGTGGTCAAGGATCTTGTGCCGGACCTCACCAATTTCTATGCCCAGCATGCCTCGATCCAGCCCTGGCTGAAGACGGTGTCGCCGGAGCCGGCCAAGGAGTGGCTGCAGAGCCATGAGGACCGCGAGAAGCTCGACGGGCTCTACGAATGCATATTGTGCGCCTGCTGCTCGACCTCGTGCCCGAGCTATTGGTGGAACGGCGACCGCTATCTCGGTCCGGCAACGCTCTTGCAGGCCTATCGCTGGCTGATCGATAGCCGCGACGAGGCCACCGGCGAGCGGCTCGACAACCTCGAAGACCCGTTCCGGCTCTATCGCTGCCACACCATCATGAACTGCGCGCAGACCTGCCCGAAAGGCCTCAACCCGGCCAAGGCGATCGCCGAGATCAAGAAGATGATGGTGGAGAGAAGGGTTTAGGCCCTGAATGAAGCGGCTACCTGCTGATTTTTCGCCGGACGCCGTTGCGGCAGTCCGGGCGCGACTCGACCTGGTGCGAACCCAAGGTGTGACGATCCTGTTCGCCATCGAAAGCGGCAGTCGCGCCTGGGGTTTCCCGTCTCCCGACAGCGACTATGATTGCCGCTTCGTCTATGTCAGGCCGGTGCCCGATCACCTCGTGCTGGAACAAGCACGCGACGTGATTGAATTTCCTATCGAAGGCGAGATCGATGCCGGCGGCTGGGATCTGCGCAAGGCCTTGCTGCTGGCGCTCGGCGGCAATGCGGTCATCGTCGAATGGGCAAAGTCACCGATCGTCTATGAGGAAGTCGCGGGATTTCGCCGGCGCCTTCTCGACCTGTTGGCTGAGATCGTCGATCCGGCAAAGGTTTCGCATCACTATCTCGGACTTGCACGGTCGCATGTCGCCAAGATCGGCAGTTTCTCTGGCGAGGTGAAGCTGAAGAAGCTGTTTTATCTCATTCGGCCGCTGGTAGCGCTGGACTGGATGGAGCAGCACGGCTTTGCCAGCCTGCCTCCGATGAATCTTGGCGAGTGCCTCGACCAGACCGAGATACCCGCACGGGCATGCGACGAAATCCGCAGCCTGATCGAGCGGAAAAGCCAGACGCGGGAGATGGGGTCCGGTCTCACCCCGACGGCAATCGCGCGCTACCTTGAGGCCCGTTATGGACACTATGAAATGAATCTTGCTGGCACGGTCAGGGATGAGGGCCGCCAAGCGCACAATCGAGCCCTTGCAACCGATTTTTACCGCCGGGAGGCTGAACTTCAATGAGCGATGACCTTCCCATCCTTTCCCCCATCGAAGCCCGCATCCTCGGCTGCCTGATCGAGAAGAAGGAGCTGACGCCGGATGTCTATCCGCTGACGCTCAACGCGGCACTGGCCGCCGCCAACCAGAAGACGGCGCGCGAGCCGGTGATGGCGCTGGAGCAGACCGAGGTGCATCGGGGGCTGAAGCTGCTCGAACAAAAGGGGCTGGTGAGGCAGATGTTCGGTTCGCGTGTCGAGCGCTACGAGCATCAGATGGCGCAGCGCTTCTCGCTGACCACGCCGCAGACCGCTTTGATCGGCCTGCTGTTGCTGCGCGGGCCGCAGACGGCCCATGAATTGTCGGCGCGCACCGAGCGCATGGCACGGTTTTCGTCGATCGAAGATCTGCGCGCCGAACTCGACATGCTGATCGGCCGCCGACCGCCACTCATCCAGGAAATCCCGCGAGGACCGGGCCAGCGCGAGGACCGCTACGTGCATCTCCTCAGCGGCCCGGTGGACGTTGCCGCCCTTTCGGTGCAGCGAAGTGCATCGGCCCTGCCTGCTTCCGACCTGGACGCGCGGTTGGAGGCACTGGAGCAGGAAGTCGCCGCACTGCGTGCTCGCCTGGACGCGCTGGGAGCATAGGCCGGCGCGCGCCTGGCGTTCGCGCCGGGTCTTTACACGGATGCAGCGCTTTCAGCCGAGCCGGGCATCAAGCGATACGTTTATGGCGCCGAGCGCCTTCGAGACCGGGCATCCGGCCTTGGCCTTTTCAGCCAACTCCCCAAATTTCGCCGCATCGATGCCAGGCACCTTGCCGACCACGGTGAGTGCGCTCCCGGTGATCCCCGTGCCGGGAACCAGCGTCACCACGGCCTTGGCGTCGAGTTCGGCGGCGGGGGTGCCGTTCTCGGCCAGGAAATGCGAAAACTGCATGGCAAAGCAGCCGGCGTGCGCGGCGGCGATCAGTTCTTCCGGGTTGGTGCCGGATTTGCCGCTTTCGTCCTCGAAGCGTGCCTTGAACGAATAGGGCGTGCCTTTCAGGGTCCCGCTCTGGGTGTCGAGCGTGCCTGTGCCCCCTTTCAGATCGCCTTTCCAGATGGCGTTTGCGGTGCGGTCCATGAATTCCTCCTTGTTACAGCGGTGGCGCCGGCCAGGCGGCGTTCCTCCCAACTATAGCGCGGGCGCGAGGGAAGGCCACCGCGCTGTTTGTGCGCGCATGCAGCGCCGGCGGACCGCGCCGAATCTTTTTTGAAAGAATGTGCGTGGAAAAATGTCGACTTGCATCGGCCCCGACCGTCCTGCGGGCGACCACGGATTCTCGTGGCGGATGGAGGTTCGGATGAACAATCTGTTTTCTGCTCATTGGACAAGCACCGGCCGAAGGGCTGATCTAGGGGAACGCGACCCGCTGCATGTGCCGCCCTCCGGCTTCGGCCGGCTGCTTGCGGCAGTTGCCATTATCGGCATTGCGATCAGCCTTCTCGATCATGTTGCTGCCGGCAAGGACTCAACCGATATCGTGATCGCCTATGGTTCGTCACAGCAAGGGAGCTGGAAATGAGATATGTCTGTCTGGTCTATGGCGAGGAAAAAGACCTCCATGCCATGACGCCGGAGCGTCTGGCCAAGCTCGATGCCGATTCCATGGCTCACGACCGGTCATTGGATCGGCGTGGGATGCTGATCGTCGCACAGGCGCTCCAATCGGTGAAGACGTCGAAGACGCTGCGGCGACGCCAGGGCAAGCGGCTGATCACCGACGGCCCGTTCGCCGAAACCAAGGAGCAGTTGCTCGGCTTCGTCATGATCGAGGCGGACAATCTCGACCAGGCGCTGGAGATCGCTGGCGAGATCCCGCTGGCCGAAATAGGCACTATCGAGGTGCGGGCGATCTACGATGTGCCGGGGTCATAGCCCCCGCCATGTGCTACAGCCACGCGGAAACCAAGACATTCGATTGAACGATCGTCCTGGTTCATTTCGTGCGCAACTTTTGCGTGTTGAAGCAAGGCGAGAGTTCTCCTATCGTCGCCGGGGTTCTTGGGGATTTCGACATGCCTTTCCTGATTGCTATCCTTGGCGTGATGGGCGCGGCGGCGTTCTGGTGGTACCGGATGAAGGCCATGAACGAGGCCGCGCGTGACGTTGCGGACGTTGTCGGGCGCGTACAGGGCAACATCCGCCGCAAGAAGCTGCGCAAGCAGGCAGCGCTGTCGCCGCTGACGGCGATCGATGATCCGGTCGTAGCGGCGGCTACGCTGATCACGTCGATCGTCTCCGAGGATGGGCCCATACTGCCGCAGCGCGAGGCCGTCATCCGCGCCGTGATTTCCGAGATCGCCGACAAGAAGAAAACGGACGAAGCGGTGGTCTACGCCAAATGGGCGGCGTCACAGATCGACGACACCACAATCGTCATCGACAGACTGGCGCCGTTCCTGCGCGAGCGTCTGGATGTCGCCGAGCGAAACGATCTGCTGCAGATGGTCAACCGGGCCGCCCAGGGCGGCGAGAAACGCCTCGAAATATCCGACCAGAGGATATTGCGGCTGCGGCAGAAGCTGGGTTTTGAGGTCAATTGATCGCATACCTTGGCGATTGGCGGAAACGCCCATCGCTTTCGTCATCCTGGGGCGGAGCAAGGAGCGAAGCGACGCGGCGCAGACCCCGGGATCCATGCCGCGACTCAAACGCGTCATCACGGTGCAGAATTCTGCTCCGCTGCATTCTTCAGCCAAGGTCGCGGCATGGATCCTTGGGTCTTCGCTCCGCTTCGCGTCGCTACGCCCAAGGATGACGACGTTGGGGATGCTGGCCGCGGGTCAAATCGCCTCGCCCTTCAACAGTCTTGGCGTGCCGGCGGACAGTCCCGACGCCTGGCGGATGAAGAATTCCTTCAGGCGCGGCATGCGTTCGACGAGGCCGAGGCCGATGTCGCGGACGGTGCGCAGCGGGCCGATATCGTTGGAAAACAGCCGGTTCAGCGCGTCGGTGGTGACACCCATCTGCACCGTGTCGAAGCGGCGCCACTGCTGGTAGCGCTCGAGCACGTCGAGCGCTCCGATATCCTGGCCGAGCCGGTCGGCCTCGACGATCACCTCGGCAAGGGCTGCGACATCCTTGAAGCCGAGATTGAGGCCTTGGCCGGCGATCGGGTGGATGCCGTGGGCGGCATCGCCGGCGAGCGCGATGCGGGGTGCGACGAAGGCACGCGCAATGGTCAAGCCGAGCGGCCAGGCGCGCGGCTTGTCGGCGACGCGGATTTCGCCAAGCTTCAGGCCAAAGCGCTGTTCGAGTTCGTGTTCGAAGAGGAGATCGTCACCGGCCACCAGCTTCTCGGCGTCGGGCGTACGTTCGACCCAGACGATCGACGAGCGGTTGGTGCCGTCCTCGCCGGGCTTGAGCGGCAATGTGGCGAAGGGGCCAGCCGGCAGGAAATGCTCTTCGGCGCGACCATTGTGCGGGCGTTCATGCGCCACCGTGCAGACGATGCCGGACTGGCCATATTCCCACTTCACCGTCTTGATGCCGGCCATGTCGCGCAGCTTCGAGTTGACGCCGTCGGCGGCGACCAGCAGCCGGGCCTTCAGCGTCGCGCCGTCGGCGAGATGCACGGTGATACCGGCGCCGTTGGTCTCGAACCCCTGCACGGCGACGCCTTCGATGATGTCGATGCCGAGTTTTTCGGCACTGGCCCGCAAGGCGCCGTTCAGCACCCTGTTGGCGACCATATGCGCAAAAGGCTCGCCCGGCGCCACTTCGCCGTCGAAGGTCAGGAAGACCGGACGCACCGGATCGGCGGTGCGCGAATCGGTGATAATCATCTCGGTGATCGCCTGCGCCTGGGGCACGATCTCGGCCCACACGCCGAGCTGGTCGAGCATGCGGCATGCGGCGGCGGCAATGGCCGAGGCGCGGCCATCCCTTTGCCAGGCGCCAGCAGGTGCGGCATCGACGAGAGCGATGGCTAGACCCGGTCGCGCCTGCTTCAGCGATATGGCGGCGGCCAGGCCGACATAGCCGGCGCCGGCGACCAGGACATCGAGCCCAGATCTTGTTTTCGCGTTTGCCCCGGTTTTCGTGTCCGCCTTGCGTTCCATCATCTTCGCTCCTGCGCGCCGCCGGGCCCTGCACCCTTGACTGCCTGTCCGTCCTGTCGGAAACCGCCATAACACTTCTACGACGAGGGCGCGAAATATGACGGCAGCCATGGACGAGCTTCTCGGCATTCTCGACCTCGAGAAGCTGGAACACAATCTGTATCGTGGTCGCAGCCCGCTGCTCGACTGGCAGCGCGTGTTCGGCGGCCAGACCATCGCCCAGGCGCTGGTGGCGGCGCAGCGGACAGTGGATCCCGATCGGTACGTGCATTCGCTGCACGGCTATTTCATGCGGCCTGGCGACACCAAGGTGCCGATCGTCTACGAGGTCGACCGTATTCGCGACGGCGGCTCCTTCACCACGCGGCGCGTGGTAGCGGTCCAGCACGGCCAGGCGATCTTTTCGCTCGAAGCCTCGTTCCAGCAGGATGAGGTCGGCCTGGAGCACCAGGTGCCGATGCCGCAGGACGTTCCGGGGCCGGACACATTGCTGTCGCAGCGCGAATTGCTGGGCAAATTCGGCGAGGCGGTGCCCGATGGCATCAAACGCTACTGGGAGCGCGACCGGCCGATCGAAATGAAGCCGGTGATGCTCAAGCATTACACCAGCCGCGAAAAACTGGAGCCAAAGCAGAACATCTGGATCCGCACCACCGGTCCGGTGCCGGCGGACCGCGCCATCCAGGCGGCGGTGCTCGCCTATCTTTCCGACATGACACTGCTCGACACATCGACCTTCGCGCATGGCCGCGCCATTTTCGACCGCGATATCCAGGCGGCGAGCCTCGACCACGCCATGTGGTTCCATCGCAGTCATGCGCTCGACGACTGGATGCTCTACACGCAGGACAGCCCGTCGACACAGGGGTCGCGCGGCTTTACGCGCGGGTCGCTGTTTGCCCGCGACGGCACGCTGATTGCCTCGGTTGCGCAGGAAGGGCTGATCCGGCTCAAGCGATCGCCTGCAGAGTAGGCATTTTTCAAAATTTGCCCAATTTTTAAGCAGATGCATCGCCGCAGCTATCAACAGGTTGCGTCGGAACGCTCCTCAATCTCTTTGTTTACAATGGGTTAACACACTGCTTCCGCACTTGGCACGGAGCTTGAATCCTCGTGGGCACTCTCCGGCTTTTTAGGATCGGTGAAGGTGTGCAAACGCGGGGGACCGCAACAGCGAAGGGTGAAACCTTATGAAAATTGTGATGGCAATCATCAAGCCGTTCAAGCTCGACGAGGTACGCGAAGCGCTTACCGCCGTCGGCATCCAGGGCCTGACCGTCACCGAAGTCAAAGGCTACGGGCGTCAGAAAGGGCATACGGAGATCTATCGCGGGGCGGAATACGCGGTCAGCTTCCTGCCGAAGATCAAGATCGAAGTCGCGGTCAGTGCCGACATGGTCGACAAGGCCGTCGAAGCCATCACCGCAGCCGCCAAGACCGGCCAGATCGGCGACGGCAAGATCTTCGTTTTCGGCATCGATCAGGCGGTGCGCATCCGCACCGGCGAAACAGACACCGACGCGCTCTGAGCGGCGATCACGTATTCCAATGGAGAGTTCAATGAATATTCCTTCCACCTTGAAGTCAGCGGCGCGCTCCGCGCTGCTCGGCTCGTTCGCGCTCGGAGCATTGGGCACGGTCGCCGCATTCGCGCAGGAAGCGGCTCCCGCCGCGGCCGCAGCAGCGCCAGCTTTCACCGTCGACAAGGGCGACACCACGTGGATGATGGTTTCCACCGTTCTGGTGCTGTTGATGACGGTTCCCGGTCTTGCGCTTTTCTACGGCGGCCTGGTTCGCAGCAAGAACATGCTGTCGGTGCTGATGCAGGTCTTCACCATCACCAGCGTGGTCATGATCATCTGGGTTTTCTACGGCTACAGCCTCGCCTTCACCCCGGGCAACGCCTTCGTCGGCGGCCTTTCCAAGATGTTTCTCTCCGGCGTCGATGTGACGACCCTGTCGGAGACCTTCACCAAGGGTGTCGCCATTCCTGAACTGGTGTTCGTCGTCTTCCAGATGACCTTCGCCTGCATCACGCCGGCCCTGATCGTCGGCGCCTTCGCCGAACGCGTCAAATTCTCCGCTTTGATCCTTTTCGTCATCCTGTGGGTCACTTTCATCTACTTCCCGATCGCTCATATGGTCTGGTTCTGGGGCGGCCCGAGCGCTTATAGCGATCCGACGGGCCTCATCTTCAGCTTCGGCGCTATCGACTTCGCCGGCGGCACGGTCGTTCACATCAATGCGGGCATTGCCGGCCTCGTCGGCGCGCTCATGATCGGCAAGCGCAGCGGCTACAAGAAGGATCTCATGGCGCCGCACTCGATGACGCTGACCATGGTCGGTGCTTCGCTGCTGTGGGTCGGCTGGTTTGGCTTCAACGCCGGTTCGAACCTTGAAGCGAACGCCTATGCGGTGCTGGCCATGATCAATACCTTCGTCGCCACGGCGGCGGCGGCGGTCACCTGGATCGTGCTTGAATCGGTGCTGCGCGGCAAAGCCTCCATGCTTGGTGCTGTTTCGGGTGCGGTGACCGGCCTCGTCGCCGTCACGCCTGCTGCCGGCTTTGCCGGCCCGATGGGCGCCATCGTGCTCGGCATCGTCGCGACCTTCGTCTGCTACTTCTTCGTCTCGGTGGTGAAGAACGCGTTCGACTACGACGACAGCCTTGATGTCTTCGGCGTCCACTGCATCGGCGGCATCATCGGCGCGCTCGGCACAGGCATCCTGGTCAATCCTGCCCTCGGTGGCGCCGGCATTGTCGACTATTCGACGGCCGACTTTGCTGCCGGCTATGCCGGCACGGCCACACAACTCCTGGCGCAGGCCAAGGGTGTCCTGGTGACCCTGTTGTGGTCGGGTATCGGCAGCGCCATCCTCTACAAGATCGTCGACCTGATCATCGGCCTGCGTCCGACAGCCGACGCAGAGCGCGAAGGCCTCGACCTCACCTCGCATGGCGAAGCGGCCTATCACTCGTAAGCCCTGTGCGAGGCGGCCTCGGCCGCCCCGCATTCTCCCATCCCGTCGTGACGCTCCCGAAAGGAGTTCACGCATTGAGGCCCGGATCATGTCCGGGCCTCTTTTTTTGGCAAGCCGTTCCGGCAATGCCCGGCTTCACGCAATCACGTTCGGGTGATCAGGTTTTTTGAGGAAACAACGACCGCTCTGGTTCCGAACAGTGGAGGCGATCGTCGTTCTGACGCTCGTGCCAACAACAGGGAAGGAAACCATCTCATGAACCTCAAGAACATCTGCCTCGGAGCGCTTGCTCTTTCCATGATCGGCGGCGTGGCTTTTGCCGGTGCTCTGGATGAGCCCGACAACATGGCGCCGTTCTTCACGGACTCCGGCATGAAAACCATGAAGCCGATGGCGGATTTCAAGACAGCCTTCATGGCCATGCCGATGGAAAAGCAGGAAGCGATGAAGAAGGAATGCCAGGATGCGGCGATGAGCAAGCCGCATGCGGAATTCTGCGCCAATGTGCAGGCGCTCGGCGGCGCCAACTGATTTGCCGCGATCGGGCCGAGACCCGATCTTTGTTCCAGACGACCAATGGCGGGCTGCCAGCCCGCCATTGTGTCGTTCGATGGAAGCTCCATCGGCCCGTCGTCCATCATTGCCTCATACGGCTCAACCGGCGGTAACGAGGTTTGATCATCTCAACCTCTTATAGTTAATGCGCCCTTAACCTTCCCACCGATAGTCTGAGACCCGAATCTGCCGGAGTGCGCCACGCACCCGGCGAGACCATGACAGACGGGGAAGAGCATGCGTTCAGGGGCTTCAGCACCGCTCGCGCTGGCCGATACGGGGCACGGCATCCAGGCGTTCGCGCGGCGTCAGGTCGGACGGCTGGTCGGCGTCGGCCTGTTCGCGCTGGCCGCCTTTGGCGTTGCCAGCCTTGCCACCTGGAATGTCGCCGATCCGAGTTTTTCCCACGCGACGAACAACACCGTCACCAACGCCATGGGCTATGCGGGTGCCGTGTTCTCCGACCTGGCCATGCAGTTCTTCGGCCTCGCCGCCGTCGCGGCCCTGGTTCCGACGGTCATCTGGGGCTTCCTGCTGTTTTCCGCGCGCGGTGTCGACAGGCTGCCCAAGCGCGGGCTGACCTGGTTCGGCTTCGCGCTGCTGGCCGCGGCGATGGTCGGCTGCGTTGTGCCGCCCAAGACCTGGCCGCTGCCCACCGGCCTCGGCGGCGTGTTTGGCGACATGGTGCTGAAGATCCCCGGCGTCGTCATCGGCGGCTATCCGACCGGGTTGATCGCCAGCATCATCGCCATCCTGCTGGCCGCGCCCGCACTGTGGCTCTTCGCCCATGGCTCGGCGCTGATCGGACGCAAGAACGGCTTCGCCGTGATGGAGGACGAGCCCGCCGCCGATCCGCGCGAGGACGACCTTCTGTTCGACAATGACGAGGACGAGGGCGACGAGGGCATCCTGGCACTCGGGGCAATTACTCATTGGTGGCTCTCGCTCCGCGCGTGGATGCACCGCCGCGCCTTGCGCCGCAGGCAGGAGCGGGACGAGTACGAGCCGGAGATGGAGCAGCGCTCCACCGCTTGGCGGCGCGCCGCAGAACGGGTCGAATCGGCCGAGTTTGCCGAGCAGCGGATGAGCCAGGATGGCCGCGCCCGCGTCGAGCCCGAATTCTTCGCCGCCATGGTCAATGACCGCAGCGTCTCGCTCGATCCCGACGATGCCGATATCTTCGACGACCGCTTCGACAATGCGGGCGAGGATGCCGATTTCGACGATGAGCCTGTCGTGCAACGCCGCGGCGCGCCGACCGCCAAGGTGCAGCCGTTCCGCTCCGACGCAGCCACCCGCGTCGAGGCGCCGGCGGCGCGCCCCGTGCCCGGCGCCCGCGTGCAGCGCGAGGCGCAGACATCGCTGATCGGCTCGGAAAAATTCGAAATGCCGTCGCTGCACTTCCTCTCCGAACCGAAGAACGTGGTGCGCGACGCCAGCCTGTCCAAGGACGCGCTGGAACAGAACGCCCGTCTGCTCGAAGGCGTGCTGGAGGATTTCGGCGTCAAGGGCGAGATCATCGCCGTCCGTCCTGGCCCGGTGGTCACGCTCTATGAGCTCGAACCGGCGCCCGGCATCAAATCGTCACGCGTCATCGGCCTGTCCGACGACATCGCGCGCTCGATGAGCGCCATCGCCTGCCGCGTCGCGGTGGTGCCAGGCCGCAACGCCATCGGCATCGAACTGCCGAACGCCAAGCGCGAAACCGTCTATCTCAGAGAGATCCTGGCCAGCCGTGACTTCGAGACGACGAAGGCCAAGCTGGCGCTGGCGCTGGGCAAGACCATCAATGGCGAGGCGGTCATCGTCGACATTGCCAAGATGCCGCACGTGCTTGTCGCCGGCACCACCGGCTCGGGCAAGTCGGTCGCCATCAACACCATGATCCTGTCGCTGCTCTACCGGCTGACGCCGCAGGACTGCCGGCTGATCATGATCGATCCGAAAATGCTGGAACTCTCGGTCTATGACGGCATCCCGCATCTGCTGACGCCCGTCGTCACCGATCCGAAGAAGGCGGTGGTGGCGCTGAAATGGACCGTGCGCGAGATGGAGGACCGCTACCGCAAGATGTCCAAGGTCGGCGTGCGCAACATCGACGGCTTCAACGCCCGCGTCAGCCAGGCGGACAAGAAGGGCGAGAAGATCTCACGCACCGTGCAGACCGGCTTCGACCGCCAGACCGGCGAGGCGATCTACGAGACCGAGAACCTCGATCTCGAGCCGATGCCCTATATCGTCGTCATCATCGACGAGATGGCCGACCTGATGATGGTCGCCGGCAAGGACATCGAAGGTGCCGTGCAGCGCCTGGCGCAGATGGCGCGCGCCGCCGGCATCCATGTCATCATGGCTACGCAGCGGCCGTCGGTCGACGTCATCACCGGCACCATCAAGGCCAATTTCCCGACCCGCATCTCCTTCCAGGTGACGTCCAAGATCGACAGCCGCACCATTCTGGGCGAGCAGGGCGCCGAGCAGCTGCTCGGCATGGGCGACATGCTCTACATGGCCGGCGGCGGTCGTATCCAGCGCGTGCACGGCCCGTTCGTCGCCGATGAAGAGGTCGAGAAGATCGTCGCGCATCTGAAGCTGCAGGGCGTGCCGGAATACCTCGACGCCATCACCGAGGATGACGGCGAGGACGACGACGAGCCGTCGGGCAAGGGTGGGTCCGGTGGCGGCAACAGCAATTTCGAGGATTCCGACGATCCCTACGATCAGGCGGTCTCCGTGGTGCTGCGCGACGGCAAGGCCTCGACCAGCTATATCCAGCGCCGGCTGGGCATCGGCTACAACCGCGCCGCCTCGATCATCGAGAAGATGGAGAAGGAAGGTATCGTCGGCCCGGCCAACCATGCCGGCAAGCGAGAGATCCTGGTGCCGACCGAAGACGACAAGTTCTGACTGGAAAGCCTGACCCTTGTGACATCCCGGTCCGGCAACCTTGAACCTTTCAAGGCGTTGAAGCGACCAAGGGACGCCCGACCCGCCAAATTTCAGCCTAACTGGGGGTCCAAGCACGGAACAACTCAGGAATCAGATGAGAGTGACCGACATGAAAAACGATCTTTCAGCGCTCAGCACATTTGCTCCCTCCCGGCGTCAGTTGCTGGGCCTCGGCCTGGCGTTTGCGGGGGCGGCAGCCTTCAACGCGGTGCCCGGCTTCCAGGTGCTGGCTTCGGCGCAGGCGGCTGTGCCGGCCGCTGCGCAGAAGATCGCCGACCACTTTTCCTCGGTCAAATCGATGAGCGGCGAATTCGTGCAGTTCGGCCCCAAGGGCGAGCAGACCGGCGGCAAGTTCTTCCTTGAACGGCCAGGCAAGATCCGCTTCAACTATGACGGCTCTTCGAATTTCCGGGTGATTTCAGACGGCCAGTCGGTGGTCATCCTGAACAAGAGGCTCAACACGTCCGATCTCTATCCGTTGTCGAAGACGCCTCTGAAGCTGCTGCTCGACACCAGGATCGACCTCTCCGGCGACCGCGTCAAAAGCGTCAAGCAGGAGGATGACCTCACCACCATCCAGCTCGCCGACAAATCCGTATTCGGCAATTCGAAGATCACCATGATGTTCGATCCGAAAACCTTCGATTTGCGGCAGTGGACGATCACCGACGCGCAGGGCAAGGATACGACGGTGATGATCTTCAACACCAAGGAAGGCGTCAGCTTCGCGCCGGATACTTTCGCCATCGACTACACGGCGAACCGCGAGCTCAACACCAACAAGGCGCGCTAACCCAGTTGTTATAGCTGTGGAAAGCACCGGGGCCGCGCCTCGTCGGGCGTGGCCCGGCTTGTCTTTGCGGCCCGCGGCTGGCAATTTCCCGGGCTGACTCCGTCAAAAGGCGTCTTCCCCGCCGGAACCCATCGGTTCTGGTCGGCCGCACGCTGTCCTGGATTGCCAATGCCCTTCTCCATCGCCACCTGGAACATCAACTCCGTTCGCCTGCGCATGCCGATCGTCGAGCGCCTGCTCGTGGAGCAGGCCCCCGACGTGCTGTGCCTGCAGGAAACCAAGGTTCCCGACGACCTGTTTCCCGAAAAGGCTTTCCGCAAGCTCGGCTACGAACACATCGCCTTCCATGGCCGGAAGGGCTACCACGGCGTAGCAACCGTGGCGCGGCGGCCGATCGAATTGGTCGAAAAGCGACGCTTTTGCGAAATCGAGGATAGCCGGCACCTCTCGGTGAGGGTGCGGGCCGGCGGCAAGGCGATCCTGCTGCACAATTTCTACGTCCCGGCGGGCGGCGACGAACCGGATCCCGTCATCAACAGGAAGTTCAAGCACAAGCTCGACTTCGTCGCCGAGATGAATGCCATTCGGGCAGAACATGACGAGGTGTCCGGCTCGGTGCTGGTCGGCGACCTCAACATCGCCCCGCTCGAGCATGACGTCTGGTCGCACAAGCAATTGCTCAACGTGGTCAGCCACACGCCGGTCGAGACAGAAAATTTCGAGGCGATGCGGCGCGCCGGCGACTGGGTCGACCTGATGCGGCTCAACGTGCCGCATGAGCAGAAGCTCTACACCTGGTGGAGCTATCGCGCGCAGGATTGGGAGCTGTCCAACCGCGGCCGCCGTCTCGACCACGTCTGGTCGTCGCCGAACCTGGTGCCCAGCTTTTCCGGCTACGAAATCCTGCGTCCGGCGCGCGGCTGGGAGCGCCCGTCGGACCATGTGCCTGTGATCGCGCGGTTCGATCTGGACTAGCCTGCTTGAAGATGCGGGGCCTGCGGCAGTCAGTCGGTAGAGGTGGAGTCGGCTGGATCCACCCACGGACGGCCCAATCGTGTCACCATCGCCGCGTACCCAACGGCACCTGCCGCCCAAAGGAAGATGCCAAGCTCTTTGACGACGTCTTCGGCGATGGCGGCCGCAGAACCAGGGGTAGGAAACAGCTCTCCGAGCTGGTCAATCGATGCTGACATCGCAAGCAGGAAGCCTGCGGCCACAAAGACGATCGTGCCGTCGAATGTCTTTCGTCGCAGCCGAAAGAACCAGAACAACCCGGCGGCGGCGTAGACAATCATCGGAACGATCTCCGGTATCCCTACAATGGGCAGCACGTCCTCATGGATCAACAACAGGTCATCGAGGCCCAAGAACAGGGTAAGACCGCCGAGAAACGTGCAATCCCATCGATGCGTGAGCAGGCCAGCAAACAGGGTGGCAGCGCCGGTGCCGATCCATAGCGAAGCACCCAGGGACGAAATCCACCCCGTATAGAAGCCGACTTCGGCGGCTGCAGATGGATCTCGATAAAAGATCCAAGCGTCCAGGCCACGAATTTGCGCGATGAACAGCGCGGCTAAGAGCATCGCAACATTAATCGCCGTCGCCGCCAGTACGACCAAGCGCCAGGCTATTATCCATTCGCCGCCATGCTTTGTGTTCAGCGCGTTGTTCTCTGGCATTGCTATTCTCATTGAGGACTGAGAGGAACTCCACTGGAACCAAAGTACGACAGCCGCCAGATTTGCCGCCGAGAACTTCGCCTGCATTGTGCCGGTGGTCACCATGATTGCAGCGCTTCGCCCCACCGAACCCATTATACCATGGCGTCGATGTTCAGGTGAGGCTGGCCTGCAAATGGCCGACCTGAATCTCAACGCGCTTCGAAGCGCGCCAAATGAATTCAAGTTCAAACCGCGCGCTTCAAGTCTTCATGCATGTCGTTATCGCGAAATTGCTGGACTGACAGGCCTGCGAGATCCGGCAGATGGGGATGGTCGCGGCGGCGCGTCGCCAGCATCCGTTGCGCCGCTTCGACGATTGTCGACGCAGGCACATCGGCGACCAGGCCGGTCGGGCTTGCAAGACGGGATTCGATCACGTCCACGCAGTTCGAAAGCGGCCTCCAACGGGCCATGTTGGCGCCGCCACTGAGGATAACCATCGGCGTCATCACGGTTGCCATGAGATGTGCGGTACCGCCTTCGGCGCCGATGTAAAGATCGGCAAACTCGCCGAGCGCCAGCAAGATGTCACCGATATCGACACCCTCGATCGCGGCGGAATCGACAAGCCGCAGCTTCGGTACGCGCTGAGCCAGTTCAGCCATATCGGGACCATCGCCGGGAGTTTTCACATAGAGAAGGTCCGCCCCGTCGGCGATCAGGCTGTCGGCGATCGCGGCAACCTGATCCGCCGACATGCGCTTGCTGGCGCTGCCGTGCGCCGCGATAATGATCAACGGAGCATGCTTGCCGTCCGCAAGGCCCCTGGCCGCCGCTCGCGCGGCCGGGCCAGGCTCCAGCCGATGATCGAAAGGCAGCCGCTTGCCGGCAAGGCGTTCGATGAGGCGGTGGTAGCGCCAGGCATTGTGCCCGGGTCGTGCTTCAGGCCTTTGGCCCAGGCGCCAGGAAAGGGCGAAAGCCGGAAAGTTTGCCTCATAGGCGATGCCGCGGCCGAGCAGTGATGCCGAGGCTTGAAGCAGCCAACGCGCCGAGATGCGGAAATCGACCACGGCCAATCGCCCCTTGCCGTTGCGGTGACCGGCGATCAGGCGCGCCAGGGGCGTCCGCACATTGATCGCATCGACCAAATGGCCGGCATGGCGATTGAGGCTATGTTCAAGGGACGACGACCGGGTGGTTCCGTAGACGATGAAACTATCGGGGAATGCCGTTCTGGCGGCGCGCAAAGCCGGAATCCGGATTAATCCGTCGCCGAACGCGTCATTGCGGGAATACAAGATAATCGTCTCGTACCGCCCTGATGGCATGGCTCGCTCCCCCCAGGAGCCTGGTGGTGATGGCGCCTGCTGTGCCGGCCGCCTTCGAGGTGCTTTAGGATTTCACCTCATGCCTGTCAACGGACCCTTGCCCCTGGATCCGGGCGTCCGGATGAACGAACCTTGGCGATTCCCGCTCCGGCCGCAGTGCGCCACGATCAGGTCATCGCGGCCAATGTCGTTGAAAAGCGCTGCCGCGCTTCCGCCTTTGGCCGCGACACAACAGCTTCGCAGGCGGGCAGCCTTCAGCCAGAGAAGCGCGGCGCCAGTTCCTCGATGCGGCGGATCATCGCCTGAAATTCCTCCGAGATGCGCTGGTGGAGCTTGACCGCGATCTCGGGATATTCCTCCAGGATGCGGCGGAACATCTTGCGGCTGAGCCGCATCACTTCGGAATCGATCTCGGCCGAGGCGCTGGTCAACCGGTTGGTGTCGGCGATCAACGCCAGTTCGCTCAGGATTGTGCCGGGGCCTGCCGTGCCAATTGGGATGCGTTCACCACCCTGCTCCCGGTAGAGCACGATGCGCCCACTGACGACGATATAGGCGGAATCGGCCTCATCGTCCTCGCGATAAAGCTTGTGGTTGGCAATCAGCCTGGTGTTCTCGGCGCCAAAGGCGAGCAGGCGCAATTGTTCCTGCGTGAAGCCCTCGAAGAGCCTCACGGCGGACAGGACGCGGATGTCGTCATCCAGCGCCATCTAGCTATGTCCCCGAACCGACAGTCCGACTCCTCCTCTGCGAGTTCGATCCAAACCACCCTCCAACTGGATCGTACCCGAAAGCGGCCCCGCCCGACCGCTCATTGGATAATGAAATGTTTAAGGAACCAGCTTGTAGCCGCCGCTTTCTGTCACAAGAATTTCCGCATTGGAAGGATCGCGCTCGATCTTCTGGCGCAGCCGGTAGACATGGGTTTCCAGCGTGTGCGTGGTGACACCGGAATTGTAGCCCCACACCTCCTCGAGCAGCACGTCGCGCGTCACCACCTTCTGGTCGGCGCGATAAAGATATTTGATGATCGAGGCTTCCTTCTCCGTCAGCCGCACCTTGCCGCCGCGCGGGTCAAGCAGCAGTTTCTGGCTGGGCTTGAAAGTATAGGGCCCGACCGAGAAGGTGGCGTCCTCGCTCTGCTCATGCTGGCGCAGCTGCGCCCGAATGCGCGCCAGCAGCACGGCAAAGCGGAACGGCTTCGTCACATAGTCGTTGGCGCCGGCCTCGAGACCAAGAATCGTATCCGAATCGGTGTCGTGACCGGTCAGCATGATGATGGGCGCCTTGTAACCGCCCTTGCGCAGGATCTTCACCGCTTCGCGGCCATCCATGTCGGGCAGCCCGACGTCCATGATGAGCAGATCAATGAGGCCGCCGCGCGCTGCGGCGACACCTTTTGCCGCAGTCGATTCCTGCAGCACGTCGAATTCCTCGTAAAGGGATAATTGCTCGACCAGTGTGCCGCGCAGGTCATCATCATCGTCGACGATCAGTATGGTGCGTGAAGTCATGGATCAATCCGTTGTTTTGAAAAGAAAATTCAGTTGACCGCTGCCTGTTTATGCGGAAGCTGACCGGCGCAACAGCCGTTCACAGTGATTTGTTCCGTGGCACGATCATACAAGAAAAAACACGATCGCAATGCAGCCGGCGCAATTTTGCGAAAAGGGCTGCGTGTGCTGACCGTGCGGGCCAAGCCTGGGCATCCAAGCCAGGGCCTGCTGCAGGCCGGTAAAACGGTGTTTGCCTGTGCGTTGGGGCGCGGTGGCATCTCGGCCGGCAAGCGCGAAGGCGATGGCGCCACGCCGCTGGCCGCGATGCGGATACTGTCGGGGTATTTCCGGGGAGATCAGTTCTCCAGCGGCCGCAGGACCCGTCTGGCGATGACGCCGATCGGGCCCGATCTGGGCTGGTGCGAAGTGCCTGACGACCGCAACTACAACAGGCCCGTCAAGATACCCTATGGCGCCAGCCACGAACGCATGCGGCGCGACGACCGGCTCTACGACGCCTGTCTTGTGCTCGACTGGAACCTGTCGCCGCGCCGGCGCGGGCGCGGCAGCGCCATCTTCTTCCATCTGGCGCGCCCCGGCTTCACGCCGACGCAAGGCTGTGTGGCTGTCACGGCTCGTACGATGGCGCGACTGCTGCCGCTGCTGTCGGATCGGACGGTGGTGAGGGTGGTAAGATAGTAGGGGAGTAGGGGAGTAGGGGAGTAGGGGAGTAGGGGAGTAGGGACAGTCCCGGCGCAGCCTTAATTTTCCTATTCCCCTATTCCCCTATTCCCCTATTCCCCTACGACCAGGTTTCTGCCAGCCGATGTCTAGCAGGCCCAGCCGGCCAAGTTCTCTGTCCATTGCGCGAGCGACGTCGCGACGCTCGCCGCCGATATCGCGCAGTTGGCGATCGGAGAGATCCTCGACGTCCTGGTAGGCAATGTCGCGGCGGGCGAGGCGTATCGCGATCCGGGCGTGACGCAGCCAGTCGAGGGTTTCGGCCAGCCAGGCCGGGCGGGGTGTCGATGAATTCAAAACGATGATGGACATGGTTATGATCCGTTGTCTCCGGATATCAAATCCGGCTTGATGATGTGTCGATGATGGGATCATGCCAGATTGAAATCCCTGCGAGAAACGAGTAGTTTTCTCTGGATCATCAAGTTTTATTTGAGGATAGGATGGCTCGTCTTCTGCCCGGGACTCGTGCCTTGAGGACGCTGGAAGCAGCGGCCCGGCACCTCAATTTCACCCGCGCCGCCGACGAGCTCGGCCTGACACCGGCCGCCGTCAGCCATCAGATCAAAGAAATCGAGGATCAACTCGGGCTGGTGCTGTTCACACGCACCAGCCGCACCATCCGGCTCACCGAGGCGGGGACGGTGCTGTTCGACGCCTCGGCCGACGCGCTCGACCTGCTTGGCCGGGCCGTTTCGCGGGCGCAAAAGCTGGCGCGCGGCACCGCCCTTTTAAAGGTAACGCTCGACGCGCAGTTCGCGTCAAAATGGCTGATGCGACGCGTCGACGATTTTCGCAAGCATCACCCCGATATCGAATTGCGATTCGACATTGCCTATGAAGTGCGGGATTTCGAACTCGATGACATCGATGTCGGCATCCGTTTCGGCGCCGGCAAATATCCGGGTCTTCGCACCCACCGGCTGTTCGACAACATCCTCATTCCGGTGTGCAGCCCGAGCCTCTTGACGTCCGGTCCGCCGCTGCGTGAGCCGCGCGACCTCTTCAATCACACGCTTGCGCATATCGAATGGTCGCGGCAAGGCGTGACATGGCCCAACTGGCGGATGTGGATGGCGGCGGCCGGCATCAATGATTTCGACGACAGCCGGACCGTCGTCTTCGGAAACTCCACGGATGCCGTCCAGGCAGCGCTCGACGGCAATGCCGTTGCGCTCGCCGATTTCGCCATGGTGGCGAACGACCTTTCCCAGGGCAGGCTGGTGCAGCCTTTCGAACTCGGCCTGCGGGTGGCGCCCGAGTTCGCCTACTTCCTGGTCTATCCCGAAAATACCGCCGACGATCCGCGCATCGTCGCCTTTCGCGAATGGATGCTCGAGGAAGTCGCCAAGACGCGGACCACGGACAAAGGGCAGTAGGGCAGTAGGGATAGCAGTCGGTGCCGTTTGCCCCCTATTCCCCTACTGCCTTACTGCCCTACTCCCTTCTTGATCAGGTTGCCGCCGCGCCGAACCAGCCGATCACGGCGCCGATGATCAGCAGCACGCCGAGCCAGTGGCCGCCGTCGATGAGGGTCAGGTCCCAGCCGAAATTCTCGTAGCGATGGTTGACCGAGAGCGTCGTGGCGACGAAACCCAGCCAGAGCACAAAGCCAAAGACTAGTCCGGCGATCCATGTCGGCTCGCCGCCGGTCATCGCGCCGACGACCAGGGCCAATGTGGTGGCCATGACCAGTTCGGCGATGAAGCTGATGACGAAGGGCAGCGGCGATTTTTTCATCGTCGCCGGATCGAGCTTGGCGGCCTTCAGCCACGCCTTGCTCAGGCCCATGTACCAAGCGGCGCCGAACAGCCACGCGGCGATCGCGGCAGCGACTACCGCCAGCCAGTTCACTGCTGAAAAATCCATGAGCTCCCCCTCTGATTTGTATGTGATGGAACGCCTGTTCGGCGATCGCGTCAAGCGAACCGCCAGACCGTCGTGCGCTTGACCAGCGCATCCTCCAGCGCCCGCGTGACGGCCACTTCATACACAGAAAGCGGCTCCAGCCCTGCCTTCGGCAGATACGACCGTCCGGGATCGCCGACGAGGATCTCGGCGCCGCGCGCCTTCAGCGTTGCGAACCATGGCATCAGCCGGTCCGCGAAAGATTTGTCGTAGAAAACATCACCGGCCAGGACCACGTCCCAACCTGCATCGGTGCCGATGCAATCCGTGCCGAGGAATTCGGTCCCGGCACCGTTGATCTCGCTGTTGAGCCGGATCGCGGTGGCACAGAACGGATCGACGTCGGTTGCGATCACCTTGGCGGCACCTGCCTTGGCGGCGGCAATGGCGACGAGGCCGGAGCCGGAAGCGAAGTCGAGCACGCGCTTGCCCCGCACCGTGCCGGGATTGTCCAGGACATAGCGGGCAAGGCCCTGGCCGCCGGCCCAGGCAAAGGCCCAGAAAGGCGGTGGCAGGCCGATCTCGACCAGCTCATCCTCGGTCCGCTGCCACAAATCATGCGCTTCGTCGGCAAGATGAAGCAGGATCTCCGGCACGTGCGGCGGCGCCATCAGCGCCGTGTTGTCGAGAATGAATTGCCTCGCGCTGTTGGGCGTCAGCGCCGTCACGGAGCCGGCGTCAAGCCGCCCATGCGGCAGACTTCCTTCCACTCGGCCGGCGTCACCGGCTGAACGGAAAGCCGGCCGAGCCGCACCAGCGCCATGTCGGCAAGCTTCGGATTGGCCTTGACCTGTTCCAGCGTCGGCGGGTTCGGCACATCCCTTACGGCGCGGATGTCGACGCATTCCCAGCGCGGATCGTCCGAGGTGGTGTCGGGATGGGCAAGCGCGCAGACTTCAGCGATGCCGACGACGTTCAGCCCCTCGTTGGAATGGTAGAAGAAGCCGAGATCACCGATCTGCATCGCCTTCATGTTGTTGCGCGCGGCGTAGTTGCGCACGCCGTCCCATTGCGTGCCGGCCTTGCCCTTGGCCTTCAGCATCACGAAGGAGAACTTGAATGGCTCGGATTTGAACAGCCAGTAGTTCATGTCTTTCTCCTCCTGGACTCTTTGTTTTGACGCAATTCCCAAGGGAAAGCGCTATGCGCTTTTCCCGGGAAAACCGTTTCACACTTTTCCTGGAATTACTCTAGCGGGCGACCGGGATTAACTAGCCGCCGGCTTGTTGAACGTCCAGTTCCACGGGCGGATTTCGACGCTTTCGAACAGCCCGGCCTTGGCGTAGGGGTCGGCGGCCGAGAGAGCCTGGGCGCCAGCCAGGTCGGACGCTTCGACGACCACGAGGCTGCCATTGGGCTTGCCCTCGGCATCAAGGAACGGACCGGCGAAGGCCAGCTTCTTGTCGCCGTTCAACCCCTCGAGAAAGGCAATATGCTCAGGCCGCGTGTCGAGGCGCACCTGCAGGCTTCCGGGCTTGTCCTTGCAAATCACAGCAAACAGCATCTTTTTTCTCCTGATCGTTCAAAGTCGTGGGGATCAATCGTTGGTTTCGGTCTTCAGCGGCCGGGTCATCAAGGCCGTCACAGCCTGCCGGACGGTGATGGCACCGTCCAGTATGGCGGCGACGGCGGCAATGATCGGCGCGTCGATGTTGCGCTCGGTGGCGATGCGGGCAGCGATCGCCGCCGTCGGCACGCCTTCGGCCAGCGGCAATCCGGCAAGCGGCTTGCCTTGCCCGAGCGCCAAACCATAGGCGAAATTGCGCGACTGGGTGGACGAGCAGGTCAGCAGCAGGTCGCCAAGGCCGGAAAGCCCCATCAGCGTCTCGGGCCTGGCGCCGAAGGCAGCGCCGATGCGGCGCAGTTCGACAAAGCCGCGCGTCACCATGGCGGCCTGGGCGCTGGCGCCGAGACCCGCGCCAGCGACAGCACCTGCGGCAATGGCGAAAACGTTCTTCAAGGCGCCGCCGATCTCGACCCCGATCAGGTCGTCGTTCGAATAGCAGCGCAGGTTTTCGGCGGAAAAGCGGGCGGCGAGATCGGCGGCCAATGCCTCGTCGCGGGCAGCGACCACAACGGCCGTCGGCAGGCCGCGGGCGACGTCGGTGGCGAAGCTCGGACCCGACAGAGCGGCAACCGGATTTAGCGGCAGGATTTCTTCGACGATCGCCGACAGCAAGGCGCCGGTCTCGCTTTCGATGCCCTTGGCACACAGAACCAGCGGGACACCGGCCGGCATATGGTCCTTCGCTGCCGCCAGCGTAGTCCGCAGCGACTGGGCCGGCGTCACCGCCAGCACGCAGTCGGCACCGTCGAGCGCGGCCCGGATGTTGCTCGTCGCCACGATGCCTGGCTGGAGCGCAATGCCAGGCAGATAGCGTGGATTTTCGCCGCGGTCGATCGCGGCGACGGTCTCCGGGTCGCGCGCGTAAAGGCGGACGAAATGGCCGGCGCGCAGCATGGCCAAGGCCAAGGCAGTGCCCCAGGCCCCGCCGCCGAGCACGGCAACGCGCCAGCCGGTTGGCGCGGTGTCGTTGCCGCTTGCCCGCTCGTTCATGCCTTGGCTCCGCGCCGGCCGGAGCCGACCATCGGCGCCGAGATGCTGTCCAGCGGCCAGCGCGAGCGCGGCACGAAATCGAAGCCGTTCTCCTGCGCCATGCCGGCGCGCAGCCGCTCGATGCCGGCCCAGGCGATCATCGCCGCATTGTCGGTGCAAAGCTTCAGCGGTGGCGCAATGAAGGTGAAGCCGGTCTCGGCACAGAGCCGCTCCAGCATGATCTTGATCGCGCGGTTGGCGGCGACACCACCGGCAACGACGAGGGCCGGGTTTTTCGTGCCGGGAAATGTCTGGCGAAAGCGCGTCAGCGCGCGAGAAACGCGGTCGGCCAGAGCATCGGCTACCGCTGCCTGGAACGAAGCGCAGATGTCGGCGACGTCCTGGTCGCTCAGCGGCGCAATGGCGCTCGCCGCCTGGCGCACGGCGGTCTTGAGGCCGGAGAAGGAGAAGTCGGGCTGGGCCGAGCCCTTCATCGGACGCGGAAAGGCAAAGCGCGAGGCATTGCCGGCCTGTGCCGCCTTTTCGACATTCGGTCCGCCGGGATAGGGCAGGCCGAGCATCTTGGCCGTCTTGTCGAAGGCTTCGCCGAGCGCGTCGTCGATGGTCGTTGCCCAGCGCTGGTAGTCGCCGACGCCGCGCACGGCGACGATTTGCGTATGGCCGCCGGAGACCAGCAGCAAGAGATAGGGAAAGTCGAGCCCGTCGGTCAGCCTTGCGGTCAGCGCATGGCCTTCGAGGTGGTTGATGGCGATCAGCGGCTTGTTCGCCGCCGCGGCGATTGCCTTGGCGGTCATCAGCCCGACGATCAGCCCGCCGACCAGGCCGGGACCGGCTGTGGCGGCAATCGCGTCGATATCGGCGAGCGCCGTGCCCGAATCGGCAAGCGCCGCCTCGATGATGCCGTCCAGCGCCTCGACATGGGCACGCGCGGCGATTTCCGGCACGACGCCGCCGAACGCGGCATGTTCCTCGATCTGGCTGAGCACGATGTTGGACAGGATTTTCGGCGCGGCGTCGCCGTCGATGGCCACCACGCTGGCGGCGGTCTCGTCACAACTCGTCTCTATGCCCAGCACGCGGATCAATTCGTCGCTGTCCCTAAAGATTGTATCATGGGGCTTTCCCCGTTAGGAGAACCCCGGAAAAGCCTCGCTTGCCGGGGGGTTATCACGGACTGCGCGCCATGCAAACAATCTTGAGAATCGGAACACGCGGCAGCCCGCTGGCGCTGGCACAGGCGCATGAAGCACAGGCGCGGCTGATGGCCGCGCATGGCATGCCGGCGGAGGCGTTCGAGGTGGTCGTCATCTCGACCAGCGGCGACCGCATCCAGGACCGGCCGCTGTCGGAAGCCGGCGGCAAGGGCCTGTTCACCAAGGAGATCGAGGAGGCGCTGCTGGCGGGCCGGATCGATATCGCCGTGCATTCGTCGAAGGACATGCCGACGCAACTGCCCGACGGTCTCGAACTCTCGGCCTTCCTGCCGCGCCAGGATGCACGCGACGCCTTTGTCGGCAAGGCGGCGAAGACGATCGCCGAACTGCCGCGCGGGGCGAAAGTCGGGTCGTCGTCGCTGCGGCGGCAAGCGCTGATCCGCCGGATGCGGCCGGATCTCGACGTGGTGATGTTCCGCGGCAATGTGCAGACGCGGCTGCGCAAGCTCGAAGAAGGCGTCGCCGCGGGCACGATCCTGGCCTATGCCGGGCTGAAGCGGCTTGGGCTCGAGCATGTCGTCACCGACCTGATACCGCTCGATGTCTTCCCGCCGGCGCCGGGGCAAGGCGCGATCGGCATCGAAACCCGTATCGGCGACCGCGATGTCGAAAAGATGCTGGCAGCCGTCCATGATGTGCCGACCGGCCAGGCGCTGGCCTGCGAGCGTGCCTTCCTGGCGGCGCTGGATGGCTCCTGCCGCACGCCGATCGCCGGCTATGCAGCGATCGAGGCCGAAAAACTGTCTTTTGCCGGGCTGATCATCTCGCCCGACGGGACGCAATCGTACACGGTCGAGCTGCAGGGACCGGCGCAAGACGCCGCCAGCATCGGCGGTGAAGCAGCCCGGAGCGTGCGTGCCAAGGCCGGCGAAAAGTTCTTCGACGGCTGGCTCTGAAATGCTTCGCGTCCTGGTCACCAGGCCGGAACCGGGTGCTTCGCGCACTGCGCGTCGGCTTGAGGAGACGGGCTTTCAGCCGGTTCTTTTGCCCCTGACCGAAACAAAGGCGTTGCCTGTCGCCGCCGGACTGATCCCGGACGATGCCGTCGCGGTGGCCGTCACCAGCGCCAATGCCGTGCGCCATGCGCCGGAAGAAATCATCGCGACGCTCGCCGCCTTACCTTGCCATGCGGTCGGCAAAAGGACGGCGCAAGCGGCGCGTCGAGCGGGGTTTTCGTCGGTCAGTGAAGGCCCGGGCGATGCGGAGGCGTTGGCCGACAGTCTCGCCGCCGATTTTTCTGGAAAGACGATTGTCTATCTCTGCGGGCGCGTGCGTTTTCCGGCGTTCGAACAGAGGCTCGTGACGGCGGGCGTTCGGGTCCACGCCGTCGAGACGTATGACACGCTGACAATGGGCTATCCGGACGAAGTCATCCTCGAACGCCTGTCCGGGCAACCTGCCGACGCGGTGTTGCTTTATTCAGCCAAGGCGGCGGCGGCGATGCAAATCCTGGCAAGACGGCCCGCTCTGCGCGGTCTCTTCGAAAAAACATGGGTTTTTGCGCTTTCCACTCGCATCGCCGCAGCCTTCGACGATGCCGCCAGTGAAAGGATCCGCATCGCGGCACAGCGTGACGAGGACGCACTGCTGGCGCTTTTGCAGGCGCCGCGCTGAGCCGCGTCATCACACCGCCCCTTTTCACCGCTTGGTGATGTGCTAGACCCTTTCTGAACCATCATGCGCCGCCAGGCGTTGAGACGAAGCGAATTGTGCGGAGCCCAGGCATGGTCAAGACGCCGAAGATGCGACACTCGAAAAGCCGCCGCGAGCCGGTGACCATCGATCTCGAGCCGGGCGCCGTCTCACGCATCGCCGACGAGGATGCCGCCAGGCAGGGGGCCCAGACAGACGAGGCGAAGGCCGAGGAAGCAGCGAATGCTTCGCAGCCCGAGGTTCCCGAAGAGCCGATTCATGCCGACCAGACCGATCTCGAGCCCTGGGAGCATACCGACGCCCGGGCCGAACCGGAGCAGCCGCCGGCAGCGGCGACAAAGCCCGCTAGCGAGGCCGAGATCCCTTATCCCGGATCGTCCGACGAGCCCGGATCGTCCGATGCGCCGGCCGGCAAGACCAAAGCCTATGACTACAGTTTCGAGGACGCATCGGCGAAGCGCACGCAGACTGACGGCAACAAGGCAAAACCCGAGACACGGGGCGAGAAAATGGCGCCACCACCTGAAAAGCGTGGCGGCCTCAACGGCGTCGCCGCCGGCATCATCGGCGGCGTCATCGCGCTGGTCGGCGCCGGCGGGCTGCAATTTGCCGGCCTGCTCGGCGCGCCGGGTTCCGGTGCCGGCGTCTCGCTCGATGGCGTCAATGGCGACATCGCCTCGCTGAAGACCGAAATCGCCGGTTTGAAGGACGCCGGCGGCAACGGCGATGGAGCGGCCAAGATGGTCGGCCTGTCCTCGGGCCTTGAACAGGTCAAGGCCGATGTGGCGGCGCTGAAATCGGCTGTCGAGAAAGGTGGAGCAGGCGACGCAGCCGGGGTCGCCGCACTGGGCGACAAGGTCGCGCAGATCGAGACGGCGGTCGCCGCCCTCGGCAAGGCCGGCAGCTCGGCGCCGGTCGATCTCGGTCCGCTCAACGAGAAACTGGCAGGCCTCGACGCGCTGGTGAAGTCGGCCGGCGAGGCTACGACGGCGCAGGAGGGCCGGCTGACGGCGCTGGAGCAGTCTGTGTCGCAGCTGTCCGGCAAGGTCGAAGCGGCGGCGGGACAGCCGAAGATCGCGCTTGCCATCGCGGCGTCGGCCTTGAAGGCGGCGCTTGAGCGTGGCGGGCCGTTTTCGGCCGAACTCGAAACCCTCGCTGCGATTTCGCCCGATGCGCCGCAGCTTGCGGCACTGCGCGCCTATGCTGAAAAGGGCGTTCCGACCCGCGCCGAGATCGCGTCGCAGGCTGATGCCGCCGCCAATGCCATGGTCACAGCCGCGACGCCTGTCGATGAGAATGCCGGCTTCGTTCAGAGCCTTCTGTCGAGCGCCGAATCGCTGGTCAAGGTCAGGCCGATCGGTGCCGTCGAAGGCGCCGGCGCACCGGAAACCGTCGCGCGCATGGAGGCGGCGGTCAACCAGGGCGATTACGCCAAGGCACTCAGCGAGTATGAAACGCTGCCCGAGGCCGCCAAGGCCGCTGGCGCGGACTTTGCCGGCAAGCTGAAGGCACGCATCGAGGTCGAAACCCAGGTCGATGCGCTGATCTCGGGCGCGATGAAGGCATGAGGGCAACACAATGATCCGCCTGCTCGCCTTCCTCATCGTCGTTTTCGCGCTCGGGCTGGGCTTTGCCTGGCTGGCCGACCGGCCGGGCGACATGGTCGTCACTTTCAACGGCTATCAATACCAGGTCAGCCTGATGGTGGCGGCGGTGGCCGTCGTTGCCGTGGTCGCCGCGGTGATGATCCTGTGGTGGCTGCTTAAGTCGCTGTGGAACAGCCCCTACACCATCTCGCGCTATTTCCGTGTCCGCCGCCGCGACCGTGGCTACCAGGCGCTGTCGACCGGCATGATTGCCGCCGGCGCCGGTGATGGCGCGCTGGCCCGCAAGAAGACCAAGGAAGCCGCCAAGCTGATCCGTTCCGACCAGGAGCCGCTGATCCACCTGCTGGAAGCGCAGGCGTCGCTGCTCGAAGGCGATCATGAAGGCGCGCGGCAGAAATTCGAAAGCATGCTCGACGATCCGGAAATGCGGCTGCTGGGCTTGCGCGGGCTTTATCTGGAAGCCGAACGGCTCGGCGACCGCAACGCCGCCAGGCATTATGCCGGCCGTGCCGCGGTGATGGCGCCGCAGCTGGCCTGGGCGGCGGAATCGACGCTGGAAGAGCTGACCGCGCGCGGCGACTGGGACGGCGCCCTGAAACTGGTCGACGCGCAGAAATCGACACGGCAGATCGAACGCGATGCCGCCAACCGCCGCCGCGCCGTGCTGCTGACCGCCAAGGCACAGGCGCTTGCCGACAGCGATCCCGCTGCCGCCAGGACGGCGGCGATCGAGGCCAACAAGCTCAGGCCCGATTTCGCGCCCGCCGCCGTTGCCGCCGCGGCCGCATTGTTCAAGCAGAACGACGTGCGCAAGGGCTCGAAAATCCTCGAGGCGGCGTGGAAGGCGGAGCCGCATCCGGAAGTCGCCGAGCTCTATACCCATGCAAGGCCGGGCGACGCCGTGCTCGACCGCCTCAACCGGGCGAAGAAGCTGCAGGAAATGAAGAAGAACCACGCCGAATCGTCGATGACGGTGGCGCGCGCCGCGCTCGACGCACAGGATTTCTCGACCGCCCGCCGCGAGGCCGAGGCGGCGATCCGGATGGACCGCCGCGAGGGCGCCTACCTGCTGCTCGCAGACATCGAGGAGGCCGAGACCGGCGATCAAGGCAAGGTGCGGCAGCTGCTGTCCAGGGCGGTGCGGGCGCCGCGCGATCCGGCCTGGGTCGCCGACGGCGTGGTGTCGGAACGCTGGGCGCCAGTATCGCCGATCACCGGCCGGCTCGACGCCTTCGAGTGGCGCGCGCCGATGGAGCGTCTTGGCCAGTTGATCGACAGCCATGATGACGTGCCCGCCAGCGCGGCGCCGGTCATCGAAGCATTGGCAAAGCCGACGAGCGAAAAAAGGCCGGTCGAGGTGATCGATGATGCCGGTCCTGACACGTTTGCGGGCAAGGATGCCGAGCGCCACGAGGATCATGTCAGGCCGATCACGGCAGCGGCCTTCGCCGCGGTGCCGAGTGATGCGGAGGGCGTCGAGCCGGCCGAGGAGCTTGCGCGGCTGCCGGACGATCCCGGCGTCGATCCGGACGAGGAAGCGGAGAAATCGCCGCGCCGGTTTCGGTTGTTTTGAGTTGGGCAGGCCGTCAGGCCGTTGGGGTATGGATCTATGTTTGAACGCGTTCTGTCGTTTCTCAGGGATTTGCCGGCCGGTGCCGGCACGCATGCCAGCACGGACGATCCGCGCATCGCTGCCTCGGCGCTGCTCTACCATGTGATGAACGCCGATGGCGTGCGCCAGGATGTCGAGTGGGAGCGGTTCAAAGCGGTGCTGGCGGAGAGCTATTCGATCAGCGGCACGGAACTCGAAGCGCTTGCCGCCGCCGGCGAGCGGGCCGACAATGAGGCGATCGATCTCTATGCCTTCACCAGCGTCCTGAAGCGCCATCTCGATGCCGATGCGCGCAAGGCCTTCATCGGCCTGATGTGGGAAATCGTCTATGCCGACGGCGAGTTGCACGAGCTCGAGGACAACACCGTCTGGCGCGTCGCCGAGCTGATCGGCGTCGAACGCCATGATCGCGTCGAGGCGCGCCGCAAGGCGGCGGCGCACGCGCCGGGCGCCACCGGAACATCGAGCGACGAATAGGATCTTCGCCTTCCCATGCCGCGCCAAACGAGTTCGAAGCCAAAGATCCTGATCGTGCTGCATCAGGAGAGTTCGAGCCCGGGGCGTGTCGGCCACATGTTGCTGGAAGAAGGGTTCGACCTCGATATTCGCCGGCCGCCGCTTGGCGACGCCTTGCCCGAAACACTGGACGACCACGCCGGCACGGTGGTGTTCGGCGGCCCGATGAGCGCCAATGACGAGGACGAGTTCGTTCGCCGCGAGACCAGCTGGCTGGAAATACCGCTGAGGGAGAACCGGCCATGTCTCGGCATCTGTCTCGGCGCACAGATGCTGGTCAACTGTCTCGGCGGCAAGGTCGAAGGACACGGTGAAGGGCTGGTCGAGGTTGGCTGGTATCCCCTGAAGGCGACCGAAGCCGGCAAGCAACTGATGCACTGGCCGGAGATGGTCTACCAGTTCCACCGCGAGGGTTTTTCGCTGCCCAGGGACGCGACGCTGCTGGCGACCGCCGAAACCTATCCCAACCAGGCCTTCCGTTACGGCGACAATGCCTGGGGCATCCAGTTCCATGGCGAACTGACCAGGGTGATGATGCAGCGCTGGGTGGTGCGCGGCGCGCATCGCTTCGAATTGCCCGGTGCCCAGCCCGGCCGCGATCATCTCGGCGGCCGGCTGATCTGGGACATGCATCTCAAGCGCTGGCTGGACGAGTTTTTGCGGATGATTTTCGGCAAGCCGAGCAATGGCTAAAGCGCGTCGCGTTTGAACGGATTCAGGCGCCGCGCTTTAGGTCTTTGTCTTTATGCATGTAGGTCTCCCAAAACCGGGGCCACTTTGCGACATGCATCAAGGTTCGAGCACCGGCCGCAGGAAGCTGCGCTCGTAGCTGAGAATGCTGCGATTGCGTTTTTCCATTTCAAACACTTCCTGGCATTCCGGGTCGGCAGCCATACGCTTGCGATAGTCCTCGTAGGCGGCGAGGCTCGGGAAGCTGAACATGGCAAAAGCGACATTGTTAGCCCCCTCGCTCGGAAGGAAATAGCCGTGATGGTTTCCGCCGAGGCGGTTGACCAGGCCTATCCAGCGACGGCCATAGTCTTCGAACTCGGCAAGCTTGTAGGGGTCGATGACATATTTCAGGTAGCAAGTGATCATGGGAGCTCCTGTGTATAGGCGAGGCATGTCGGCTGTCAGCCGTAAGAGATCAGTTGCGTCCGTTGAGGTGGCGCTCCTTGCGCAGTTGCGGGAACAGCACCATCCACAGGCCCGCGACGGCGATGGCGCCGATGCCGCCGATCACCACGGCCGGCACCGTGCCGATCAGTGCGGCCATCGTGCCGGCGCGGAATTCGCCGACCTCGTTGGAGGCTCCGACAAAGACCTGGTTGACGGCGTTGACGCGGCCGCGCACCTCGTCGGGCGTCCACAGCTGGATCAGGGTCTCCCTGATGTAGACGCTGAACATATCGGTGGCGCCGAGGCCGGCAAGGGCTACGATCGACAGCCAGGTGATGGTCGAAAGGCCGAACAGCACGGTGAAGGCGCCGAAAGCGGCGACGAAGCCGAGCATGATCTTGCCGGCATTGTCTCGCAGCGGGTGACCGGCAAGCCAGACGGCGACGCAGATGGCGCCGATGCCCGGCGCCGAGCGCAGCAGGCCGAGGCCCCAGGGGCCGAGTTCCAGAATATCGCGGGCATAGACCGGCAGCAGCGCCGAGGCGCCAGACAAAAGCACGGCGAAGAGATCGAGCGAGATGGCGCCGAGCACGATCTTCTCGCTCCAGATATAGCGAAAACCGGCAAACAGCGTTTCCATCGTCGGCTTGTCGGTGACGCCCTGCTGCGCGGGCTTGGGAATGGTGAAGATCAGCAGGCCCGCCACGAGCATCAACACAGAGGCCACTCCGTATGCGATCTCGGGCGAGACTCCATAGAGAAGGCCGCCGGCAACCGGGCCTACGATAGTCGCCGTCTGCCAGGCGGATGAATTCCAGGCAATCGCATTGCCGAAATCCTCCGGCGGCACCAAATTGGCGAATAGCGACGACGAGGCCGGTCCGTAAAAGGCGCGCGCCAGGCCAAACAGCGCCAGCACGATGAAGATCGGCAGCGGGCTGACGAGGCCCCGCAGCGTGAAATACAGGAGAACAAGCGCACAGCATGCCTCGACCACAGTCGCCAACGCCATGATCAACCGGCGGCCGAAGCGATCGGCGACGACGCCGGTGACCAGCACCAGCAGCAGTGAAGGCAGGAACTGAACGATGCCGACAATGCCGAGATCGAAGGGATCGCGCGTCAAATCATAGACCTGCCAGCCGACCGCGACAGACACGATCATGGTGGCGAATGTGGTGAGGAAACGTGCCGCCCAATAGCTCAGGAAGGAGCGATGGCGGAACGCGGCATAGCGCTGATCCGGCGATATCTGTTCTGCTGTCATGATTTAAGAGGCCCCGTTGCAGTGACGTCAGCTGGCGGGGCACTTCCACGATGGGCGCTGGTCCGGCTGGCGGAACTTTTAGCTCAGTTCGCAGCGGATATGCGTTAAAATCAGTGCTGGATCAAGGAATTTTCAGCCTGCTCCGTCACCGGCACGCGTAAGTTACTGCCGCAGCGCGGCGGAGATGGCATCAAGGCCGCCGCGCAATTCGGCTTCCGTCGGCCAGCCAAAGCCGACGCGGAAGAAGCGCTTCTCCATCTCGAACCAGTGGCCGGGCCCGACATAGGTGCCATGGTTTTCCAGCAGATTCACATAGAACCGGTCGAGGTCGAAGCCAGGTTCGACATTGAGGCGCGGGAAGCCTACGACACCGCCTTCGGGCCGCACCCAGTCGACCAGCGGTTCGCGATCGATCCAGGCCTGGACGATGTCGCGGCGCTTGGCCATTTCGGGCAGCAGCGTCGCCAGGAAAGCGTCCCGGCGCTCGAGCATGCCCCGTGCAATGCCTTCATCGATAACGCTGCCGCAAATGCCGATCTGCTCCTTGGCGGCGAGGAATTTTTCCTGGAGCGCCGCGTCCCGGGTGATCAGCCAGCCGATGCGGATGCCGGGAATGCCGAAGGCCTTGGACAATGACGAGACGCTGATCGCCTTCGGGCTCAGCGAGGCAGCGGTCGGCAGCCGCCGGCCGTAGGAGAGGTCGCGATAGGTCTCGTCGACCAGCAGATGGCAGTTGCTGCTTTCGGCAAGCGCCACCAGGGCATCGAGTTCGGTTCGGCTCATCATCGTGCCGGTCGGGTTGTGCGGGCAGGTGACGCTGATCAGCTTCGTGTCCGGCCGCATCGCCGCCTTGACGCGTTCGACATCGATGGCAAAGCCTTCCTCGAAGGCCAGGTCGACAAAGCCGATCGCGCAGCCGATCGCCCTTGGGGTTTCGATGTTGGTGGCGTAGTTGGGCCTGATGACGACGAGATGGTCATTGGCCGACAAAAGCGAGGTCGAGATGATGAACAGCGCGCCCGCGGCACCGGCGGTGACCAGGACATCATCCGGTGAAATGCCGGCATCCTGCGCCGAGATCAGGGCACGCAACTGCTTGTCGCCGCGATGCTCGCCATAGAAAAGCGTGAGATCAGGCAGCGACAGGCCGATGTCGGAGAGCTTGTGGTCGGCGATCGAACTTTCCGAAAGATTGTAGCGGATACGGTCGTAGCCGTATTCTTCCGGCGCTTCTTTCTCGATCACCATCCTGGTGTAGTTCATGGCTCGCTCCCCAAGGCCCCGTCCGTCCATCCAAGCCATAAAAACATCAAGCCTGCCAAGGCGGATTCGCCGGCAGGCTTCTGTTCCAGTCGTCCTAACTGTTGGCTCAGGACTGAACTAGATCTCTGCTTTAGGCAGGTCGTCGTCCCAAAACCGCTGCGCACTTTTGGGCGACATGCCTCAGGCCGAGGCCTTGGCCTTCCTGCCCTTGGCGGGTGCCTTCACGGGGGCCGCCTTGCGGCCGAGGCCGATCGATTTCGCCAGCAGCGAACGCGAGGCCGCATAGTTGGGAGCGACCATCGGATAGTCCGACGGCAAGCCCCATTTGGCGCGATAGGCGTCCGGCGTCAGGCCGAAATGCACGCCCAGGTGACGCTTCAGCGATTTGAACTTCTTGCCGTCTTCGAGGCAGATGATAAAATCGGGCGTCACCGACTTCTTGGGGTTGACCGCCGGGACCAAGGGGGCAGCCACCGGGACCGCAGGCTTGCCGAGCCCGTTTATCGAGGCGCTGACGCTGGCGATGAGGTCGGCCAGGCCGGAGGCGGGCAAGCGGTTCTTCTCGACGTAAGCGGACACGATGTGAGCGGTCAGCTCGAGCAGATCGATGTCTTTACGGGCACTGTTGCTATCGTCGGTCACTCTATTTCTCCGTCTACAGCGAATGACCTGAAAATCGGATTCGACTTCCGGAAAGGATCATGCGCGAAATCAAAATGCTATGGCGTCCTTCGTGCGTCCACGGGACGAATGGCGTTGGTGTAGCGCGGAATTCCTAGTCGGCAAATCTGCGTATTGCAACGACTTGATGGCATATCACACGTTATTTTGAACAACTATATTAAACAATAACAGTATCAGACTATCAGCGCCTTGTCGCGCCACAAACGAAACCCGCCTTCAAAGGCGCGTGTGTTGTCGCCGCGCCTGGAGTCGGCGGGCAATTCATCGAGCTTGTCGACGTTGCCGCCGCCAATCACGACATAGTCCGGCTGCATGGCGGCACGGAGCCGGTCGACGACGTCGAAGACGTATTTGCGCCATTTCTTCTTGCCGCGCTTTTCCAGGCCGCGTTCGCCGACATAATCCTCGAAACTCCTGCCCTTCTTGTAGGGCAAATGCGCGAGTTCCATCGGTTGGGCGACGTTGTCGGCAATCATCGCCGCACCGAGACCGGTGCCGAGCCCGAGGAACAGCATACGCCCGCCCTCGTAGCTGCCGATGGCCTGCATCAGCGCGTCATTGACCACTTTCACCGGTTTGCCGAACGCGCCCGCAAAGTCGAATCCAGCCCAGCCCGTGCCGAGATTGGCGGGGTCGGCGAGCGGCCTGTTGTGATTGACCGGGCCGGGATAGCCCATCGAGACGACGTCGTAGGACAGGCCTTCGGCGAGCTTGTTGACCGTATCGATCATCTGCCGCGGCGTCAGGCCCGGCCCCGAATCGGCGCGGCGCTCCTCGCCCCCGGCGCTGGTGAGGATCTTGACGTGCGAGCCGCCGATGTCGATCGTGAGCACGATTTTTTCAGTGTCCGGCTTCTCGGTGCCCGATGCTGGTTGCTTCACTTTCTTGGCCATCGTGTGATCCTCTCACTTCACCGGATCGATCCAGCCATTGGGCGGTCCGAACCCGGCCATGACGTCCGCGGGTCCCCATGTGAGCGGCTCGTAGAGGTGCGGCGGCGTGGTGTCGCCAAGCACCGGGCCGACGATGCGCCAGGCCAGTTCGCTGGCGTCCTGGCGGGTGAACAGCTGGCCGTTGCCGTTCATGGCATCACCGATCAGCCGCTCGTAGGGCGGCATGTCGCTTTTGCTGTCGTCGAGCGCCGTCAATTCCACCTGCTCGCCGATCATGTCGTCGCCCGGCGCCTTGCGCTGTGCTCCGATGGCGATCACCACCTGCGGGTCGATGCGGAAGCGGACGTAGTTCTGGTCGGCGGGCTTGATCGGATCGAAGACATCGAGCGGCGGCCGCTTCAGCCGCACCACCACTTCGGTGACGTGCACCGGCATGTTCTTGCCGGCGCGGATGAAAAACGGCACGTCCTGCCAGCGCCAGGTGTCGACGAAGAAACGCACCGCCGCGAAGGTCTCGACCGGCGAGTTCGGCGCTACGCCGGGTTCGGCGAGATAGCCGGTGAACTGGCCACGCACGACATCGTCTTTGGTCAACGTGCGGATGGCGCGCAGCACCTGCACCTTCTCGTCGATCAGGTCATCGGCGGAACGGCCGACAGGCGGCTCCATGGCAAGCAGCAACAGGATGTTGAGCAGATGGTTCTCGATGACGTCCCTGATGCAGCCGACATCGTCATAGAAACGGCCACGTCCCTCGACGCCGAAATCCTCGGCCATGGTGATCTGCACGCTTTCGACGTAGTTGCGGTTCCAGATCGGCTCGAGGAAGGAATTGGCGAAGCGGAAATAGAGCAGGTTCTGGATCGCTTCCTTGCCCAGATAATGGTCGATACGGAAGATCGACTGTTCGTCGAACACCAGATGCAGGACGCGGTTCAGCCAGCGCGCCGATTGCAGATCGTGACCGAAGGGCTTTTCCACCATCAGCCGTGCGCCATGCGCGGTGCCTGATTGCTCCAGCCCCTGGACGACGGTCTCGAACATGGTCGGCGGCACCGCCATGTAGTGCAGCGGCCGCTGTGCGGTGCCGAGCGCGCTCTTCAGTTTCTCGAACGTCGCTCCATCGCGGTAGTCGCCGCTGACGTAGCGCAGCAACGAGGCGAATTTGGCGAACGCTTTCTCGTCGATCTTGCCGAGCGCATTGACGATGCCGTCGCGGGCGCGCGCCTGCAACTGCTTGAGATCCCAGGCGTCGAAGGCGACGCCGATCACCGGCTCGGTGAGCGTGCCCTTGGCGACCATCTGGTAAAGGGCTGGAAATATCTTCTTGTAGGCGAGGTCGCCGGTGGCCCCGAAGAGCACCAGCGTGTCGGACCGTTCCTGGCTCATGCGCGTGTCTTTCCCCGTGTCGTCACTTGCCGGCCTTCGGCTTCTCGACATGGCCGCCAAAGGCATAGCGCATGGCGGAGAGCAGCTTGTCGGCGAATTCGGATTCGCCCTGCGAGGAGAAGCGGTCGAACAGCGCCGAGGACAGCACCGGAGCCGGCACGCCGGTGTCGATAGCCGCCTTCAGCGTCCAGCGACCTTCGCCGGAATCCGAAACGCGGCCGCCGAAATTCACCAGGCCCGGATCGCTTTTCAACGCGCCGGCCGTCAGGTCGAGCAGCCAGGAGCCGATAACGCTGCCATGCCGCCAGACCTCGGCCACCTGGGGAAGGTCGATGTCGAACTGGTAGTATTGCGGGTTTTCCAGCGGACTGGTCTCGGCGTCCGCCGTCCGTTGCCGCTTGCCGGCATTGGCCGACTTCAGGATGTTCATGCCTTCGGCATAGGCGGCCATGACGCCATATTCGATGCCGTTGTGCACCATCTTGACGAAGTGGCCGGCGCCGCTCGGTCCGCAATGCAGATAGCCGAAGGGCGCGGTGCCGGCATCCGCAGGCGGATTGGAGCCGGCATCGGCGCCCGGCGCCAGCGTGGCGAAGACCGAATCGAGGTATTGCACCGCCACATCGGGACCGCCGATCATCAGGCAATAGCCGCGCTCCAGGCCCCAGACCCCGCCGCTGGTGCCGACATCGACAAGATGGATACCCTTGCCGGCCAGTTTCGCGGCCTGGTCGACGGCGTCGTGATAGTAGGAATTGCCGCCGTCGATAACGATGTCGCCGGGCTCCATCAGGGCCGCCACCTGGTCGATGATCCTGCCGGTGATGGCTGCCGGCAGCATCAGCCACACGCAGCGCGGCTTGGCGAGCTTGCCGACGAATTCTTCCATTGAAGCCGCCCCCAGCGCGCCGTCGGTCACCAGAGCCGCGACGCTGGCCGGGTTGATGTCGTAGACGACGCATTCGTGGCCGTCGCGCATCAGGCGGCGGACCATGTTGGCGCCCATCCGGCCCAGTCCCATCATTCCGATCTGCATGGTTTCGTCCCTGTTTGCTTGGAGATTTGCGGGGTTTATCGGGGGAAGGTCTACTGGCTATGATCTACTGGCCATCTTGGTCGCCCGATATGACGGAGAAGTCGACATTCTCCCAATCGCCGGTCCCGGGCCAGAGAAAAGTGAAGGTCAGCGTGCTTCCCTCGGGGAGGCTTGCCGCGGGCAGATCGGCAAGATGGATGCCGAAGGCGTTCTCTACCGTCTGGCTGTCATGGGCGGTCGCCCAGTTGTCGGTGCTCCAGTGGACTGTAGCCGGGTCCAACACTTCGACGCGCAACGTCTTGCCGGCTGGGACCGTGCGGATCTTGTTGTTGAACCGCCAGGTTCTGAACGGGGATACGGTCTTGTCCTCGATATAGCGCTTGACGCCTTGCGGCGGCATGTCGAAGACCGCGCCGTCGCGCAGCGAGCGCAGCAGCTTGATATGCTCCGAATGCGCCCAGACCAGCGGCATGGCGCTGCCCGAGGGGCGGCCATGCAGCAGTTCGCGTTCCGGCAGATCGGCGCCGTCCCAGACCTGCTCCGGCAACAGGCCGCCCGGTCCGGCCGAGCCTTCCAGCGCTGCCAGCAGGCTGGCTGCCTTTTCCTCGTGTCCAGCCGCCAGCTCATAGTGGGCGCGTTCGCCGGCCAGCAGCGGCCAGGGGCGACCCTGGCCGGTGCCATCGAAGGGTGCGCCGTCTTCGTGCTCGCCATAGCCATCGCCGTTGTAGCGGTACCAGAGCGGCCCTTGCGGCAGATCGCAGCGCAATTGCGCGTCGATGACCTTAACCGTGTCTGTCATGCGCGGATCGTCGGCCGCCGCAGACCGAAACGGACAAGTGCCAGTGCATCCGGGCTGACGATCTCCTTGGCGGGCCGATCCGTGTCGCCGGGCGGCCGGTTCTTGATCGGGACATAGCCGTCCTTCGGCGAACCGGCCTCGGCACTGTCGGGTGGTGCTATGCGGACATAGTAGCCTTCGACGCCGACTTGACTGCAGATCGCCGTGCCGGTGACGTAGGTCCAGCGCTCGACCTGGTCGTTCCAGACGTCTGATGTCTCGCGCAGATAGGTCGCGGCGTCTGTCTTGCCGCAGGCGTCGAGCAGGTCTGCCGCGGCAAGCAGTGCGGCGATTTCGACGGCGAGCGTGAACGGGCTGTAGCCGGCATCCTCTTCCCAGCGGTCCTCGCCGGTGACGGGTCCGTTGCGCACGACATAGCCGGCGGCGCGCTCGATCATTGGCAGGAAGGTCATGAGCCTGGCGCGCGGCAAATGGCCGGCGCGGCGCAAAGCATCGGCCAGCAGCAGCGGAAAGGCGCATTCGTCCATCTGGATGCCGGGCCAATAGGCCGATCCGTCGAGCCAGGCGTTCTGCGGCCAATGGCCGTCCGGCTGCTGGATGGAGCTGAGGTAATCGAGGATTTGCAGGGCCGAGGCAGCATCGCCGGCAGCAAGAAAGCCGCCCGCCGTCTCGACCAGATCGCGTGGCCAGACCAGATGGTAGCCGCCGAGGTCGTCGTCACCCTTGTTGAAGCCCCACGGGATCGACAGGCTGGCGACCGCGGCGCCCGGTGTCGCGATCGACCGGTGCATCGCCAGTACCGCGGTGCTGGTGCGATAGCTGTTGATACCCGATGATGCCGTGTGTCGATCTAGCGGCAGCAGGCCAGTCTGCCATTGGCGCCAGTTCTGGAGGTAGGATTTCGCCGCGGGTTCAAAACCCTGCTTCAGGCTGGCGAAAGCATGTTCCGCGGCCTCGTCTGATGTCGCGCCAAACCCAAGCGCCAGCAAGGCCTTGGTCTCTGTGGCGGAAAAGCCGATCTCGCCCGTCAGCGCGACATTGCCGTCCTCGGCCCGCTGGCAAGCCGGATCGAGTTCTCCGATGTTGTGGAGTTGCTGCCAGCCGTCGGAAAAGCCGACATAGCCGGCCGAACCGGTCTTCCAGGGCAGCGACGAGGCCAGCGCCAGGCAAGAGCCGCGCCCCGAGGCGAACAGCACGGGCTTTCCTTCGTGCTCGCCGACCCAGGCGGTGTTGCCCATGCCGGCATTGACCAGATGCGGCGCCAGAAGCGCGTAGACGCGGTAGTCACCGGGCATCCCTTTCAGCGCCGTGAAGGTGATTTCCTGCAGCAGCGCCGGGCGCTCCGGGTCGGCGAGGATGCGCTTTTCGATCCGCCAGGCGCCGTCATTCGCCGTGTTGACCAGCCGGTAGGCGGGCACGCCGTCCTCGAACGGTTCGATCGTATGCACGGCATCGCGTTTCTCTTCCGAAAAATAGCCGCCGGGGCCGGTGACGATCAAGCCGAGGTCGCGGGTGCAGGCGCTGTCGACGCGCGGATAGTAGACTTCGTTGAGGATGCCGTGGCTGATCGTGAACCAGATCCGGCCGGCCGGCGAAAGCGACGTTCCGACGCCACTCTTGGCGCTTGATGTCCAGCGCGCCGGGATTCCCGGGGCGCCCGGAGCAACGTTTTGCGTCACTGGCATTCTGTTTCGGTCTCCTGGCCTCCTCCCTAGACCAGGACGCGAACCCTTTACAATCATTGCACCGCAAGTTGATCGGGCGGGCCAACGGCAGGGCAACGAACTCGGGCTGACGGGTTTCTTCGGAGCCTTCGCCCGCGCGTAGCTGACGAAGCATCAAACGAAAAACCCGCCTGTGCGGCGGGTCACTGGCGCAAATCAGCACCATGGACAAAAATGTACCATAGCTGAGGGCACGCAGTCAAGAAAAAATTCCTATACCGCCACAAGGCTGCCGACACCGCCGAGCTGTCGTCAGCTCTTTTGTCAAGCTGAGTGCGGGGCCCTATGGCCAACGGCGCCGTCGTTGACAGCGGCGGCGGCATGCGTCCACTATTTCGCGGCACGGGAGGATCGTGAAAACAATGGCGGAAGTGTCCCTGGTCCTGATGGACCGGCTGCTGGCGATATCGCGGGCGCTTGCCGGCCATATCGATCCCGGCACGGCGTTCCGCGCGACCGCCATCGAGATCGGCTCGCTCATTCCGCACGACCACATGGATCTGGCGGTGCTGTCGCATGACGGGCGCCGGCACGCCTGTTACGAAGCCGGCTTCCACACCAGCTGGAGCGAGCTTGCCCAGCATCCGCTGCCGACCGAAGTCAGCCCGATCCGCTCGGTGCTGTGGGGCGAAGTCCCCTATCTGCTCGCCGACGACGCGTTGAGCGACGAGCGGTTCCATTTCGCCACCGCTATCGACGGCCCGATCTTCGCCGCCAGGCTGCGCAGCCGCATCGTCGTGCCGCTCAGGGCGCGGGGCGGCATCATCGGCGCGCTCAACATCAGCCGGCACGAGGTCGACTGCTACACGCTTGCCGATGTCGCGGTCGCCCAGCAATGCGCCGACCTGATCGCGCCCTACATCTTCGCGCTGATCCAGACTGAGGAGGCGCGCCGCGCCATGCTGGCCGAGAGCGAGGCGCGCAACCGCGTCGAGCTGCTGCGCGTCGGCGCCTCGCAATTGACCGAAGGCATGGAGCGCGAACGCCGGCGCATGGCCATGGACCTGCATGACCAGACGCTTGCCGATCTCGCCCGCATCGCGCGCCAGCTTTCGGCGCTTCGCGGCCAGGGCGTGGCGCGGGCGGCACAGCTTGCCGATCTCGAAAAGGAGGTCGCCGGCTGCCTGACGGAACTGCGCCACATCGTCGACGACATGCGGCCGAGTGTGCTCGAACTGTTCGGCCTGCGCGACGCGGTCGAGGCGCATCTCAACCGCAGCGTCGCCAGGGCCAAGCCGCCGATCGCCGTGCGCATCGCCGACACCAGCGGCGGTGGCGCCGACAGCCTGTCCGAGCCAGTGCGGACCGCGCTCTACCGGATCGTGCAGGAAGCGATCAACAATGCCGTGCGCCATGCCGCGCCGCACCGCATCGACGTGCTGCTGGCGTCGACCGCGAGCGTGCTGCGGGTGATCGTGACGGATGACGGCCAGGGCTGCGGCGCTGTTGATCCGGCCGCGTATGGCGGCATCGGCCATATGCACACGCGGGCAGCCCTTATCGGGGCGCGGCTGCGTATCGGCCAGGCCGGCCGCAAGAACGGCGGCACCCGTGTCGTCGTCGAGATCGACCGCCAGCCGTCGCGAGACCTGGCGGCGGCTGCAGCGGTTCCTGGCGAGCTCGCCGTATCGGAGGCCATGTGATGCTTGTGATGATAGCCGAGAATGACGGGCTGCACCGTAGCTTCGCGCGGCGAACGGTGGAGCAGTTGTGGCCCGGCGACGTCGAGGTCATCGAAGCGAGTGACGGCGAGGACGCCATCAACCTGGCGGCCGAACGCGAGCCACTGCATGTCGTGCTCGATTTGCAGATGCCGAAGGCGACGGGAATCGAAGTTGCCAAGGCGATCTGGAACCGTCGCGCCGGCACGCACATCCTGTTCTGGTCGAATTTCGCCGACGAAGCCTATGTGCGCGGCGTGGCGCGCATCGTGCCGCCGGGCTCGGTCTATGGCTATGTGCTCAAATCGGCGACGGAGGAGGGCATGCGGTCCGCCCTGCGCGGGGTTTTCCGCGAAGGCCACTGCATCATCGACCGCGAGATCCGCGGCATCCAGCACCGCGTGCAGGACAAGTTCGAGGGCATCACCGACGGCGAATATGAGAGCCTGATCGACATCGCGCTCGGCCTGACCGACCGGGCGATCGCGGCGCGGCGCGGCCTGTCGATCCGTGGTGCGCAGAGCCGCATCAAGCACTGCTACGACAAGCTCGGCATCGTGCCGGCGGAGGACGGTGCCGGCGATGCTTCCGTGTTCAACTCGCGGACGCGGGCGATCTATCTCGCCATGGCGCGCGGCCTGATCAACATCGACGCACTGCGCCGCGAACAGGACCGGCTCGATGCCTGGCTGGCGGAGCACTGAAACAGCGGCGGCCACGCCCCGGAACTTCGGAAGGTCCGGCGCATTGCTAGTGAACGCCAACTCGATGCCTGCGGACCCGAAGTGCGACCCTCAATCACAGATTCATGGCACCTGGTGCGTGAAAGCATAGTCGGCTTCATCAACGATAATGCGCTTAGTCATGGTGCGGCGATGGCTTTCTATGCCACCACCTCGCTGGCGCCGATCTTGCTGATCGTGGTTGCGATTGCTGGACTCGTCTTCGGCCACGATGCCGCACAATTGGCCTTGTCCGCGCAGATATCAGGGCTGATGGGACCGGAAAGCGCCGATCTCCTGAAGACTGCGCTGGAAAGTGCATCCGACAGTCTGTACGGCACCTGGGCCGCGATCATAGGGCTGGTCACCTTGCTGGTGGCCGCGTCTGGTGTCTTCGGCGAAATGCAGCAGTCGTTGAACACAATCTGGAAGATCGAACCGCAAGGCAACTCCCTGTCGCGTCTGGTGCGGGCGCGGGCCGCCAGTCTGGGGTTGGTGGCCGCACTCGGGTTCCTGTTGCTGGTCTCTCTCATCGCAAGCGCCGCGATTTCGGCACTGGGCGCTTTCATCAACGCCTATCTGCCGTTCGGAACGATCATACTCAGCGGGATCAATGGCGTCGTTTCGTTTGCGCTTATCTCCGTGATGTTTGCCGCCATTTACAAGGTTTTACCCGATCGAACTTTGGAATGGCGCGATGTGGCAATTGGCGCTGTCGGGACCGCGGCCCTGTTCACATTGGGAAAATCGCTTATCGGCTGGTACATCGGCACCAGCGCGATTGCGTCTTCGTATGGCGCCGCCGGCGGCCTCCTCGTCATATTGCTCTGGGTTTACTACTCGTCGGAAATTTTCCTCCTCGGTGCCGAGTTCACGCGCGCCTATTCCGTTCGGCACGGCAGCCGGTCCGATCTGAACACCTTGGTTCACAGCCCTCAACCCACGCAGCAAGACCCATTTCGCGCAGGGCAAAAATCCAACGCTGCCGGCGTGGTCGTGCTTGTGGCGGTGGCTTGCGCGAGCGCAACCTTGACCGCGCTTTTGCGGCGTGTTCGCCGGCCCTGATCTGGCGTCGCCCTATTCTATGCTCGATAGGCAGGGCCGACTGTGCAAACGCACAGTCAGCCCTGCGCTTTGACCCGTATCGGCTCGTCGGGACCGCGCCTACGCTCTACTCCAACAAGAAGACTGTATCGGGAAGCGCTCATGCCATTCGTCACCATGCGGAGTAGCACGGCTGTTCGCGCCGGGAGCCGATGATGTCGGTGTCGGCGCGTGCGCGCCATTCCGGCTTCGACGACGTCGTCGGCGATGCGACCATTGAGACGCTGGCGAGCGGCTTCGGCTTCCTCGAAGGGCCGGTCTGGCACCCCTACGAAAAATGGCTGGTCTTCTCCGACATTCCGGAAAGCCGGATGTATCGCCGCAATGCCGAGGGCGAGATCGAGCTGTTCCGCGCGCCGAGCCACAAGGCCAATGGCAACACGCTGGACCGCCAGGGGCGGCTGGTCACCTGCGAGCATGCGACGAGCCGGGTGACCCGCGCCGAGCCCAACGGCAGCGCGACGGTGCTTGCCACGCACCATCAGGGCAAGCAGCTCAACAGCCCGAACGACATCGTCGTCGCCACCGGCGGATCTATCTACTTCACCGATCCGGGCTATGGCCGGAAGGAATTCTATGGCGTGCCACGCCCGCAGGACCTGCCGTTCCAGGGCGTCTACCGCATCGATGGCGACGGCGCCCGGCTGACATTGCTGGCCGACGATTTCGGGCAGCCGAACGGGCTGTGCTTTTCGCTGGACGAGTCGCGGCTGTTCATCAACGACACCGAACGCGGGCACATCAGGGTGTTCGGCGTGGAAGCCAATGGCGACCTCAATGGCGGCGCGGTGTGGGCAGTGACCGAGGGCGAGGGGCCGGGAGCGCCCGACGGCATGAAGATCGACAGCCGCGGCAATCTTTACTGCACCGGTCCCGGCGGCATCCACATTTTCGACGCGTCGGGCGCCATTCTTGGCGTCATCCGGACGCTGGAAGATTGCGCGAATTTCACCTTCGGTGACGACGATCTGCAAAGCCTCTACATCACGGCGTCGACGTCGCTGTACCGGCTCAGGGTGCGCGTGCCGGGATTGAGACTGTTTTGAGCTCGCGACAATCCGTGCTCAAATCAGAGTTGAGGCCGGGGTCAAAGCCGGTGGGAATGCAGCAGTCAACACATCTGGGAGGATAACGACATGAAGAAACTGTTCGTTCTGGGCGCTCTGGCGGCAATGCTCGCCTCGGGCACGGCGCTGGCCGACACCAGTGGCAAGAAAATCGCTTTTTCCAACAATTATGCCGGCAATTCCTGGCGGCAGGCGATGCTCGACAGCTATGGCATCGTCACCAAGAAGGCGGTCGCCGACAAGATCGTCGGCGCGGCCGACATCTTCACCACCGCCGACAAGGAGGTGCCGACGCAGGCAGCACAGGTGCAGAACCTGATCCTGCAGGGCTATGACGCAATCGTCATCAACGCCGCCTCGCCGGATGCGCTCAACGGCGCCATCAAGCAGGCCTGCGATGCCGGCATCGTCGTCGTCTCCTTCGACGGCACGGTGACCGAGCCTTGCGCCTACCGCGTCGTCGTCGACTTCAAGGACATGGGCAAGCAGGAAATCGAGCAGATGGCCAAATTCCAGCCCAAGGGCGGCAATCTTCTGGAAATCCGTGGGCTTGCCGGGACCTCGATCGACGATGCCATCCATGCCGGCATCCTCGAAGGCGTCGCCGCCCATCCCGAGTTCAAGATCGTGGGTTCGGTGACCGGCGACTGGGACCAGACGACGGCGCAAAAGGCGGTGGCGACCATCCTGCCGTCGCTGCCCGACATCGTCGGCGTCGTCGACCAGGGCGGTGACGGTTACGGTGCGGCCCAGGCCTTCGCCGCCGCCGGCAAGCCGCGTCCGACCATCATCATGGGCAACCGCCAGGACGAGCTGCAGTGGTGGAAGGAACAGAAGGACAAGGACGGCTACCAGACCTGGTCGGCCTCGATCGCGCCCGGCGTCTCGTCGCTCGCCTTCTGGGTGGCGCAGCAGGTGCTCGACGGCCGCACCGACATTCCGCACGATCTGCTGGTGCCGTACCTGGCCTTCACACAGGACGATTTCGAGGCCGAGCTGCCGAAGATCCCCAAGGGCGGCGTCGCCAGCCACGAATACACGCAGGAAGACGCGATCGCGGCCATTAAAGCCAACATCAAGTGAGCATAACGGCAGCGTTGCCGTCCGTATCGCCGAGCGGATATCGTTGAGCATGCCTGAAGGGAACGCTGACATCATCAGACTGAACGGCGCCGAAAAGCATTTCGGCGCCGTTCGCGCACTGGGCGGCGTCGATTTTCACGTCGGTCCCGGCGAGTGCGTCGGTCTCGTCGGCCATAATGGCGCCGGCAAATCGACGCTGATGCATATGGTGGCGGGCACGCTGGTGCCCGACAGCGGGCAGATCGGCGTGCATGGCGACACCGAGGACAATTACTCGGTGGCACGGGCGCAGCAACTCGGCATACGCTGCGTGTTCCAGGAATTGTCGCTGTGCCCCAATCTCAGTGTCGCCGAGAACACGCGCATCAACCATGCTTCGCTGCGCGGGGTTGGCTGGCGGCGCAAGGCCGCCGAGCTGATCGCCGCCAAGCTCGACGAGATCTTTCCGGGTCACAGCATTTCGGCGTCGGACATCGTCGGCGACCTGTCGATCGGCCGGCGCCAGATGGTCGAGGTGGCGCGCGCCTTCACCGCCACTCAGGACCGGCTCGACCTCGTCATCCTCGATGAGCCGACCTCGTCGCTCGACGCGCATACGGCGGGCCAATTGCTGGCCTTCGTGCGCCGCTTCGTTGCCGGCGGTAAAAGCTGCATCCTGATCTCGCATGTGCTGGGCGAGGTGCTGCGCAACGCCGACCGCATCGTGGTGATGCGCGACGGCAAGGTGGTTGTCGCCGACGCCGCCAGCGCCTTCGACCGCGACCGGCTGGTGACGGCGATGGGCGGCGCGGAAGCGCGCCAGAAGATCGCGGCGCAAATCGCGGCTGCCAAGCCCGCCGCCAGTCCACTGCGGGTCCGGGCGCGGCCCACTGCGCAGAAGGACGGCACCGACCTTGTCGCCTGTGCCGGGGAGATCATCGGCCTTGCCGGGCTGGCGGGACATGGCCAGACCGATCTGCTGCTGGCGATCTTCAGCGCGGCGTCGCGCGCCCGGACCGGTATCGAGGTGACGGCACCTGTGGCGCTGGTCGCCGGAGACCGTCAGTCGGACGGCATTTTTCCGCAATGGTCGATTGCTGAGAACATCGGCATCCGCTCGCTGGCGCGGCTGCGCAGCGGGCTGTTGATCTCGCCGCAGCGCGAGGCCGAGCTTGCTGCATTTTGGCAGAAGAAGATCGGCATCCGCACGCCTGATATGAACAACAACATCTTTTCACTGTCGGGCGGCAACCAGCAGAAGGCGCTGTTTGCGCGTGCGCTCGGCTCGGACGCGCAGATCGTACTGATGGACGACCCGATGCGCGGCGTCGATATCGGCACCAAGCTGGAGGTCTATGATCTCGTGCGCGAAGAGGCTGCCCGAGGCCGCACCTTCCTCTGGTACACCACGGAAACCGAAGAGCTCGACAATTGCGATCACATCTATGTCTTCAAGAACGGCCGCATCGTCGCCAATCTGCGCCGCGACGAGTTGACCGAAGAGAAGATCATCCAGTCCTCCTTCGGCGACGCGGCCTGAGATGACGACCGCCAGCCTCGACACCGCCGCCGGGACATCCGCCGAACGTGGCGCGCTGGCCCGTGCCCGCCTGCTGCGCGGGCTGCTGCCGGCGCTGTCGCTGGCGCTGGTGCTGCTCGCCATCGCCTGGCTCAACCCGCGCGCCATCAGCTATTTCGGCTTCAGCCTGATGCTGAACCTGGCAATCCCGATCGCGCTGGCGACGATCGCGCAGATGTTCGTCATTGCCGGCAATGAGCTCGACCTGTCGATCGGCACCTTCGTCGGCTTCGTCGGCTGCGTCACGGCGACCTGGCTGAAGGACGCGCCGCTCATCGGTGCCGTCATCCTGCTCGGGTCGATTGGCGTCTATGCGCTGCTCGGCGCGCTGATCCATCTGCGCAATTTGCCTTCCATCGTGGTGACGCTCGGCATGAGCTTCGTCTGGCAGGGCCTCGCCATTCTCGTTTTGCCCAAACCCGGCGGCAAGGCGCCGGACTGGCTGCTCGGGCTGATGGCGTTCAAGCCGCCTTTCGTGCCGTTCCCGATCATTGCCGCGCTGCTCATCGGCCTCATCGTCCATTTCGGCCTGATGCGCACCTCCTATGGCGTGATCTTGCGCGGCTCCGGCGGCAATCCGGCGGCACTCGGGCGCGCCGGCTGGTCGCTGCTCAAGACCAAGATCGTGCTGTTTGCGCTCGCGGGTCTGTTCGGCGTGCTGTCCGGCATGGCGCTGATCGGCATCACCACCTCGGCCGATGCCAATATCGGCAATGGCTACACGCTGCTGGCGATCGCCGGCGTCATCCTCGGCGGCGGCGAATTCGTCGGCGGCCGGGTATCGCCGATAGGTGCTGTGATCGGCGCGCTGACGCTGGCGCTGGCCGCATCGCCATTGCTCACCTTCATGCACATCCCGCCCGACTGGCAGGTGGCCGCCAACGGCGCCATCCTGATCATCGTGCTGGCGGCGCGGGTGCTGATCAGCCGCAAGGAGAGGTGAGCGATGACATCGGTGAAATCGCTGCTCACCAAACCCTGGATCTGGTCGTTCATTGGCGCGCTTCTGGTGTGGCTGGCGACGATCGCCTTCACCGGCGGTTATGGCGCCGGCGGCATGGTCACTGCGGCCCTGTCGCTTGCGGTGTTCACCGTCATTGTCGGCGTCGGCCAGATGTTCGTCATCACGCTGGGTCCGGGCAATGTCGACCTGTCGCTGCCGGCCAATATCGGCCTTGCCAGCGCCGTCGCGATGAAAGTGATGGACGGCAACGATTCCATGATCGCGGTCGGGCTGCTGGCGGCGCTTGCCTGCGGGGCGGCGATCGGCGCCGCCAACTATCTGCTGATCTGGGCGCTGCGCATCCCGCCGATCATCGCCACTTTGTCGGCCAGCTTCATCATCCAGTCGATCGACATCAGCTACGGACGCGGCTTGCAGATCAAGCCGCCGCCGGGCTTCGCCGATTTCGCCAACCGGCAGGTGCTGGGCATTCCGGTGCTGGCGATCCTCACCGTGCTGTTCACCATCGGTGCGGCCGTCGCCCTGCAGCGTATGATCTATGGCCGCTCGGTGCTGGCGATCGGCCAGAACATTCGGGCGGCGTGGCTCGCCGGCGTCAATGTCGGCCGCATCCGCTTCCTCACCTACACGCTGTCGGGCGCGCTCGGCGGCATCGACGGTGCGCTGCTCGCCGGTTATTTCCGGGGCGCCAATGTCGATATCGGCAATGAATATCTGCTGGCCTCGATCGCCGTCGTGGTCATCGGCGGCACGTCGGTCGCCGGCGGCAAGGCCAATGTGCCTGGCGTGTGGGGCGCGGCGCTGTTCCTGGTGCTGCTTTTGACCATGCTCAACACGTTTGGGGTGAGTGCCGGGGTGCGATTGCTGCTCACGGGGCTGATCATTGTCGGGGTGATCACGGCGGCGGGCGGGCAGAAGGCGCCGCGGTAGCGGGAGCAGACGCCGACGCTGGCGGGACAGCACCCCCCTCTGGCCTGCCGGCCATCTCCCCCGCAAGGAGGGAGATCGGCAGCTTCGCCGTTTCGTCCGCCTTTCAACGTTGAAAATTGGGAAGGCCGTCGTGACGTCCGATCTCCCCCCTTGCGGGGGAGATGCCCGGCAGGGCAGAGGGGGTGTGAAGGATCTCTACTTCGGCGATGATGGCAGCCGGGCACCTCGAGCCGCTAATCATTGTGCCAGGCCTCCCTCTGGTTTCCATCCACGTCATAGCGCTGTAAATCCAATCGCGCGGCTGCAGGCCGTTCACCATTGTCCGGAGGTTTGCGTGTCCGATTTTGTGAAGGTCAGCCGCGACGGCGACGTCGCCGTCGTCACTATCGACAACCCGCCGGTCAACGCGCTGAGCTTTCATGTCCGCGAACCGCTGATGCAGGCGCTGGTTGAGCTGCGGGATGATGCTTCGGTTGCCGCCATCGTCATTGCATGCGCCGGCCGGACCTTTGTCGCCGGCGCCGACATCACCGAATTCGGCAAGCCGATGCAGCAGCCCGAGCTGCGCGCCATCGTGGCGACGCTGGAGACCATCGCCAAGCCGACGGTCGCCGCCATCCACGGCACCGCGCTCGGCGGCGGGCTGGAGCTGGCGCTCGGCTGCCATTTCCGCGTCGCCGATGCCGGCGCCAAGCTCGGCCTGCCGGAGGTCAAGCTCGGCCTGCTGCCGGGCGGTGGCGGCACGGTGCGGTTGCCGCGCCTGGTCGGCGCGCTGAAGGCCTTGAAGATGGTCGTTTCCGGTTCACCGGTCGGTGCGACCGAGGCGCATGCCGCCGGTCTCGTCGACGCCGTCTTTGAAGGCGATCTGGCCACCCATGCCGTGAACTTTGCCAGGGAAATAGCCCGCAAGGGTGGTCCCTTCACGTCGGTGCGCGATCGCAATGAGGGGCTTAAGGAGACCGACCTCGCGGCTTTCGACGCCGAGGCTGCGGATCTTGCCAGGAAAGCGCGCGGGCTCGAGGCGCCGATCGCCTGTGCGCTGTCGGTGCGCAATGCCGTCACACTGCCCTTCGACGCGGCGCTGGCGGCGGAGCGTGCGCTGTTCGTCAAACTGGTCGCCGGCGACCAGTCGCGAGCGCAGCGGCATTTGTTCTTCGCCGAACGTGAGGCGGCAAAGCTTGCGGGCAAGGACACCGTCAAGCGCCGGATCGCCCGCGTCGGCGTCATCGGTGCCGGCACGATGGGCGGCGGCATCGCCATGGCTTTCGCCAATGGCGGCTATCCCGTAACCTTGCTGGAAACCAGCCACGAGGCCCTGCAGCGCGGCCTGGCGACGATCGACAGGAACTACTCGGTGTCCGTCACGCGCGGTTCGCTAAGCGAAGTCGCCAAGCGCGAGCGGCTCGCCCAGTTCAAGGGCTCCACCGACTATGCCGATCTCGCCGATTGCGACCTGATCGTCGAGGCGGTGTTCGAAGACATGGCGGTCAAGAAGGAGGTGTTCGGCAAGCTCGATGCCGTGGCCAAACCGGGCGCGATCCTCGCCACCAACACCTCCTATCTCGACATCAACGAAATCGCCGCCTCGACCTCGCGGCCGCAGGATGTGCTCGGCCTGCATTTCTTCTCGCCGGCCAATGTCATGAAGCTCTTGGAGATCGTGCGCGCCGACAAGACCGCGCCCGATGCGCTTGCGACCGTCGTCGACCTAGCGCGGCGGATCGGCAAGGTGGCCGTTGTGGTTGGCGTCTGCCACGGCTTCGTCGGCAACCGCATGCTGGCCGCGCGCGGCTCGGAATCGGAAGCGCTTCTTCTGGAAGGCGCGACGCCCAGCCAGATCGACCAGGTCTTCACCGATTTCGGCTGGCCGATGGGGCCTTTCCAGATGGGCGATCTCGCCGGTCTCGACATTGGCTGGCGCAACCGCAAGGCGCGTGGCCTGTCGGCCGTGATCGCCGACACGCTGTGCGAACAAGGACGTTTCGGCCAGAAGACCGGCCGGGGGTTCTATCTCTACGAGAACGGTTCGCGTACCCCGGCCCCGGATCCGGAGGTCGAGGTGCTGATCCGCGACAAGGCCGCCGAGAGGGGCATCGCGCCGCGCGCGATCAGTGCGGAAGAAATCATCGAGCGCACGCTTTACCCCCTGATCAACGAGGGCGCCAAGATCCTGGAGGAAGGCATAGCGGCCCGTGCGTCCGACATCGATGTCGTCTGGGTCAATGGCTACGGCTTTCCCATGGGCAAGGGCGGACCGCTGTTCTGGGCTGGCCTTGAAGGCCCGGGCAAGATTATCGAGCGGCTCGAGTACTGGCATCAGCGGACGGGCAAGGATGTGTTCAAGCCAGCGCCGTTGCTGAAGCGGATGGCCGAGACCGGATCGTGGGAAGCCGGCGCAACAGCCTGATCAAACGGCGGACTGAGGGGTGGTAGGAATTATCGTATCCGCGCGTCGATGATCTCGACGAAACGTGCGAACAGGCCGGCCTGCGACTTGATCTTGAGCTTGCGGTAGATGTTGCGGCGATGGACCTTCACGGTTCCCGGCACGATGCGCATGGCCCTGGCGATCGATTCCGTCGAATGCCCCTGCAGCACCAGGTCGACGACATGTTTTTCGCGCGGCGTCAGCGACAGGCTCTGCCAGATGTGGGCGCGGTCGAACTCGTTGACCGGAGTAGTCGTCTCGTCCTGCTGCGCCTCTGCCGGTTCGTCGGCCGGAAGGGCGGGCCAGCGCAGCCTGGCGAAGCTGATCACCGCCGGCGCCATGTCGCGAAGCAATCTGGCATCGGCGGTGCCGAACGGGCCTGAGGCGCGCAGCCGCATCAGTGAGAGCACCAGCGCATCCTTGCCCGGCAGCGGCACGAAGAAGCCGACCTCCTCGGCCAGCCTGGTCTGGCTATAGTAGGAGCGGAAATACTCGCTGGCATAGAAACGGTCCGGCGCCAGTTCGCGCATGCGCCAGAATCCTTCCTTGCGCTCGACCGCAGCGTGGTGGAACGGGTCGAGCAGATAGGGTCCCTCCTGATAGAGCGCGACGAAGACGTGGCTTTCGGCCGGCGAGAAGGTTTCGAACAGCAGCGGCGGGCGCGCCGCGCCGCGATAGCCGAAGACCACGCAGTGGTCGAAGCTGACATGGAGCCGCAGCCAATCGACCAGCGCATTGCCGAACAGGTCGCCGCTGGTCTCCCGCGTCGCCGCGACGAGCGTGGCGAGCTGGCTGTATTCGTCGCTGCGGGACAATCTATACCCCCTTAAACGAGAAAATAGATCAGATATACCACCTGAGAGGTATATACTAGCCGCCATTGGCTCTGGTAGCGTCCCGATATTGCCCTGTCGCTGGAGCCTACAGCCTTGACCGCAGTGCCAGACATCGAGTTTCGCGGCGTCACCAAGCGCTATGGCGCGGTGACCGCGGTCAGCGGCATCGATCTCGCTGTCCCGCCCTCCGCCTTTGTCGCGTTGCTCGGGCCGTCCGGCTGCGGCAAGACCACCTGCCTGCGCATGATCGGCGGCTTCGAACAGCCGAGCGAAGGCCGGGTGTTCATTCGCGGCCAGGACATGGCCGGCACGCCGCCCTACCGGCGGCCGGTCAACATGGTGTTCCAGCAATACGCGCTGTTTCCGCATCTCGATGTCGAGGACAATGTCGCCTACGGGCTACGCCAGGCGCGGCCAAGGCTATCGTCACACGAGATCGCCTCAAGGGCGGGCGAAGCGCTCGAAATGGTGCGGCTCGCCGGCTATGGCCGCCGCAAGATCCACGAGCTGTCCGGCGGCCAGCAGCAGCGTGTGGCGCTTGCCCGTGCGCTGGTCAACAAGCCGGCCGTGCTGTTGCTCGACGAGCCACTGGCGGCGCTAGACAAGAAGCTCCGCACCGATATGCAGATCGAGCTGCAGAACCTGCAGCGCGAGATCGGCATCACCTTCGTGCTGGTCACGCACGACCAGGAGGAAGCGCTGTCGATGAGCGATTTCGTCTGCGTCATGAATGGCGGCCGCATCGTCCAGCTCGGACAGCCAAGCGAGATCTATGACGAACCGGCCGATTTGTTCGTCGCCGATTTCGTCGGCAAGACCAATCTCTTGAGCGGTACCGTCGCCGGACATTCGGGCGATCTGGTGGAGGTGGCGCTTGCAGACGGCACCGTCATTGCAGCGCGCAAACGAACCGCCCTGCAGCAAGGCGAGGCCGTTTCGGTCAGCCTGCGTCCTGAATCGCTCAGTCTCGGCGCTCAGACAGGCGGCCCATTCAAAGGCGTCGTCCGCAACCGGATCTTCCTGGGCTCGACGGCGGAATACGCGATCGAGGTCCAGGGCATCGGAACGCTGCTGGCCAAGGCCGATCACCTGATCGGCCACGGCAATCTCTTCAAGCCGGGTGAACCCGTCGCCATCGGCTTTGCCTCCGGAACGCCGCTGGCGTTTGCGGAGACCAAGAACAACGGGGCCAACCAGAGGGTAGATAAACATGTCGAAATCATATCGTGACGGACTGCCGATAAGCCCTGAAAACTTCGTCGACCAGCTGATGCGCCTCAAGCGCGGCTCGATCGGCCGCCGCGACTTTCTTGGCCTCACCGGCCTTGGGATTGCGACGGCGGTGATGGCGCGCGAGATCGGCATCATGCCGACACCAGCCTTTGCCGCGGAAAGCCTTGGCGACCGCATGTCGATCGCCACCTGGCCGAACTATCATGACCCGGCGACCTTCGAGAACTTCAAGAAGGACACCGGCGTTGCCGTCGAGGTCAACGTGTTCGGCTCCAACGAGGAGATGCTGGCCAAGCTGCAGGCGGGCGCCTCGGGCTGGAGCCTTTTCGTGCCGACCAACTACACGATCTCGACTTACAAGAAACTCGGCATCATCGAGCCGCTGGAGATGGCGAAACTGCCGAATTTCGATGGCTCGCAGGAGGATCCGCGGTTTACCGGGGAAGGCACGATCGAAGGGGTGACCTATGCGGTGCCGAAGAACTGGGGCACCACCGGCTTTGCCGTCAACACCAAGAAGCTGACCAAGCCGATGACCAGCTGGAAGGAGTTCTGGGACACTGCCATGGCGGAAGGCGACAGCCGCACCATGGTGCATGACTACCAGCTGACCACGATCGGCAATGCGCTGAAATATTACGGCTACTCGTTCAACTCGCTCAAGCAGGACGAACTGGCCAAGGCGGAGGAACTGCTGCTGAAGGTCAAGCCGCATCTGTTCGCGGTCTCCTCCGACTACCAGCCGGGCATGCGCGCCGGCGACGCCTGGATGACGATGTGCTGGACGAACGATGGCGCGCAGCTGCATCGCGACATTCCGGAGATCGCCTATGTGCTGGGCAAGGAAGGCGGCGAGATCTGGACCGATTTCTACGCCATTCCGAAGGATGCGCCGAACAAGCCGGCCGGCTACGCCCTGCTCAACTATCTGATGAATCCGCAGGTGGCGGTGAAGGAGCACCTGGCCAATGGTGCGCCGTCCACCGATGCGCGGGTCAACAAGCTGCTGCCCAAGGAAGTGCTCGACAATCCGATCCTCTATCCGGCGGCCGACCTGTTGACGCCGCTGGAATTCGGCGCGGCGGCAACGCTGACGGATCCCGGCCGCGCCGAATTGATGGCGCGCTTCAAGTCGGCCTGAGCGACGGCCTCGAATTCTTTTCGGATAAGTTGACCGGCGGGTTCATACCCGCCGGCACGGGGCAAATCTCTCCATGCACGGCAGCCGTCTTCGCAGGAATTTTCTGACCGCCATGCTGCTCGGTCCGGCGACCGCGTGGCTGGTGGTGTTTCTGGTGCTGCCATTCATCGCCATCGCCGTGTTCAGCGTCGGGGAGCGGGCGCCGGAAGGCGGCTATCAGGCGGCTTTTACCTTCGCGCAATATGCCAATCTTCCAGCGCGGGCGACCGCCTTCTGGAACACGATGGTGCTGGCGCCGATAGGGGCGCTCGCCTGTCTGCTCGTCGCTTATCCCGTTGCCTATTATCTCGCCTTGCGCGCACCGCAGCGCTGGCGGCTGATCCTGCTGGCGCTGGTCGTCATCCCGTTCTGGACCAGCCTCCTGATGCGGACCTATGCCTGGATGTATATCCTGGGCGGGCGCGGCATCCCGGCTCTGCTGTCCTATATCGGTTTCGAGGATATCAGGCTGATCAACACGCCGGGCGCGGTGCTGCTCGGCATCGTCTATGGCTACTTGCCGCTGATGATCCTGCCGATCTATGTCAGCCTCGAGCGGCTCGACCGCAGGCTGCTGGAAGCCTCCGCCGATCTCGGCGCGACGCCGCTCTCGACCTTCCTCGGCGTGACCCTGAAACTGTCGTTGCCGGGCGTGATGACCGGCTTCTCGCTGGTCATGATCCTGCTGCTGGGCGAATATCTGATCCCGACGCTGCTTGGCGGCGGCAAGGTGTTCTTTATCGGCAATGCGCTGGTCGACCTGTTCCTGCAATCGCGCAACTGGCCGTTCGGTTCGGCCATCGCGATCACGCTGGTGCTGGTTTCGGTGGTGGTGCTGATTGCCGCCAATCGCATTTCGACCCGGGTTTCGGGCGCCCGCCGGGTGGATCTGATCTGATGCGCACCTTCGTCATTGCCGTCTTCGCCTTCCTCTATCTGCCGATCGCCCTGGTCGTGCTGTTCTCCTTCAACGCCGGCCACCATGCCAGCGAGTTCACCGGCTTTTCGGTGCAATGGTACGGCAAGGCGCTGGCGAACCCGTTCCTGGTCGAAGCGCTGAAGAACAGCCTGTTCATCGCCACCACCAGCGCCTTGCTGGCGGCGTTCTGCGGCACTGCGGCGGCACTCGGCCTGGCGCGTGTCGGCATCAGAACACGCGCGGTCTTCGATGCGCTTCTGGGCGCCGCGATCGTCGTTCCGGGCGTCGTCATCGGCATTTCGACACTGGTCGCGCTCGTCCAGCTGTTCACGGTCGTCAATCCGTTCCTCGCCTCGATCTGGCCCGACGACCAGCCGCCGCGCCTGGCGCTCGGCTACGGCTCGATCATCGCAGCGCACGGCCTGTTCTCCATGGCGCTGGTGACGATGATCGTCGGCACGCGGCTAGGCAGCCTCGACCGCAATCTGGTCGAGGCGTCGAGCGATCTCTACGCCACGCCGTTGACGACGTTCCGCTCGATCGTGCTGCCGCAGATCATGCCGGCCATCGTTGCCGGCTTCCTGCTCGCCTTCACCTTTTCCTTCGACGATTTCATCATCGCCTTCTTCGTCGCCGGCGCGCAGACGACGCTGCCGATCTATGTCTTCGCGTCGATCCGGCGCGGCGTGACGCCGGAGATCAATGCCATCGCGACGATCGTGCTCGTCGCCTCCGTGCTGCTCGTGGTGCTTGCCCAATGGCAATTGCGCCGGCGCAAGCCGTCGAACTGAAAGTCGCATCATGATCCTCAAAGACCGCATCGCCGTGGTGACAGGCGCCGGCTCCGGCATCGGGCGCGCCGGCGCCATGATCATGGGCAGGGAAGGCGCGGTGGTCGTCATCGCCGACAGGGATGAGGCCGCCGGCGAAGCAACGGCTTTGGACATAAGGGCAGTGGGTGGCCAAGCCGAGGCAATCGCCACCGATGTCGCTGATGACGCAGCGGTCGAGCAACTCATTGCCGGCACGCTGGACAGGCATGGTCGCATCGACATCCTGCACAATCACGCCGGCATCCAAGTCGGCGGAACGCTGACCGAGGTCGAGGTCGGCGGCATGGACGCGTCATGGCGGGTCAATGTGCGGGCGCAGTTCCTGGCGGCCAGGATGGTCATGCCGTCGATGATCGCACGAGGCAACGGCGTCATCCTGAACACCGCCTCCAATTCGGGTGTGTTCTACGACCGCGAGATGATTGCCTACGCCACCTCCAAACATGCGGTGGTGGCAATGACGCGGCAGATGTCGCTCGACTATGCCCGGCACAATGTCCGCGTCAACGCGCTCTGTCCGGGCTGGGTCGACACCCCGTTCAACGAACCGTTCATCGCCCAGATGGGCGGACGCGAGGCGATCGAAACCTATGTCCGCACCAAGATTCCGATGGGGCGCTGGGCCAGCGCCGATGAGATCGCCGAAGCGATCCTGTTCCTCGTCTCCGACCGCTCATCCTTCATGACCGGTCAGGCGCTGGTGATCGATGGCGGCGAAAGCATCGGCTGAGACCTATGCTTTCGTCATCAACCTCCTTTATTTCAGCGCCTTTCCAATACACTGCTCTACGACCTTCCTGGTGCCGCTGGTCGGCAGATAGGACTATGGTCCGGCCGGCATGGGACTTCAGTGCCATGGCCGATCAAGAGCGTTGATTTGTGTTTAATATCAATTAGTTATGGTGCCGGCGGGTTGTCAGATCGCGTATTGAGACAACATTTGTCTAAAGTTTACTCTGTACAATTAGTAATTCCTCATACGACGGTCGCCTAGCGGTGGGCGAAGGGCGGCGATTCCCCGAGGAGATTACCATGACAAACCGAAAAACTCTGTTCGCGGCGCTTGCCGCATTGGCGCTTCTGGCATCTCCGGCGCTCGCCGGAGCCGGCGGCAATGGCCACGGCGGCGGCAATGGCGGTGGCAACGGCAACGGCGGGGGCAATGCCGGCGGTAACGGCGGCAATAGCAATGGCAAGAGCGGCGCTTCGCACGGCAAGTCTTCGTCGGCTCGGGGGCAGGTGGCAAAGGCCAAAACGGACGACACCACGGTCGACAAGACCACAAAGGTCTCGTCGGTTCCCAAGGAGAAGAACATCCACGCCAAGCTCGGCCGGCTGAACTCGCTTCAGCGCAACATCAACGCCTATATGAACTCGAAGAGCAAGAAGTTCGCTGCCATCCAGGCCTTCGTGACGCAGTCCGCCAAAGCCAAGGTCGCTCAGGCCGCCGCTGAAGCGGCCCAGGAGAAGCTGGATGCGCTGAATTCGCAGTTGAACGCGCTGACATCGCTGACGCCCGAGCAGATTGCGGCCATGACGCCCGAAGATCAGGCGGCCTTGCCTGGGAAGATAACGGATCTGGAGGCCGAAATCACTGCCCAGGAGGCAGAGGTCACCGCCGCCAATGAGGCGGCTGCCGCGGCAGAGGTCGGCACCGATGATGCATCGCTCGACGCGGCGCTGACGGACATGGCCAACAAGCCGGTCGACGCTGCGGTCACGTCCTGGGCTCAGGGCGTCCTTGCCGACAAGATCGACCAGACGGCCGCCGCGATGGAAGCAGAAACGACGCCGTAACGACTTGCCGTCGAAACGGCAGTAGCCAATCGATGAAAGATGCCGCCGGGCCCCGCCCGGCGGCATTGCTTTTTCCCGGCCATGGACTGGCTATCCGGAGCTGGCGAGGTTCGAAACACTCAGACGTGCTTTCGGCCGCCGGTCTCGCGGAACCAGCTGTCGGGATAGGGATACCACCATTCCTGGATTGTCGGCTTGTGGTCGATGATCACCATTTTGGAGCGGCGGAAGGCGTCGAGCCCCTGGCGTCCGAGCTCGCGGCCGAGGCCCGAGGCCTTCCAGCCGCCGAAGGGCAAGGCATCATTGTCGATCAGCGGGTTGTTGACCCAGACCATTCCGGCTTCGAGCCGTTCAGCCGCCTCGTGGGCTTCGGCCAGATCGGTGGTGAAGACAGAGGCGCCGAGCCCGAACGGGCTGTCATTGGCAAGCCGGATCGCCTCGTCGAAATCCCTGACCCGGCAGATGGCGGCGACCGGTCCAAAGCATTCCTCGCGCACGATTGCCATGTCCGGGGTGACGCCGGTCAGGATCGTCGGCTCGTAGAACCAGCCGGTGTTGTGTGCCGGAGGGATGCGTCCGCCGGTGACCGCCTCGGCGCCGTGGGCGATGGCATCGTCGACAAGACGCCTGACTTTGGTCCGCGCGCTTTCGCTGACCAGCGGTCCGATCTCGGTCTTGTCCATGCCGTTGCCGATGCGCAGCGCCCGCGTCCTTTCGGCGAACAGCTCGACGAAGCGATCATGCACGGCATCGACGACGAAGAAGCGCTCGGCCGAGGTGCAGACCTGGCCGGTAAGGTGGAAGGCGGCGGTGACGCTGCCGGCCGCCGCGATCTCCAGTCGCGCGTATTGGCTGACGATCAGCGGATCGCTGCCGCCGGCCTCGATGACGCACGGTTTCATGCGCTCGGCGCAGGCCACCGCCACCGCCTTGCCGGCGGCGACCGAGCCGGTGAAGGCAACCGCATGGGTGCGGTCGGAGGCGATCAGCGCCTGTGCCGTGGCAGCGCCGCCGGGCAGGCAGGAGACCAGCCCCTCCGGCAGCGAGCGGAACACGGTCATGTAGTCCAGCGTCGACAGCGTCGTCGCCTCGGCCGGCTTGATGATGCAGGCATTGCCGGCGGCGAGCGAGGCGGCGACCGTCCAGCACATCAGCAGGATCGGGAAGTTGTAGGGCATGATGTGGACGGATACGCCATAGGGCTCGTAGCGCGCATACTGGAACGAACCGGCCTGTGTCGTGCCGGCGATCTTGCCGGCATCGTCGCGCGCCATCTCGGCGTAGTAGCGGAAGATCGGCGCGCAGTTGGCGATCTCGCCGATCGCTTCGGGGTAGGGCTTGCCCATCTCGCGCACCATCAGTTCGGCGCAGCGGGTGAAGTCCGCCGCCTCGATGGCGTTGGCGACGGCATGCAGGTGCTTGGCGCGGCTCTTGGCGTCGAACTTTTTCCAGGCGGCCTGCGCCCTGGTCGCCGCCGTGAGCGCGGCATCGATCTCGCCGTCGGTGGCCGCAGCGATCGCCCCGACGGTTTCCAGCGTCGCCGGATCGATCACCGGTTTGCTCGCGCCGGCCATCGGCTGGTAATCCGGATTGACGAAGAAGGTCGGCCGGTCAGGGGAGAAATCCATGGACATCCTCTCGGATCCGCTCAGCGGATCATGTAGACCTTCTTGATCGTCTCATGGACGGTGCAGACGCCCTTCCAGTCCTGCGGGAAGAAGGCCGCCGTGTCCGGTTCGATCTCGATGACTTCGCCGGATTCATGCACATAGGTGCAGCGCCCTTCGAGGAAGTGGCAGAACTCGTCGCGGGTGACATGGCAATGCCATTTGCCTGGTGTGCAGACCCAAAGCCCGCATTCGGAGCGGCCCTCCGGCCCCTTGTGCAGCAGCTTGCCCGATGTGTGGGACTGGCCCTCGATCATGGTCGGGATGACACCCCAGTCGACGAGGTCGGTAATAGTGAGCGGGGATTTCATGATGGGTGTGGTCATATCGATTTCCTTGAAAAGGGGGCTCACCGGCACATGAAGGCCTTGGTCAGCGTTTGCGTGATGATGGAGATGCCGGTCCAGCCGGCGGGAAAGAACACAAGCGTGCCGGCCTCGACCGGGATCTCTTCGCCGTCGTCATGGATATAGCTGCCACGGCCTGAGAGGAAATGGCAGAACTCGTCGGCGCCAAACGTGACCTTGCGCGTGCCCGGCGTACACGACCACAGGCCGCATTCGCTCGATCCGTCCGGGTTCTGGGACAGGATCCTGCCCGAGGCGCGCGGCGAACCGGAGAGCGTGTTGCTGCCCGCGCCCCAGTCCTCCAGTTCCACGCTCGAGGCCTTCGGCCAGTGCGGTGTCGGCATGTCGTTAAGCTCCGTGGTCAGGCCAGCATGTAGACGTTGCGCATGGTCTCATGCACGGTGCATTCGCCTGTCCAGCCAGCCGGGAACATGACCACAGTCCCGGCGGAGATTTCTATCAGCTCACCGACATCTGACCGGTAGGTCGCGCGGCCGGTGACGAAATGGCACAATTCGTCGCGCGGGATATTGAGGCGCCAGCGCCCCGGCGTGCACACCCAAATGCCGGATTCCGGCTGGTTGTTCGGGCCCTTGTGCACGAGCCTGCCGGTCGAGTGCGAAGTGCCTGACAATGCGTCGGGTTGGGCGCCCCAGTCGACGAGATCGGTTCGGGTGGAGGCGTGGTGGAGGTGTGGTGCGGAGGAGGTCATGCGGAGGCTTCTGCGCGATGGTTGCTATTCATATGCTGCGCCAGGGCACCCCCCTCTGGCCTGCCGGCCATCTCCCCCGCAGGGGTGGAGATCGGATGTCGTCTCGACTTTCGCCAATCACCGGGATTGCAGAGTGAGACCCTGTGGCGAAGCTGCCAATCTCCCCCCTTGCGGGGGAGATGGCCGGCAGGCCAGAGGGGGGTGCTCAGGCTCGGCGTATCAACGACTTCAATCACAGCAGCGCCTCCAACAAACCCGCCGCCTTTTCCGGCCCATTCTGCCCCTGCATCTGTGCCGATGTCTTGGCCAGCTTTGCCTTCATCTTCGGGTCGGTCAGACAGGCCTCGATCATGGCAACCAGCTCGGCATCGGTCCAGTCGTAGCGCGGCATGCCGAAGCCGTGGCCGGTCTCCTCGACGCGGGTGGCGTTATCGTGACCGTCCCAGACATAGGGCATGATGATCGCCGACTTGCCGAAATAGAGGCACTCTGTGAACGAGTTGTTGCCGCCGTGGTGAATAACAGCGTCGACCTGCGGGATGACCGAAGGCTGCGGGAACCAGCTCTCGACGATGACATTGCCGGGCACGTCCGTGTACTGGTCTTTGTAGCCGCCGACATTGACCAGCGCCCGGTAGCGCGTCATGCCCAGCGTCGCGATGATGCGCTTCAGCAGCTCGACATCGCCGGCGCCGAGACTGCCGAAGGAGACATAGAGCAGCGGCCCGTCGTTATTTTCAGCGAAGGTCGGCACCGTGTAAGGCTTCTCCTGCCGCACGCAGCCTTCCAGGTACTGAAACTTGGCCGGGTCGAGTGGATGGCGGCGCTTGAACTTTGCCGCTTCGGGATAGAGCAGCAGGTTCAGATGGGGCGAGGCCTCAAAGAACTGGCCGATCGGATAGGACGCCTCGTTGTTGGCAGTCAGGAAGGCGTTGAAGTCCTCATGGATCGGCTCGATCACCGCGTTGAAATGGTCGCGGTAGCGCTGGTGACCGGCATGGTCGTTCTCGCCGCAGCCGGAGAGATGCGGCGGGATGTCTTCGTCCTCGATCTCGTTTTCCGAGCAGGAGATGACACGCACCCACGGCTTGCCGTACTGCTTTATCGCCGGGAACAGGATGACGTTGTCGACGCAAATGACATCCGGCTTGATAGCTGAGAGAACGCGCGGCAGATCCTTCTGCGCCCATTTGGCGCTGTCGACGATCGCCGTCCAGCAATCCTTGACGTAATTGTCGACCTGGTCGTAAGGCGATTTGCGGAAGTTGGGGATGTGGCCGTTGATGAAATCCTCCCAGAATTTCGCCATCTGTTCGGGCGGCATCGGCTCGGACAAGTTCACCGGATGCGCCTCGAAGCCGTAGCCCTTGTAGACATCGACAAAGCCGGGGTCGGACAGGAAAACGGCCTTGTGGCCGCGCGCCTCGACCGCCTGGGCGATGCCGACGGAATTGAGCGCCGGGCCGTAGGCCGCTTCTGGAAAAAACGCGATCGTCTTCTGCGCCATCAGGCTTCTCCTTTATTCTGCGAAAACTCTGACATCGGCGGCGTCCCAGCCGAGTTCGACCTGGTCACCCGAGGCGACCGGCCGGCGGTCGGCGGCATCAGCGGTGACGCGCACCAGGAACGGCTTTGGCGACAGGCCCGTGCGGACATGCAGTTGCAGGTCGAGCCCCTGATAGGCCAGCGCCTCGACCGTGCCGGTGGTGCGGTTGGCGGTCTGAGCTTCTGGGAACAGCCGGATGCGCTCCGGCCGCACCGAAGCGACAGCGGATGCGCCGGGCGAGAGCGTTGCTGGAACCTTGCCGGATATTGGCGCGCCATTCGCGGCGACAACCCCATCGGTGGCGGCCTTGCCCGGCACAAAATTCATCACGCCGATGAAGTCGGCGACGAAACGGTCGGCCGGATGCTCATAGATCGCGTGCGGCGTGTCGCATTGCAGCAGCCTGCCGTCCTTGAGCACCGCCATGCGGTCGGCCATCACAAGCGATTCTTCCTGGTCGTGGGTGACGATGACGAAGGTGATGCCGACCTCATGCTGCAGGCGCTTCAATTCCAGCTGCATGGCGCCGCGCAGTTTCTTGTCGAGCGCGCCAAGCGGCTCGTCGAGCAGCAGCAGCCGCGGCCGCTTGACCAGCGCGCGGGCCAGCGCGACGCGCTGCTTCTGGCCACCCGACAATTGCTCCGGCTTGCGGTCGGCGAAGGGGACCAGCTCGGTTGTCGCCAGGATGGCGTCGACGCGGGAGTGGATTTCTGGCGCCGGCAAGCGCTCCATCTCCAGGCCGTAGGAGACATTGGCGCGGACGCTCATATGCGGAAACAGCGCGTAAGACTGGAACATCAGATTGACCGGCCGCTTGTTGGGCGGGGTTTTCGCAATGTCGTGACCGTCGAGCAGGATGCGCCCGCCACTAGGCGTCTCGAAGCCGGCCAGCATGCGCAGCAGCGTGGTCTTGCCGCAGCCCGACGGGCCGAGCAGTGCGAAGAACTCATTCTCGCGGATGTCGAGCGAGATGCCGTCGACAGCCGTCACCCGGCCGAAATTCTTCGACACCTTGTCGATGGCCAGCAGCGTGCGCGGTTCGCTCATTGGCCTATGATCCCACGGTTGAGCCGCTGCGACAGGGTCAGCGCGGTGATCGAGACCGCCATGACGATGGTCGCCAGTGCGTTGATCTCCGGCGTGATGCCGAAGCGGATCATCGCGTAGATCTGCATCGGCAGCGTCGTCGAGGAGCGGCCGGCGCCGGCGGTGAAGAAAGCGATGATGAACTCGTCGACCGAGAGCGTGAAGGCGAGCAGCGCGCCTGCGATCACCGCCGGCGCGATGACCGGCAATGTCACCCGCCTGAAGGTGGTGAGCGCGGAGGCGCCGAGATCGGCGGAAGCCTCGACGATCGACCAATCAAAACTCTTCAGCCTGGCGCGCACCACCGAGCAGACAAAGGCAAGGTTGAAGACGACATGGGCGAGGATGATGGTGTGCAGGCCCATGGTCAGGTTGAGCATGGAGAAGAACGAAAGCAGCGCGATCGCCAGGACGATGTCGGGAATGATCATCGGTGCGAAGATCAGCGCTTCGAGTCCCCTGCCATATTGCCGGCGCATCTCGATGCCGATCGCCAGCAGCGTGCCGAGCAGAGTGGCGATCGCGGTCGAGACCAGCGCCACGATCAGCGTGTTGAGCGCAGCGGAGAGGATCGCCGAATTGCCGGCCAGCGAGGCATACCATTTCAGCGAAAAGCCCGACCATGCCGTCGGCAGCCCGCCTTCGTTGAAGGACAGCGCCACCAGCACGGCGATCGGGATGTAGAGGAAAGCGAAGACGAGGCTGAGCACGAGCCAGAGCGTGCGCCGCGTGGCGGGAGAGCGCTCAGCCATCGGTGTCTCCGCCGGCTTGCGCGGCGTGGCCCGAGGCGCGATTGGCGGCGAGCGCCTGCGCCATCAGCACCAGAAGCATGATGGCGATCAGCGCCATCGCGAGCGCGGCGCCGAACGGCCAGTCGTTGGCGGTCAGGAACTGGTCGTAGACGAGGTTGCCGATCATCTGGAAGCGGCCGCCGCCGAGCAGCGCGGGCGTGACGAAATTGCCGATCGACAGCACGAAGACGAACACCGCGCCGGCAGCAATGCCGGGCACGGTCAGCGGCAGGATGACACGGCGGAATGTGGTCATGGCGGAGGCGCCGAGGTCGCGCGAGGCCTCGGCGAGTTCCGGGTTGAGGCGAGACAGTGGCGCGTAGCAGGCGAGGATGACAAAGGGCAAATAGTTGTAGATCAGGCCGGCGATAACGGCGCCTTCGGTGTAGAGCATCGACGGTGGCTCGCCGGTGTAGCCGAACCAGCGCAGCAACTGGGTGATCAATCCTTCGCGGTTGAGCAGCACGATCCAGGCATAGGTGCGGATCAGGTAGTTGGACCAGAAGGGCAACACGGCGAAGAACAGGAACACCGGCTGCAGCCGGCGGGGTGCCGCTGATATCGCATAGGCGGCGGCGTAGCCGATCACCACCGCGATCAGCGTCGCGGTGCCGGCGATGCGCGCCGAGTTGAGGAAGATGCCGGCATAGAGCGGGTCGAAGACCAGCCCGAAATTCTCCAGCGTAAAGGTGTATTCGATGCCGCCATAGATACCGCGCCGGAAGAAGGCGAGCGCCAGCACCAGCGCGCACGGCACCACCATCAGTGCGGTCAGCCAGACCAGCGCCGGGGCCATCAGCAAGGAGGAGCGAGAGGGTAGGTGCTTCACGAAGTGCCCCCCTCTGCCCTGCCGGACCCGGCCTTTCGCTTTCGCTTCGGGCGTTCGTCGTTCGGAAAGCCAAGAATTTGGCTTTCCGTCCGTTGCGCGGACCACTTCTCACCCCCTTCAAGGGAGGAGATCGGCAGTTCCAACCTTTCGCTTACTTTGAAAAATCGAAGATTGGCGAAAGCAATGCCACAGCCAATCTCCCCCCTTGAGGGGGAGATGGCCGGCAGGCCAGAGGGGGGCGACACGGAACGCAAGCTTGATTCCAAGATGCTGCTGGAACAGTCCCTACTGCGCCGCCTTGATCTCGCTGACGATCTTCGAATAGTCGCGCTGGGCGTCGCCGACGTCACGCAATTGCTCGAACTTGACGAGGTCGGCCACCGGCATCGCCATGTTGGGGAATTTGGCCAGGAAATCGGCAGGCAGGCTTTCCATGGCCGGCTTGTTCGGCACCTTGTAGTCGATGTTCTGCGCTGCCCAGGCGTGGTTCTTGGCGTCGAGCATGAAGTTGATGAACTGGAAGGCGGCGTCCTTGTTGGCGGAGGCCTTCATCACCACCATCGTGTCGACCCAGAGGTCCGAACCTTCCTTGGGAATGACGTATTTGATCTCGGGTTTTTCGGCGATGCCGTAATTGCACCAGCCGTCCCAGGCCTGCACCATCAGCGCCTCGCCGGACACCAGCTTGGAATAGAAGGTGGTGTCGTCATAGGCGAGCAGGGTCTTCTTGGCCGAGATCAGCAGATCCTTGACCTCAGCCATCTTGGCCGGGTCGGTTTCGTTGACCGAATAGCCCTTGTCGAGCTGGCCGGCGGCCAGCAGCCAACGGTCGGTCGCCAGCATGGTGGTCTTGCCCTTCAATTCGTCGGAGGGCGCGAGCAGGTCGCTCCAACTGGTTGGTGCGACCTTCATCAGGTCCGAGCGATAGCAGAGGCCGGTGGTGCCCCAGGTGTAGGGCACCGAGAATGCATTGCCGGCATCGTGAGGCAGCTTGGTTGCTTCCGGATAGAGGTTGGCGAGGTTCGGTATCTTGGTGTGGTCGATCGGTTCGGTCAGGCCGAGCTTGTTCAGCACCTCGGCGAAGGGCGAGGAGACAAAGACCACGTCATAGCCCTTGCCGCCGGCGGCGATCAGCTTGCCCATGATCTCTTCATTGGTGGCGTGCACCACCACTTCACCCGAAACGCCGGTCGCGGTCTTGAAGGCGGCCATCGCGTCGGGCGCCATGTAGCCATCCCAGTTGGAAATGACGAGATCAGCAGCCATCGCCGGCGCGGACAGCGCCAAGGCCAGGCCAAGTGCGAGCGAAGATGTTTTCAGCGCACGGCGCCGCAGGCTGGTAGCGGTCATGACAGACTCCCATTCCGGTTGATCGTCGAATTTCATTCGCCGGACCAACGCCTGCGACCTTGCCGCTGCCTCGATCCTGTTCCCTCGGTCTTTTTCTCGCCGATTGTCCTGACAGTACTATTGCAGAAAAAAGTACGTCAATCCATAATTTGTCAAGCGATCGAGGAATCTGGCCGATTGCGTCCGTGCGGGCGATCGGTCAAATCAATGCGGTCATGTCGTTTTCCACTGGACCAGTCATGCAAGCCGTAGCCAGACGACCTCGCACCAACCATCTCGATCTGGCGCAGCGCATCCTGGATGTGGCGCGGCAGCGCGGCTTTGGGCCCGGCGCACGCTTGCCGGAGCAGCAGATCGCCTCGCTGTGCAATGTTTCCCGCACACCGGTGCGGGCAGCGCTCGGCCTGCTTGCGGAGCGAGGCGTCGTACGCTGGGAGGCGGATTCCGGGTATCATCTGGCCATCGACCTCACCGCGCAGGCTTCGGTCGCCACGGAATTGCCCGCTGCCGAGGAGGACGAGCTGGCCGAGGCGATCCTGCGCGACCGGTCGGCGCGGCGGCTGGACCAGACAGTGACCGTTGCGGGGTTGATGCGGCGCTACAGTGCCGAGCGCAAGACGGTACTAAAAGCGCTCAACAAACTGACCGAAGAGAATCTGCTGGACCGTGCGCCCGGCCAGTCCTGGCTGTTTCGACGCACGCCAGACGATCCGGAGGCGCAAGGCGACAGTTATGAATTCCGTCTGCTGCTGGAGCCCGCGGCCATCCTGACGCCGGGTTTCCGGCTGGATGGCGCGCGGGCGGCGACGTTGCGCCAGGGCATGGAAGCGCTGGTGGCGCTGCCGGACGCCGCCTTCGACACACGCGAGTTCCAGCGGCTGGACATCGATTTTCATGGCATGCTCGCCGAAGGCTGCGCCAACCGCTTCGTGGCCGACGCACTCGCCGATCACCTCAGGCTGCGCCGGCTGCCGGGCATCTATGCCGGCGTCAACGTCTTCCGCCTGCGGCAATCGCTGCGCGAACACCTTGTTATACTCGACCATCTTGAAAGCCTGCAGTATGAGGTGGCTGCCGATCTGCTGCGCATCCACCTGCGGCTCTCCCGCAACCAGCGACCGCAAGCGGCCAGTCGCGGGGCGCCTGCCCTGTTCGGCATGATCAGCCGGCCGGATTGACGAGGATTAATTGACGCGTAAAGCCAGCCCGACCATCGCGCTGTTCCCCGAAGCAAGCTTCGGCGCGGCGTTGAATTGCGTCGGCATCGCGCAGGCGCTGCGCGCGAGAGGCGCCCGGCCCGTCTTCATCTGCCATGCCGGCTTTTCCGGCGTCTTTGCCGACTATGGTTTCCAGGAATACCAGCTGCCGACCGACGAGCCGCTGAGCGACAGCGAACGCCAGAGCTACTGGCAGGCCTTCGTGCGCAGGCACCTGCCGCATTTCAGGCTGAGCCCGATCGACCAGCTGGAAACCTATGTCGCGCCGACCTGGCAGGCCATCGTCGACACCGCGGTCAATGCCGAGGCGCCGCTGCGCCAGTTGCTGGCGCGGCTGAAGCCGGACGCGGTGGTTCTCGACAATGTCATCATGTTCCCGGCGATCGCCGCCGCCGGCTGTCCCTGGGTGCGTGTCGTCTCCTGCGCCGAGACCGAGCTGCCGGATGCACAGGTACCGCCCTATCTGTCGGGGCTTGGCGTCGACGACCCGCAACGCGCCGCGTTCGAGGCCAGGTATCTGGCGGCTTGCACGCCCGCACATGATCGCTTCAACCGCTTCCGGATGGATGCCGGCCTGGCGCCGCTGCCGAAGGGCCTGTTCCTGGAGACGTCGCCCGACCTCAATTTGCTGCTGACGCCTTCGATCGTGCGCCGCGAGCGCGCCGAGCCGCTCGACCCGGAGCGCTTCGTCTATCTCGAAGGCTGCGTGCGTTCGGAAGGGCCATTCGAGGTGCCGGTATTTCCGCGCAATGGCGGGCCGCTGGTCTATGTCAGCTTCGGTAGCCTCGGCGCCATGGATGTCGGGCTGATCGAGCGCATGCTGGCGGTGTTCGACAGGCTGCCGGCCCGCTTCATCGTCAATGCCGGCGGCCTGCGCGACGCCTATCGCGCAGTGCCCGACAATGTCTATCTCGACGCCTGGTTTCCGCAGCCCTCGGTCGTGGCGAAGTCGGATCTGTTCATTCATCATGGCGGCAACAACAGCTTTTGTGAGGCGCTGCGCTTCGGCGTGCCGTCACTGATCATGCCCTATTGCTGGGACGGACACGACAATGCGCGCCGCGCCGGAGAAGCCGGCGTCGGTGACCATATCGGCCGCGACGCCTGGACCGAAGGAGTGTTGGAGAGAGCCATTCTCGGCCTGCTGGCCGACGATGCCATGCGCACCCGCCTCAAGGACAATGCAGCCCAAATGGCGCTGAAACCTGGAACGGATGTGGCCGCGCAAACCATACTCTCTCTGATACGGACGTGAACGAAATGCCTGACAACAACACGAACATCTCGCTCTCCAGCGGTACCGATGCCAAAGCCTGGCTGGTCCGGCACGGCATCAACGAAGTCGAGTGCCTGGTGCCCGACATGAATGGCGTCCTGCGCGGCAAAGCGCTGCCTACGGCCAAATTCCTCCAGGCGCTTGAAGACCGCGCGCTCTATCTGCCGAGCAGCGCTTTCCTGGTCAGCATCGACGGCCGCTACTCCGGCTCGATCGACGAGGGTTTTGCCTATTCGGATCCGGACATGCGCATGGTGCCTGATGTATCGACGCTCTGCCTGGCGCCGGGTGCCGCTCCCGGCAAGGCCTATGTCTTTGCCGATGCCTTCCATATGGACGACCGGCCTTGGATGGCCTCGCCGCGCCATGTGCTGCGCGCCGTGCTCGATCTCTACGCCAAGCGTGGCTGGCGGGCGGTGGTGGCGCCCGAGCTGGAATTCTATCTCACCGCGCCCAATCCCGATCCGGACCGTCCGCTGACCGCGCCAGTCGGTGGCAACGGCCGAGCCGAGACAGTGCAGCATCCCTATGACATGGCCGCGCTCGAGGAGTTCGAGCCGGTGATCCGCCGCATCTATGACTACGCTGCGGCGGCCGGACTGCCGCTCGACACGCTGATCCACGAATCAGGTACGGCGCAGCTTGAGATCAACTTCCTGCATGGCGATGCGCTGCCGCTGGCCGACAAGGTGCTGCTGTTCAAGCGGCTGACGCGACAGGCCGCGCAGCAAAGCGGCATGCACGCCACCTTCATGGCCAAGCCGATCGCCGCACAGGCCGGCAGCTCGATGCATCTGCACATGTCGGTCATCGACGAGGCCGGCAGGACGTTGTTTGCCGGCAGCGACGATGCCGACACCGCAATGTTCGGCCATTTCATCGGCGGCCTGCAGAAATATGTCCCGGAAATCATGCCGCTGTTTGCGCCCAACGTGAACTCTTTCCGCCGCATCAGGCCGAACCACAGCGCGCCGGCCAACATCGAGTGGTCGCATGACAACCGTTCCTGCGGCCTGCGCGTGCCGGCCGGCGGCCGCTCCGCGCGGCGGGTCGAGAACCGGCTGCCGGGCGCGGATTCCAATCCTTACCTGGCGATAGCCGGCTCGCTGCTTGCCGGCTATCTCGGCGTCGAACAGAGACTGGCGCGGTCGGCCGAAGCGTCGGGCAATGCCTACAAGATCAAGAGCACGCTGCCGAAAACCATGGAGGAGGCGCTCGATCGTTTCGAGGCTTGCGGCCCGGTGCGTGAACTGCTGGGCGAGGATTTCTTCCAGACCTATCTGCGCGTCAAGAGCGTCGAGCTCGACCTTTTCCAGGGCGTGGTGACCAGCTGGGAACGCGACCACCTTCTGCTGAAGGTGTGACTATGGCTTGCAGTTCAACGGGCTTCAATTCGGGCCTCGATATCGCCAAATCCTATTATGTCGCCACCGCCAATCCAGCGCCGGACCATCCGGCGCTCGCCGGCGATGTCGATGCCGACCTGGTGGTGGTCGGCGGCGGGTGCACAGGGTTGTCCGCCGCCCTTCACGCCGCCGAGCGTGGGTTGAAGGTGGTGCTGCTCGAAGGCGGCAAGATCGGCTGGGGGGCGTCGGGGCGCAATGGCGGCCAAATGATCCCCGGCCTGCGCAAGGGCGCCAAGGGACTGGTCAAACTCTACGGGCCGGAGCGGGCAAAGGTGCTGTTCGATCTTGCCTTCGAGGCGCGCGGGCTGGTGCTCGATATTATCGAGCGGCATGCCATCGACTGCGATCTCAGGCTGACCGGCCATCTGGTCGGCGCGGTCAACGGCTCCGACCTTAGGGATCTCGAGGAAGAGGCCGAGTGCCTGGCCACGGTGATGAAGTTCCCGCATGCGGAAATCCTATCGGCGGCTAAAGCCCGAGCCAAGGTCGATACACCCTACCATGGCGCGATGTATGAGCCGCTCGGCGGCCACATGCATCCGCTGAACTATACGCTCGGCCTTGCCCGCGCAGCGGTTGCTGCCGGCGTCACCATCCACGAGAATTCGGTCGCCGTGCGGCTGGAGCGTGAGCCTTCGATCCGGGTCTCGACCGCAAAGGGATCGGTTCGGGCCAGACATGTCGTGCTGGCGGGTGACGCTCTGCTCAACGGGCTGGAGCCGCGCGTCAACAGCCGCATCATGCCGGTCGGCAACTACATCGTCGCCACCGAGCCGCTTGAGGGCAAGCGCAACGTCATCCCGGCCAATGTCGCGGTCTCCGATGCCCGCTTCGTCGTCAACTACTACCGGATGTCGGCGGATGGACGCCTGCTGTTCGGCGGCGGCGAGCGCTACACGCCTTCACCGCCGGCCGATATTGCCGGCTTCGTGCGGCCGCACATGGAAGCCACCTTTCCGCAACTCAAGGGCTGCCGCATCGATCACGCCTGGGGCGGGCTTGTGTCGGTGACGACGTCGCGACTGCCGCATGTCGGGCACTATGGTGAGGTCTATTTCGCGCATGGTTATTCCGGCAAGGGCGTCATCCTGTCGACGCTGTCCGGCAAGCTGCTGGCCGAAGCGATCACCGGCGATGTCTCGCGGCTCGATCTGTTCTCGACGCTGACCCCGATGCCGTTCCCGGGCGGCACGGCGCTGCGCGGTCCGCTCTATGTGCTGGGCATGCTTTGGTACGCGATGCGGGATCGCATCAAGCATTGAGGGGGCGTTGCTGCAACGGCACAAATAGTACCGTAGCGATCCTTCACACCCCCCTCTGTCCTGCCGGACATCTCCCCCGCAAGGGGGGAGATTGGCAGGTTCAGCGCTGCGATCACCCGACAGCGGTGGAGATTGGCGAAAGCCGAGATGAGAGCTGATCTCCCTCCTTGCGGGGGAGATGGCCGGCAGGCCGGAGGGGGGTGCTGTCCCGCCGACGTCGAAGGTTGGATGAAGCTTCTTAAACCACAAAGAAATCCTCGATGCGCTGCTTGGCCTCCAGTAGTGCCGGCAATATCTCCCGCTCCATCTCCGCGACGGAGAAGCGTGCCGACTGGGTCGAGACGTTGATGGCCGCGACCGTGCGCTCCGCTCGGTCGCGGATCGGTACGGCGACCGAGCGCAGGCCGAGTTCTAGTTCCTCATCGACGATGGCAAAGCCGTCAGCCTTCGCCTTGGCGATGGCGTTGGCTAACAAACGCCTGTTGGTGATCGTCTTCGGCGTCCGTCTCTCGATGGTCGCCTGGCCGAGGAATGCGTCCAATTCCCCTGATGTCAGCCCGGCCAGCAGGATGCGCCCCATCGAGGTGCAATAGGCCGGCAGCCTGGTGCCGACATCGAGCGACACGCTGAGGATGCGGCGGCCGGGAATGCGGGCGACATAGACGACATCCTCACCCGACAGGATGGCTGCCGAGCAGGCCTCGTTCAGCTGAGCGGCGACCGCGCGCATGATGGGGGCGGCGAAGGCCCATAGCGAGGCGCCGCCGAGCCAGGTGCGGGCAACCGTCAGCAGGCGCGGCGACAGCGAGAACACGCGGCCGGCCTGTGTTGCATAGCCGGTGGCGGTGAGTGTCAGCAGGAAGCGGCGGGCGCCGGCGCGGGTCAGGCCCGCTTCCTCGGCCATTTCAGTCAACGTCATGCCCGAGGGATGGCGGGCCAGGATCTCCATGACGGCAAGGCCGCGTTCAAGCGAGCCGACATGATCACGGGAAACAGCCTCTTCGTCCATCTTGTCTCCGCAGAACGACATCGGCGTCAGGATTGACTCCACGCCTCTGCTCAGCATAGAAAGTATCGCATATAAAACATATGTTCACAATACGAACTTTCTCAGCCTGGAGCCGATGCGATGGTCAAGTTCCTGCCGCTCAAACAGGCCGTGGCCGAGAATTTGAAAGATGGTGACACGGCTGCCTTCGAGGGCTTCACCCATCTGATCCCGACGGCAGCGGCGCATGAGGCGATCCGCCAGGGTTTTCGCGACCTGACCTTGATCCGCATGACGCCGGACCTGATCTACGACCAGATGATCGGCATGGGCATGGCGAAGAAGATCGTCTTCTCCTATGTCGGCAATCCCGGCGTCGGCCTGCTGCGCCGCGCCCGCGATGCCATCGAGAACGGTTTCCCGCGCTCACTTGAAATCGAGGAGCACAGCCATGCCGGCATGGCCAACGCCTATGAAGCGGGTGCTGCCGGCCTGCCCTGCGCGGTGTTTCGCGGCTATCGCGGTGCTGGCCTCGCGGCGGTCAACCCGAACATCAAGTCTGTCACCTGTCCGTTCACCGGCGAGGTGCTGGCCGCTGTTCCTTCGATCCGGCCTGACGTCACCTTCATCCATGCGCAGAAGGCCGACAAGAAAGGCAATGTGCTGGTCGAAGGCATCATCGGCATCCAGAAGGAAGCGGTGCTGGCGGCCAAACGCGCGGTGGTGACGGTCGAGGAAGTGGTCGACAATTTCGACGATCTGCACCCCAATCTGACCGTGCTGCCGCGCTGGACGATTGCCGCGATATCGGTCGTGCCCGGAGGCTCGCATCCGTCCTACGCGCATGGCTATTATGCGCGCGACAATGCCGCCTATCTCGAATGGGACGAAATCGCCGCCGACCGCGAGAAATTCCAGGCGTGGATGCGGGCCAACGTCATCGAGAAGAGTGCCGGCGATTTCGAGGCCCGGGTCGAGCATCTGAGGAAAGCGGCATGAGCGACAATCAGGGCTTCACCCCCAACGAGATGATGATGATCGCCGCCAGCCGCGCGCTGCGCAATGACGATGTCTGTTTCGTCGGCATCGGCGCGCCATCCGCCGCTTGCAATGTGGCACGGCTGACGCATGCGCCCGACATCACCTTGATTTACGAGAGCGGCACGATCGGCACCGCGCCCGACGTGCTGCCACTGTCAATCGGCGATGGCGAATTGTGCGAAACCGCCGTCACCACCGTCGCGGTGCCGGAGATGTTCCGCTACTGGCTGCAGGGTGGGCGCATCTCGATCGGCTTCCTCGGTGCGGCGCAGCTCGACAAGTTTGGCAACATCAACACCACGGTCATCGGCGATTATTTTCACCCAAAGACCAGGCTGCCCGGCGGCGGCGGCGCGCCAGAGATCGCGACGTCGTCGAAGGAGATCTACATCACCATGGCGCAGACCAAGCGCGGCATGGTCGAGAAGATCGATTTCTTCACCTCCTTCGGCCATGGCGAGGGCGGCGATCATCGAAAGCGTCTGGGCATCGACACCGCCGGCCCGACCTTGCTGATCACTGATCTCGCCATCTGGAAGCCGGATCCGGTGAGCAAGGAATTCACCGTCGTGTCGCTGCATCCAGGCGTCACGCGCCAGCAGGTGCAGGAGAGCTGTGGCTGGGTGGTTAAGTTCGGCGAGGCGCTTGACGAAACGCCGGCGCCAAGCGAACTCGAACTCAAGACATTGCGCGACCTGCAAGCCCGCACCAAGGCGGCGCATGAGCGAACCGGAAAAACAAAGGCTGCATGACATGGCCGAGGCCTATATCTGCGACTACATCCGCACGCCGATCGGCCGCTTCGGCGGCTCGCTGTCTTCCGTGCGTGCCGACGATCTCGGCGCGATACCCCTAAGAGCATTGGTCGAGCGCAATCCCGGCATCGACTGGCTGGCGGTCGACGACGTCGTCTATGGCTGCGCCAACCAGGCTGGCGAGGACAACCGCAACGTGGCGCGCATGGCGCTGCTGCTGGCCGGCTTGCCGAAGGAGGTACCGGGCTCCACCGTCAACCGCCTGTGCGGCTCCGGCATGGATGCGCTGACCATCGCAGCCAGAGCTGTCAAGGCTGGCGAAGCGGAGTTGATGATCGCGGGCGGCGTCGAATCGATGAGCCGGGCACCCTTCGTCATGCCCAAGGCCGACACGGCGTTTTCGCGCAATGCCGAGATTTACGACACCACCATCGGCTGGAGGTTCGTCAACCCGCTGATGAAGAAGCAGTATGGCGTCGATTCGATGCCGGAAACTGGCGAGAACGTCGCCGAGGATTTTGCCGTGTCGCGGGCCGACCAGGACGCCTTTGCCGTGCGCAGCCAGGACAAGGCGATCGCTGCACAAGCCAATGGCCGGCTGGCGAAGGAAATCACAGAGGTGACCATCCCGCAGCGCAAGGGCGATCCGATCGTCGTCGCGAAGGACGAGCATCCGCGCGCGGGCTCAACGGTCGAGGCGCTGGCCAAGCTGCCGACACCGTTCCGCCAGGGCGGCACGGTGACGGCCGGCAATGCCTCCGGCGTCAATGACGGGGCGGCGGCCCTGATCGTTGCCTCCGAGGCAGCCGTGAAAAAGTATGGCCTGACGCCGATCGCCCGCATCCTCGGCGGCGCTGCCGCCGGTATTGCGCCGCGCATCATGGGCATCGGCCCGGTGCCGGCGACGCAAAAACTCTGCGCGCGGCTTGGCCTGACACCAAAACAGTTCGATGTCATCGAGCTCAACGAAGCCTTTGCCTCGCAAGGCATCGCCGTGCTGCGCCAGCTCGGCATTGCCGAGGATGCACCGCACGTCAACCCGAATGGCGGAGCCATCGCGCTTGGCCATCCCCTGGGCATGTCGGGTGCCCGCATCTCCGGCACGGCGGCGCTGGAGCTTCGCGAACGTGGCGGCCGTTATGCGCTTGCCACGATGTGCATCGGTGTCGGCCAGGGCATCGCGGTCGCGCTGGAACGGGTTTGATCGGCGGCCCTTGCTTGGCCGGCTAAGATCAAGAATCCGGTGCGCGGTTCAAATTTGACCACGTGGACAAAAGTCTGGCGTCGTTCCATACTTCCCCGTCTGACATTTTCACGAACAGCCGGCTCGACACGGCTGTCGAACAGAGGGGAATGCAATGGAAAACCGGAACAATAAATCGCAGACAAAACGCGAAGGGCTTTCGCGACGCAATGTGCTGGAGCTGGGCGCGCTTGGTTTGGCGGCAACGATGCTGCCGGGCGCCGCCTTCGCGGCGGACAAGAAGCTGAAGGTGGCGGCGATCTTCGCCACGCCGATCGAGGAGCCGTGGGACAACCAGATCCATGTCGCCTTGCAGAGGGCCGAGAAGGAACTCGGCATCGAATACAAATGGTCCGAGAAGGTGCAGACCGCCGATTTCAGCCGCGTCATGCGCGAATATGCGCAAGGCGGCTACCAACTGGTGCTGGGCGACGCCTTCGCCGCCGAGCGCGAATCGCGCCGCACCGCCAAGCAGTTCCCGAAGACCGCCTGGCTGTTCGGCTCCGGCGCCGGCCCGGCGGAACCCAATTTCGGGGTGTTCGACAACTGGATCCACGAGCCCGCCTATCTCTCGGGCATGATCGCTGGCAAGATGTCGAAGTCGGGTACGATCGGCGCCGTCGCGGCGATGGGCATTCCGGAGGTGAACCGGCTGGTCAACGCCTTCTTCGCCGGCGCCAGGGAGGTCAATCCCAACATCAAGAAGAAGGTCGCCTTCATCGGCTCGTTCTTCGATCCGCCCAAGGCCAAGGAAGCGGCGGTCGCGCAGATCGACGCCGGCGTCGACGTCATCTACGCCGAGCGCTTCGGTGTCATCGAAGCCGCGGTGGACAAGAAGATCCTCGCCATCTCCAACATGTCCGACCAGTCGAGTCTCGGCCCCGACACGGTCATCACCGGTCCGGTCTGGGACATGTATCCGACGGTCGAGCAGGCGATCAAACTGGTCAGGGCCGGCGTCTTCACCGCGCAGGACTATGGCGATTTCTCGCGCATGGCCAAGGGCGGCTCGCATCTGGCGCCCTACCACAAGTTCGACAAGACGCTGCCGGCGGACGTCAAGGAGCTGGTCGAAAAGAAGAAGGCGGAGATTCTGGAAGGCAATTTCCGGGTGGATGTGGACGAGAATACGCCGGTTTCGGATTGATTTCTTTACCCTCCCCCTTGTGGGGAGGGTCGATCCGCGAAGCGGAGCGGGGTGGGGGTCCTCGTAGGGCGCATCCCCACCCCGTCTCGCAATCTCCGCTTCGCTCCGACTGCGAGCCGACCCTCCCCACAAGGGGGAGGGTGAAGCAGAGCCTCTCTCCGCAGGAGCATCCTTGTCCGCCCCACTCATCGAAATGCGCGGCATCACCAAGAGCTTTGGCGCCGTCAAGGCGAACGAGGCCGTCGATCTCAGCGTCGCGCCCGGCGAGATCCTCGGGCTACTGGGCGAAAACGGCGCCGGCAAGACGACGCTGATGAATGTGCTGTTCGGCGCCTATGCGCCCGACGCCGGCGAGATTCTCATCCAGGGCCAGACGGTGCGGATCACCAGTTCCGCCGATGCGCTGGCCGCCGGCATCGGCATGGTGCACCAGCATTTTCACCTCGCGCCGCGGCTGACGGTGCTGGAAAACCTGCTCATCGGCATTCCCGGCAAGACAGGACGGATCGACCGCGCCGGCGGGCTGGCGCGGCTGGCCGAGATCGGCCGCCAGCATGGGCTGGTGCTTGACCCGGACCTGCCGGTCTCGGCGCTGTCGGTCGGCGAGCAGCAGCGGCTCGAAATCGTCAAGGCGCTGTTTCGTGGCGCCAGGCTGCTGATCCTCGACGAGCCGACGGCGGTGCTGGCGCCAAGCGAGGTCGACGGGCTGTTTTCGGCGTTGCGTTCTATGGCGGCGCAAGGTCTCGGCATCATCTTCATCTCGCACAAGCTCAACGAGGTGCGGGCGCTGACGCATCGCTGCACGGTGCTGCGGCATGGCCGCGTTGCCGGCCGCGTCGATGACCCGGCCAACACGACATCCTCGGAGATGGCAACACTGATGTGCGGCCATGAGATCGTGCCGCCGGCGCGGGGACCATCGGCGCCGGGTGCTGATGTGCTGACGCTCGACGGTATCTCAACCTCGCATCATTCGGGCACGGCGCTGCGCGACGTATCGCTTGCCGTCCGTGCCGGCGAAATCCTCGGCATTGCCGGGGTGTCGGGCAATGGCCAGCGGGCGCTGGCGGAGGTGATCTCCGGCGTGCGGGCGCCCGATGCCGGCCGGATGACGATTGCCGGCCAAAAGGTCTCGCGGTTCTCGCCGCGCGAGGTGCAGGCGCTCGGACTTGGCCGTATCCCGGAAGACCGCATGACGACCGGACTGGTGACCAATCTGCCGCTGGCCGATTCGATGGTGCTGCCGCGCATCGGCACCACAGCGTTCAGCAGCAGGGGCCTGCTCAAGCCCGATGCGATCCGCGCCTTCACTGAGGCGCAGATCAAGGCCTATGATATCAGGTGCCCCGGGCCGATGACCCGCGCCGGGGCGCTGTCCGGCGGCAATCTGCAGAAGGCGTTGTTGGCACGCGAGCTTGCCTTCGATCCGAAGGTGCTTGTTGTCTCGCAGCCGACGCGCGGCCTTGACATCGGAGCCGCCCGCTTCATCCACGAAAAATTCCTCGACATGCGCGCCAAGGGCTGCGGCATCGTCGTCATTGGCGAGGATCTCGAAGAACTGCTGGTGCTCTGCGACCGCATCGCGGTGATGTATGAGGGCCGCATCGTCAGCACGCTCGACAGCGCCGATGCAACGATCGCACGGCTCGGCCTGATGATGACCGGGGCGGAGGGCCACAGCTGATGTTTCGCCTGGAGGTCCGCAGCTCGACGCCGACCTGGTTCAACCTCGCTCTGCCATTGCTCGCGATCGGAGCAACGCTCATCTTGTGCAGCGGCCTTATTGCGCTGGCCGGCGCCGGCGTGCTCGAAGCTTATGGCGTGATGTTCACGGCGTCGCTGGGCGACAGCTATGCGATCACCGAAACGATGGTGCGTGCAACACCCATGATCTTCACCGGACTGGCGGTCGCGGTCGCCTTCCGAGCAAAATTCTGGAACATCGGCGCCGAAGGGCAATTGCTTGCCGGCGCGGTGGCCAGCTGCTTTGTCGGCGCCATTCCAATGCCGGGGCCGCTCGCCATGGTCTTGATGGCGGTGGCGGGCGCCGCAGCGGGAGCCGCAGTCGCGTTGGTGCCGGCGACGCTCAGAGTAAAATTCAAGGTCGATGATGTCGTCAGTTCGCTGTTGCTCAACTCGGTCATCTATTACGCCTTGATGGCGCTGATCGAGGGGCCGTGGAAGGACAGTTTCAGCGGCTATCCGATCTCGCCGCCGATCGAGGATTCGGCCAATTTCCCGGTGCTGCTCGAAGGCACGCGGCTGCATCTCGGCGTCGTCGCGGCACTGATCGCGGCGCCGCTGATCTGGTTCCTGATCGTGCGCACGACGCTCGGCTTCAGGATCAGGGTCACCGGCGAAAACCCGGAAGCCGCCAGATATGGCGGCATCCACGTCGAGCGGGTGCTGATCTCGACGGCGCTGCTGTCCGGCGCGCTGGCCGGATTGGCCGGCGTCGGCGAGGTCGGCGGCGTGCATTTCCAGGTGATGAGCGACATCTCGCCGGGCTACGGTTATTCCGGCATCGTCGTTGCGATGCTGGCGCGGCTCAATCCGCTCGGCGTCGTGCCGGCGGCGATCTTCCTTGCCGCCGTGATGACCGGCGCCGAGGCGATGTCGCGGGCGACCGGCGTGCCGGCCTTCCTCAGCGACGTCATCCAGGGCACCGCATTGCTTGCCATGCTTGTGGCGCTGCTGTTCACCGCCTATCGCATCCGCCGCGTCGGAGTTGCCCGATGAGCGCGGTGTTCGAACAGATATTCCAGGTCGGCTTCCTGGCCGCGATCATCCGCATTGCCACGCCGCTGGTTTTCGCGACGCTCGGCGAAATGTTTTCCGAGCGGGCCGGCGTGCTCAATCTCGGCATCGAAGGCATCATGCTGTTGTCGGCGATGACGGGCTTCACCGCCGCCAGCCTCACCGGCAGCCTGTGGCTTGGCGTGCTGGCGGCGGTGCTCACCGGCATGCTGATGGGCGCGCTGCATGCGCTGTTCACCGTGGCGCTCGGCCTCAGCCAGCACGTCTGCGGCATCGGCGTGACGCTGTTCTCGTCGGGCCTCGCCTATTTCCTCTACCGGCTGATCTTCGGCCAGCAATCAGTGCCGCCCAGCATCAAGGGTTTTCAGACGCTGCCGATCCCTCTCCTGTCTGACATCCCGGTGCTCGGGACGGCGGTGTTCAACCAGTTCGCGCTGGTCTACATGGCGATCCTCGCCATTCCGCTCGCCGCCTTCGTGCTCTACCGCACGCCATGGGGCCTGTCGGTGCGCATGGTCGGCGAAAACCCGCGCGCCGCGGATTCGGCGGGGGTCAGTGTCACCGCCACGCGCTTCCAGGCAGTCATCCTCGGCGGGGCGCTGATGGGGCTGGCCGGCGCCTTCCTGTCGATGGCGCAGTTCAACGCTTTCACCTTCGGCGTGGTGTCGGGGCGCGGCTGGGTGGCGATCGCGCTGGTCGTGTTCGGCCGCTGGGATCCGTGGCGCTCGGCGGGTGCGGCACTGCTGTTCGCCTTCGTCGATGCGCTGCAGCTGCGCATGCAGGCCAGCGGGCTCGGACACATCCCCTACGAGGCGTTCCTGATGCTGCCGTTCATCTTCACCATCGTCGCCATGGCGGTGATGTCGCGCAACGCGGTGGCACCGTCGGCGCTGCTCAGGCCGTTTCGGCGGGAAGAGCGGTAGCAAAGCTTGGGTTCCTCGCCCCGCAAAGCGGGGAGAGGTGGCCGCGAAGCGGTCGGAGAGAGGCCTGCGACGCTGGCGAGTTGTCGCCGAAGCAAGGCAAGGTCGAGCCATTCCCCCTCTCCGTCTCGGCTTCGCCGAGCCACCTCTCCCCCCATTCGTGGGGGCGAGGAACCCGCATCCTGCCAAGTTCGCGCCTTCTTTGAGCGTCTCACATCGCGGTAAAGCCGTTATCCACAAACAGATGCGTGCCGTTGACGAAGCTCGACTCGTCGCTGGCCAGGTAGAGCGCTGCCCTCGCCACCTCTTCCGGTTCGCCGATGCGGCCCTGCTGCGCGGCCAGCGCCGCGTCGGAGACGTCGACGCCGAGCCTGCCGAGGTCGGCGACCTCGCGCAGGCCGTGCGGCGTGCGGATGAAGCCGGGGCAGACCGCATTGCAGCGGATGTTGCGGTCGCGGAACTCGACGGCGATGGCGCGGGCGAACATGTGGCAAGCGCCCTTGGTGGTGTCATAGAGCACTTCGTTGGGAGTCGCCGCCACCGCCGAGATCGACGAAGTACAGACGATCGAGCCGCCGCCGGCCGCAATCATGCCGGGCAAAACGGCGCGCGTCATCAGGAACATCGAGCGCACATTGACGGCATGCAGCCAGTCCCATTCCTGGACCGTCGTCTTCAGGAAGGGTTTGATGACGATGGTGCCGGCGTGGTTGAACAGCACGGTGACCGGTCCGAGTTTTTCGATAGCACCCTTCACCGCCGTTTCGACCTGGGCTTCGTCGGAGACGTCGGCGATGAAATGCTCGGCTATCTGTCCCCGCGCGCGTATCGCCGCTGCGGTTGCGGCGGCCGCCTCGCCGTTGCGGTCGATGATCGCCACCTTGGCGCCTTCGGCGGCGAACAGCTCCGAAGCCGCTCCGCCCATTCCCGTCGCTCCTCCCGAAATGATGGCGACCTTGCCGGCCAGTCTTGTGCCCATTTTTCTGCCCCTGTGTGACGATTTCGCTTTGCTGGTTGGGCGATGCTACCGCGCCCGTGCCGGGCGGCCAATCCACGAATTGAGCGCAGCGAGGGCAAGGCCATAGGTCCATTCGGACGCAGAAGCAAAAAACGGACGCGCCATATGGATCGGCCGTCCGAGCGCTCCCTCTAAGCAAGTGCCTACCAACTTCCGGCATCATAGGAGAAAATTATTCTGTCTTTAGCCCAAAAATAGCAATCGACAAAGTCTACCAATTTTATAGATTAATCGCCGAGACGGAGGTCGATATGTCCTACATCCAGAACGCCCAGACGGATCGCAGCGCTCAGCGGTCGGCCAATGCCCAGGCCTTTCGCCCGGCCTATGCCGGGGCTTTCGCCTATCTCGTCTTTGCCCTTGCGTTCGTGTTCACCGGGGCAGTTGTTCTGGGCCTTATTCCCTGAGTCGTCAGATCGACCGGGGTTAGCTGCCCACCGCTTTCAGGCAATCGGAGTTGAATGAACCGAATCCTCGGCGTGCTTTCGCGCGCCCGACACAACGGAGGACATGGCAATGCCGATCGAGTTCACGCATATTCCGGGTAAGACCGCCGATGCCGCGGTTCCCTTTTTCTACGACTTTGCCGAGACCGCGACCAAGCTCGGGCTGATCGAGGATGGCGGCTTCCGCAAGATCGTCGTCGACGATTCGGCCGGGCTGCTGACCAACATGGATCTTGCGGCCCAAGTGCTCGATCGCACCTCGTCGCTGGAAGTCGTGCTCACCCATTGGGCGGGCGTGGTCGAACCGACCGTGGCAGCCCGCCAACTGGCGTCGATCGACAGGAAAAGCGGCGGACGCCTGGCGCTGAGGATGATCAGCGAGCCGCTGAGCGACGCCGACGCCGAAACACGGCCGGTCGGGCACACCGTCATCTGGCAGCGCATAGACGAATATCTGGTGCTGCTGAAGCGGCTGTGGTCGAACGACCGGCCCTTCGACCACGAAGGAACGTTCTACAGCATCAAGGGCGGCTACGTGCCGCGCAAGGGACCGCACGGCGCCGACCTGGTCATCCGCATGGGCGGGCAGTCCGGAACGGCACTCAAAGTTGCCGGCCGGCATGCCGATGTCTTTGAATTGGCGCCGGGCTCGATCGATGAGATCCGGCAATTGATGGAGCGGGTGCGCCGCTCCGCCGCCGAACATGGCCGGGCCGGCAAGCTGCGCTTCGCGCTTCCGGTCGGGATTCACCAAGGTGCTTCCGCCTCCGGCCACAAGGCAGTCGATGTTGCCGGGCCGCCAGCCCAGGCCGCCCTGTCACTGCTTGCCTATGCAGCCCTTGGGATCGATGAATTCATGATTGTCGGCGTCGACACGCCGCGTGAGATCGCAACGCTCGGCCGGGAAACCATCGCCCTGCTGCGCAATTCGCTGGCGCGTCGCGAACACGAGGCATTCCAGCCTGGGGCATATGCGTCTCGTGCAGGATTGGAGACGCGCGCAACGGGCTGAGTTCTGGCCTACAAAGCTATTCCGGTAACGCCGAGATCCTTCACACCCCCCTCTGGCCTGCCGGCCATCTCCCCCGCAAGGAGGGAGATCGACAGCTTCACCCGCAGCGCTCGTCTTGCCACGTTGGCGATTAGTGAAAGCCGAGATGACAGCCAATCTCCCTCCTTGCGGGGGAGATGGCCGGCAGGCCAGAGGGGGGTGCTGTCCCGCCGGCATTGATCTTGGCGCCCTAACTCGCCATGCCCGACAATCGCGACAAGCCTTCAATGACAGCGCTGGAATCAGCGAGCGCGCCAAAGACGCCATCCTTGTCACCATGTGAAGCGCTGCTTCGTGCGCTTGTCTGTCGCCGCTGGCGCAAGCGTCCGAGATCGTCAGGCATTGGAAATTCCGGTCGCAGGCTTCGCGCAGCGTGGTGTGGACGCAGACATCCGTCGTGCATCCGGAAAACATGAGATGCGTGATGCCTTGCGCGCGCAGGACAAGCTCGAAATCCGTATAAATGAAGGCGCTGTTGCAGGTCTTGTCGACAATGATGTCCTGCGGCGCCACATCGATCTCCTGAACGATCTGGAACCCCGTGCCCGAGCGCAGCAGGATATCGGTGCCGTCGAGACCGGCGCGCTTGCGGCGCCATTTTTCGTAAGGCGTCATATCGGCCATATCGGCCCGATAGCCCTGCCTCGTGTGGATGACCCTGACGCCGGCCTTGCGCGCGGCCGCGATCAGCCGGCTCACCGTCGGCAGGATCGCCCTTAGAGGCGACGGGTCATAGCCCTGCCTGGCGAAGTAGCCTGATGTCGAAAGGAAATCCTGCTGCAGGTCGATGACGATCAGCGCGGTGTTTTCGGCCACCAGCCTGCCGTCATAGGGGAAATCGAAGGGCGTTGCCTTGATCATCCGGGGCTCCCTGCTTTGGGCCGCCACCATAGTGGATCAGCGCGACGACACCAGATGCTGGGCGTCGTGCAGGCGCCGATAGATGCCGCCGGCGCGGAGCAGTTCGCTGTGCGAACCCTGTTCGACGACGCCGGACTCCGAGACGACGACGATGCGGTCGGCGCCGCGGATCGTGGCCAGCCGGTGTGCGATGACCAGCGTGGTCCGGCCCTCGGCAAGTTCGGCCAACGACTTCTGGATTTCGCGCTCGGTCTCGGTGTCGAGCGCCGACGTCGCCTCGTCGAGGATGAGGATCGGCGGGTTCTTCAGGAACATGCGGGCGATCGCCAGCCGCTGCTTCTGGCCGCCGGACAATTTTACGCCGCGCTCGCCGATGATCGTGTCAAAGCCGGCCGGCAGGCCCGATATCATGCCGTCTAGCTGCGCCCGCCGCGCGGCATCGGTGATGGCCTCGTCGGAGGCGCCGAGACGGCCATAGGCGATGTTTTCGCGGATCGAGCCGCCGAACAGGAAGACATCCTGCTGGACGATGCCGATCTGGCCACGCAGCGAAGCGAGCGTCATGTCCCTGATATCGATGCCGTCGATGCTGATCCGCCCGGCGCTGACTTCGTAGAACCGCGGCAGCAGCGAACATATGGTGGTCTTGCCGGCGCCCGACGGGCCGACGAAGGCGATGGTTTCGCCGGCGTGAATGGCGAGATCGATATCCCTGAGCACCGGCTTGCCGTCACCATAACCGAAGCTCACACCGCGATATTCGATGTCGCCCTTGAGCCCGCTGGCGGTAACGGCATCAGGCCGGTCGGCGATGTCGGGTTCGGTGTCGAGCAGCTCGGTGTAGCGGCGGAAGCCTGCAATGCCTTTTGGATAGGTCTCGATCACCGAATTGATCTTTTCGATCGGCCGCACGAAGACGCCGACCAGAAGCAGGAAGCCGACGAAGCCGCCATTGCTCAGGCCTCCCGTAATGACGAGGTAGCTGCCGGCGATCATGACCACGAGCTGGATCAGCCTGATGCCCATATAGTTCAGGGAATTGCTGGCCGACATGATGCGGTAGGCGTCGAGCTTGGTCTGGCGGTAGCGCTGGTTGTCATGCGCGAAAAGCGTGCGCTCATGCTCCTCATTGGCGAAGGCCTGGACGACGCGCATGCCGCCGACATTCTCCTCGATGCGGACGTTGAAATCGCCGACACGCCGATAGAGCGCCTGCCAGTTGCGCTCCATGCGGTCGCCGTAGCGCATCGTCACCCAGGCGATCAGAGGCACGATCACCGCCGTGATCAACGCCAGATGCATGTTGACCGTGAACATCAGCACGAAGGCGCCGGCGAAGGTCATGATGGCGATGAACAGGTCCTCGGGGCCATGATGCGCGATCTCGCCGATCTCCTCGAGATCCTTGGTGACGCGGCCGACGAGATGGCCGGTCTTGTGATTGTCGTAAAAGCGGAACGACAGTTTCTGCAGATGATCGAAGCTCTTGCGCCGCATCTCGGTCTCGATGTTGATGCCGAGCATGTGGCCCCAATAGGTGACGACCGCCATCAGCACCGTGTTGAGCAGATAGATCACCAGCAGCCCGGTCGAGGCGATGATGATCAGCGTCCAGTCCTGCTGCGGCAGCAGCTGGTCGACGAAGGTGCGGACCGCCATGGGAAAGCCGAGTTCGAGCAGACCGGCCAGCACCGCGCAGGAGAAGTCGAGCGCGAACAGCCCCTTCCAGGGCGCGTAGTAGGAAAGGAAACGTCTGATCATCGAGGTGAACCGCAAGCTGTCTTGATGGACGCGGCGAGGGCGCCGGCCGCCATCGATGGGCGCTGCTTACAATCGGCAGGGCAGGGCCGGCAATATGCCAGGGCCGACTTCATTGCCTGCCTTTCCACATCAGCGCCATGAAATAGGGGCCGCCCACGAAGGCGGCGATGAGGCCGGCCGGCACTTGCCAGGGAAAGATCAGCGTCCGCCCTGCCCAGTCGGCGGCAACGAGGATCAGCCCGCCTGTCATGGCCGAGGCCAGAAGCTGCGGCACGGCGCGGCGGAAGCCGAGCATGCGTGCGAGGTGCGGCGCCATCAGGCCGACGAAGCTCAGCGGGCCGATGACCAATGTCGCGGTTGCGGTGGCTAATGCGGTGAGCGCAAGCAATGTGGCGCGAACACGTCCCAGTCGCAGGCCAAGGCCACGCGCGGCGGTTTCGCCGAGCGGCAGTATATCGAGCCAGCGCGCGGTCAGCGGCGCCAGCGCGAGGACGGCGACCGCGATCGTTGCTGCGGTGAGGGCATCATTGGGTGTTGCGCGATAGGTCGATCCCGACAGCCAGGTGAGCAGGAAGTCCATGCGCGGATCGCCGCTGGCCAGAAGCAGCGCGGCGAAGGCGGACGCGACCGTCGCAACGGCGACGCCGGCAAGCAGCAGCCGTTCCGGCGACAGGGCATTGCGCCGCCCGGCCAAAACAACGATCGTCAGCGCCAGCATGGCGCCGGCGAGGGCGGCGCCGAGCATTGCCGCGCGGTCGAAGCCGTCGCTGAGCAGCAGCAGCGCCAGCACGCCGAAAGAGGCGCCGCCGGAAATGCCCAGGACCTCGGGCGCGGCCATCGGGTTGTCGGTCATGCGCTGCATCAGCGTGCCGGCGACGGCGAGCAGGACGCCCGCCGACAGGGCGACGACGACGCGAGGCGCGCGCAGGGCAAGCAGCTCGGTCAAATCCGCGGATGCGATCCAGTGCCAACCGCTTGCGCCACGGCCAAAGCCGATGGCGAGAACAACCGCGAGGATGAGCGCCAGCAGGCCCGCGATCAACGGCAGGCCGTTTGACGGCAGGCGTACCGACGACACCATGTCGGTCTGCCTTTCGGGAGTGGTTCGCATTCGCGGCAACAGGAACAGCAGCAGCGGCGCGCCGAGCAAAGCGGTCGCGGTGCCGGCGGGGATTTCGCCGGCGAACGGCAGATGCTGCACCAGACGGTCGGTGAGCCAGAGCAGGGTGCCGCCGCCCAGCGGCGACCAGACCAGGCGGCGGCCAAGCGTGCGCGCTCCGGCCAGCCGCGCCAGCGCCGGGGCGGCGAGCGCCACGAAACCGATGACGCCCACCTCGGCGACGACCAGCGCGCTGAGCGAGACGGCGACAGCCATGCCGGCAAGGCGGATGACGGCCGGCCGGGTGCCGAGCGATGCCGCGCCGTCGTCGCTGAGATCGAGCAGCCGGAGGGGTCGCCAGAGCAGGAACGCGGCGCAGATGCCGGCCAGCAGCCACGGCGCCAGAGCAACGACCTCCGCGTCGCCATTCTGCACCAGCGAGCCGCTCTGCCAGATGAACAGCTCCTCGGTGTATTCGCGGTTGAGCGCCATCAGCAGCGCGCCGGCCGAGCCGAAAGAGAGGCTGACGACGAGGCCGGCGATGATGATCGACACTGGCGAAAAGCTGCGCCCGCGCGCCAGTGCGAAAACGGCTGATGTGGCGAGCGCGCCGCCGGCCAGCGCCACGCCTTCGCGCCCACCTTCCAGCAGCCACGGTGCGTAAAGAGTGGCGGCCGCCAGAGCGAGGCTCGCTCCGGCATTGGTGCCGATCGTGGTCGGCTCGGCCAGCGGATTGCGCAGCACATGCTGCATGATGGCACCGGCGAGACCAAGTGCAGCGCCGGCCAGCATGCTGACAGCGACACGCGGCAGGAAGGCATAGCGATACAGCAACTGCGCTGGATCGGATGTGTCGGGGGCGGTGAGCGCCTGCCACCACAGGTGCGTAGGCAGAAGGTGGATGAGATCGAAGACGGTCAGCATCAGCGCCAGCCCCGCAGGCACGGCTACCAACAGGATAAGCGCGCCGATGCCGTCGCTCTGTCGCGGCAGGGACATTGCCTGGGCGATCATGCCGCTGCCACGAATTCGGCGAAACGCGCGGCAGCAGTGAGACCGCCGAACGGCCAGACCGGCGGAATGGTCCGCACTTGGCCGTTCCGGACGCAGGGCAGATTGGCCCAGAGCGAGCTGCGGGCAATCCTGATCCTGATGTGCGGCGGGATAGGATCGAGCGAGATCAGCTGCGCCTCGCCGACGGCGACCAGTTCCTCGATGCCGACCGTCGAAAAACCCCATTCATTGGTGGCGCCGGTCCAGGCGTTGACGAGGCCGAGCCGGTCGAGGACATCCTGCAGCAGGTTGCCGGCGCCGTAGACGCGGACATGGCGATCATCGAACATGCTGACGACGCAGACCGGTTTTTGCACCGCCCGCTCCAGCCTGGCGCGGGCGTGCGCGATCGAGGCTTTGATGCGCCCGACAAGGTTTTCTGCTTCCGCCCCACGGCCAAGCATGTCGCCAAGCTGCAGCGTCACCTGTTGCGCCTGCGCGTAAGGTGGAGCCTTGCCGCTGTAGAACGGAACGTTGAAGGTCGGCGCCAGTCTGGTGAAGCTGCTCTCGTCCAAGCCATAGCCATAGGCGCCGACGATCAGGTCGGGTCGCAATTCCCTGAGCAGTTCGAGATTGGGTTCGCCGCGCGATCCCAGGTCGACGGTGGCCTGCGGCAGTGCCGGGCCCTGCACCCAATCGCCATAACCCCTGATGTCGCCGACGGCGAGCGGCGACAGGCCGAGCGAGACCACGATTTCGGCCGACGTCCATTCCAGGCAGACGACGCGGGCAGGTGCCGCGCGTGCCATGCCGCCCGGCAAGGCGAGGCCGGTCGCGGCGAGGCCGGCAAGATACTGGCGCCGTGTCAGCGCCGCCATTTTGGGTCGGCCCGCCACCTTGCTTCTACCATGTGTATTTCACCGAACCGTTGATCCTGCGGCCCTCGCCGTAGAAGCAGCCGAAGCCCGAGGAGAAGCAGGAGGCGACGTAGCGTTTGTCGAACAGATTGCTGGCATTGAGGCTGAGCGTGGCGTTCTGCCAGGCGTAATGCACCGCCGCGTCGGCGAGCACGACCGACGGAACCTTGAAGCTGTTGGCGTCGTCGCCATAGGTCGAGCCGACATAGCGGACGCCGGCACCCAGGCCGAGACCTTCGAGCTTGCCGCTCATGAAGGTGTAATTGGCCCAAAGCGATGCGGAATGGGCCGGCACGCCGAAGGGCATGTTGCCTTCGTTGCTGACCCAGACGCCGTTGACGTCTTCGACAGCGGTCGCCTTGGTGATCTTGGTGTCGAGGTAGGTGTAGGCCGCTCTCATATCGAGGCCCGCATCCAGGCTCGCCACGGCTTCCAGTTCCACACCGCGCGAACGGATCTCCCCGGTCTGGAACAGATCGTTGGGTGAGCCCTCATTGCCGGAACGCACGACATTCTGCCGGGTCAAGTCGAAAACTGAGGCCGTGATGAAGGAATTCCAGCCGGTCGGCTGGTACTTCAGCCCGATCTCGTATTGTCTGCCGGTCTCGGGCACGAACAGATTGCCGTCGCTGTCGGCGCCCGCCACCGGCTGGAACGATTCGGAATAGCTGACATAGGGCGCAAGCCCGTTGTCGGCGAGGTAGACGAGCCCCGCCCGGCTGGTGAAGGCGTTGTCCTTCTGCTCGGGAATGTAGCCACCGGCCAGATTGTCGTAGACCTTGGCGTCCGACCAATCCTGGCGGCCGCCAAGGGTCAGCCGCCAGTTGCCGAGCTTGATCTGATCCTGCGCATAGAGGCCAACTTGCTGCTGGGTGGTGTCGGTATCGGTATAGGGCGTCAGATCACCGATCTTGTAGCCGTAGATCGGATCGAAGACGTTGAAACCGTCCTCGACGGTCCCTTCCGAGGCATAGTCGCGGTAAGTGTAGCGTTTGTAGTCGAGGCCGACGAGCAGCGTGTGGGCAAGCGGCCCGGTGTCGAAATCGGCTTGTGCCTGGTTATCGATGGTGACGCCGCTGAGCTTGGTGCCACCGGCATCTGCATAACGGTAGTAGTCGCCGCTTGAAGGTTCCAGGCCGTTCGAGTCCGTCAGTCCGCCACCAAAGACGCCTTCCTCGGAGTGGGTAAGGTGGACGTAGCGGGCATGCTGTCGAACCTGCCAGGTTTCGTTGAAACGGTGATCGAATTCGTAGCCGATCGAGGCCTGGTCGTTGTTGTAGGAGTCGAAGCCGGGTTCGCCGACGAACATGCTGTTCGGCAGGTGCTTGCCGTCCTTGCCCGGTATGACCGCGCCGTAGGCAGGCAGATACTGCATCGCCCATCCCGAGCGATCGCGCTGATAGTTGGCGAGGATGGTCAGGCTGGTGTCGGCATCTGGCTGCCAGGTGATCGCCGGCGCGATGAAGATGCGGTCGTCCTTGACGAAATCGGTCTGCGTGTCGCCCATGTGAGCGGCACCGGTGAGGCGAAACAGCAGCGACTTGTCGGCGTTCACGGCACCGCTGAAGTCGAACCTGCCTTCATACCGGTTGAAGCTGCCACCACCGAATTCGACCTCGCGCAGGTTTTCCTGGGTTGGCCGTTTGCTGACATAGTTGATGATGCCGCCGGGGCTTGCCTGGCCATAAAGCACCGACGCCGGTCCGCGCAGCACCTCGTAGCGTTCCGCGCCATAGGAATCGAGTGCGGTGAACAGGGTGAAATTGCTCTCCTTGAGCTGCAGCCCGTCCCTGTAGAAGACGCCGCTGGCGTTCGAAATGCCGCGCAACTGCAGGCCGAGGCCGCGATTGTCGGTGCCGTAGAGATTGCCGGTGGCGCCGGGTGTGTAGCGCAACGCGCTGTTCAGGCTGTCGACGGCTTGCGCTTCCATCTGGTCCCTGGTGATGACCGATATCGATTGCGGCGTCTCGATCAGCGGCGTGTCGGTCTTGGTGCCGGTGGAGCCCTTGGTGGCAACGTAGCCCTTAACCGGCCCGAATGCGCTTTCGACACGTTCCTGGACGTTGATCGGGTCCAGGGTGGTGGTGACCGTCTCCTGGGCCAGTGCATGGCCGCAGCCAAGCAGGGCCGGCAGCGACACCGTTGCGATCAGCAGGCGCTTGCGCGCCATCCGGTTCTGCCAAATCGGTCCATGTCCTGAAATCATCCGGTGCGCCTCCTATTTCCCAATTCCGTGCCGATATCGCCGGTCGCGACGATTTGTTGATCATTGCAGTCATCTTCAATGTTGACTAGTAAGGTCATGTTTCATAGTCAACCGGGCATGACCTGTCGAAAGCCGGAATCTGGAAATGCGGGCGGCCGCACTGGAGAAAAGCCATGAGCATGGCTGGAATTGATGCCCAGACTGCCTTCCATATCGATGCCGTACGCTTTGCCGTCGGCGAGCGGACGCTGCTCGGTCCGGTTTCGCTCGAACTGGAGCGCTCGCGCGTCTATGGGCTGATCGGCCACAATGGTTCGGGCAAGTCGACGCTTATCAAGCTCATGGCGCGCCAGCAGCCGGCGAGTTCAGGCGCCATCACTTTCGCCAGGCGTCCGTTGCCGCAATGGGGTGCCCGCGAATTTGCCCGCGCGCTTGCCTATCTGCCGCAGACGACGCCTGCGGCGACCGGCCTGACCGTGCGCGAACTGGCGACGCTCGGGCGCTATCCCTGGCATGGCGCGCTTGGCCGTTTCCGCGCCGAGGACAGGCAGCATGTCGAGGAGGCGCTGGCCCTGACCGATATGGAGGGTTTTGCCGACCGGCTGGTGGACGAATTGTCGGGCGGCGAGCGCCAGCGCGCCTGGCTCGCCATGCTGGTGGCGCAGAACGCCGGCGTCATGCTGCTCGACGAGCCGATCTCGGCACTCGACATCGCCCATCAGGTCGAGGTGCTCGGGCTGGTCAAGGAGCTCAGCCGCAAACGCGACCTATGTGTCGTCGTCGTGCTGCACGATCCCAACATGGCGGCGCGCTACTGCGACGAACTGATCGCGCTGAAGGACGGCAAGCTGCTGACGCGCGGCACGCCCGGCGAAATCATGCGCAGCGATGTGCTGAAAGGCATTTTCGGTGTGGAGATGGGCGTGTTCGCGCACCCCGTCACCGGCCAGCCTGTCGGCTATGTGCAGTGACAATATCTGATGCGGCGGCGGGAAATAAAAGGCGGCAGGCCGCTGTGAGAACAAGGAAGAAGCTGTTGTCGAGAACTGGTTTGTTGGCGGCGTTGGTCGCATCCGTCATCCTGTCGGCCGGCAGCGCGATGGCCCAGGAGCAACCCGCCGGTGCCGCGCCGGCGATCGAAACCCCCGCCGTGCCCGCAGCCCCAGCGCCGATTGCACCCGCACCCGCCGCACCGGCAGTCGCTCCGCCGGCCACAATGGCGCCTTCGCAGCCAGGCACGCAGCCGAATACGGCCGCGCCGGCCGAGACCGGACCTTCGACGGCGATGGAGATGACCTTGCCGCATGACCTGTCGCCATGGGGCATGTTCATGGCGGCCGATATCGTCGTCAAGGCAGTGATGATCGGGCTGGCCTTTGCCTCCCTCGTCACCTGGACGATATGGTTGGCCAAGTCGCTGGAGCTTTTCGGCGGCAAACTGCGCATCCGTCGCGCCGTGCGGGCGATCGGCGGGGCCGCCACGCTGAAGCAGGCCAGCCGTACCCTTGACCGCAGCGGCGGTCCCGGCGCGCTGCTGGTGCGGGCGGCCGAGGAGGAGACCGCACTCTCGGCCGGCGCGCTCGATCATGTCTCGGGCGACGGCCTCAAGGAACGGGTCACGTCGCGCCTGTCGCGCATCGAGGCGGCGGCGGCGCGGCGCATGTCGCGCGGCACTGGCGTGCTGGCGACGATCGGCTCGACCGCGCCCTTCGTCGGCCTGTTCGGTACGGTCTGGGGCATCATGAACGCCTTCATCGGCATCTCGCAGGCGCAGACCACCAATCTCGCAGTGGTCGCGCCGGGCATCGCCGAGGCGCTGCTGGCCACCGCGATGGGTTTGGTCGCGGCCATACCGGCCGTCGTCATCTACAACGTCTTTGCCCGTTCGATAGCCGGCTATCGGCAGATCCTCGCCGATGCCGCGGCCGGGGTCGAACGGCTGGTCAGCCGCGACCTGGACTTTCGCACCGTTGCGCCGGCAACGCCACTGGCGGCGGAGTAGCGCCATGGGAAGCAGAATCCGACAGGCCATGGATGATGATCTCGAGGAAAGCCACGAGATCAACGTCACCCCGTTCATCGATGTCATCCTGGTGCTGTTGATCATCTTCATGGTCGCGGCACCGCTGGCCACGGTGGATGTCAATGTCGATCTGCCTGGTTCGACGGCAACGCCCGCACCGAGGCCCGAGACACCGCTGTTCCTGACGCTGAAGGACGATCTGACGCTGGCGATCGGTAATGACAGCGTGCCGCGCCCGGCTTTCGCCACGACGCTGGACGCCAAGACCAAGGGCGACAAGCAGACACGCATCTTCCTGCGCGCCGACAAGGCGGTCGCCTATGGCGACCTGATGGAGGCGATGAACCTATTGCGCGGCGCCGGTTATCTGAAGATCGCGCTGGTCGGCCTGGAGACGGCTCCCGCGTCCAATTCTCCGGCGCCCGCAGCCACGGGTGCGTCGACGCCATGACGCAGGCGGTCGCTGTGCCCTCGGTCCAGTTGTCGCGCTTCGGTTGGCGCGACCTTGGCTTGTGGGCCGGTGCTGCCGCGCTGGTCCTTGGAGCCCATGTCGCGGTCGCCTATGCAGTGCAGAACCTCACAATGGTCACCGAAGCGGATGGCGGTCCCCCCCCCGCGCAGATGATCGAGATGGCACCGATGGTGGTGATGCCGGCCGTGGAAGAACAGGTCGCCGCGCTGGATGCGGTGACGCCAGATCAGACCGAACCGACACCGACGACCGAGCCGACACCTGAAGAACCGGTCGAAAAGGCGGAGCCGGTTGTCGAGCCGCCGGAAGCGGTCGCGCCAGACGAGACAGAACCCACCCAGACCGAAACGATTGAAGAGGTCGATCAGCCGCCGCCGGATGAGGTCGTCCCCGATGTTGCCGAGGCTGTCACGCCCGACGTCGTCATTCCCTTGCCGCAGCCGAAACCGGTCGAAGCTGTCAAAGACAAGAAACCGGTCGCGGCCAAGGCGAAAAAGCCTCTCGAGAAGCCCAAGCCGCGGCCTAAGAAGGAGAAGGCAGCCCCGCCGAAGACGGCAACCGCCACCAGCGCCGACGCACGGCCCGCGGCCAGGACCGCCGCGCCGAAGTCGGCCGAATCGACGTCTCGCTCCGGCGACTCCAGCAAATGGGACTCCCGTCTGGGTGCCTGGATCAAGCGGCACACGCGCTATCCCAGTTCTGCCAAGGCCCGACGCGTCGAAGGCAGGCCGTATGTCGCCTTCACGGTCGACTCGTCCGGCCGGGTCCTGTCCGCCAGGCTCTCTCGTTCCTCGGGGGATGCGGATCTGGACCGTGCGGCGCTCGCCGTGCTGCAAGGCGCCACGGTGCCGGCACCGCCACCGGAACTTGGTTCGCGTCTGAGCCGTACAGCGCCATTCGTGTTCAGCCTGCGCAACTAGAGCATTCACCGTTTCACGGAAACGGCGAGCTGCTCTAACTCTTTGTTTTGACGCAATTCTCTAGGGAAAGCGCTACGCGCTTTTCCCGGGAAAACCGCTTCACACTTTTCCTAGAATTGCTCTAGAGCCGAACTTGATCGGGCCGGCCTGTCAATAGGCCAGTGACAGGCTCAGGGCCTCGACCTGTTCGAGATAGAATCGGCATTTCGTGCGCAAGGGCCCGAGGCCCGGGTCATCGGCGGCGCCGTTGATCTCGATGGTCTGCATCATGAAGTCGAAATGGGCGTGGAAAGCGTCCACTGAACCCCAGAGACTGTCGGCCTGGCAGCTGTCGGCAATCGCCATCGAGACGAGTTGGCGGGCCTCGACCCGCGCCGCGTCAGGCGATGGCGGCCGCCTGGCGATCAAGACGTCGAGCCGGCTGAAAATGCTTTCCCTGGCATCGACGCTTCTGATGTTGACTATCATGTTCATGTGCAGGTCCCCCTTGGCATTCCAGACGCGCAATAGGTTCCGGTCCGAAATTGAAAAACTGGTGATCAGAGCATTTTCAGCGGCGCCAATGAACGCGTCGCGTTTGGGCGGGCGACATGCATCAAGCTTGAGCGACCGACTGCCGGTCCTGCGGGCAGGATGCAATCAGGGCCGGGATTGCGGTTGCATCGGAGGGGTGGCCCCTGATGATGTTGGCGACCTCGGCGTCGGCCTGCTCGAACCAGTAGACTATGTCGGCGCGGCGCAGGTCCGTCGCGGCCTTCTTCAGCAAGGGCAGCAGGCTTTGCAACGCGCACAGTGTCTCCCAACGGTTTGAGGAGGTCGAGCCGGCCACCGCGCATGCGGCTGACGATTGCATGTCGCTACGCTCTCCGTGGCTGGACGGCCCGGGTGTCTTTTGCCTGCGCCTTGGGGTGCAGCGGGTTGCCGCTGAGCTGCGCATGCCTGGCCGGCCGTGCGCCGCGAAGAACGTCGAAGGCCTCTGCATAGGCCATGCCGAGCAGATAGGAGATCATCGGAAAACGGCTGGCTTCGGCCATCTGCACGAGCTCATTGGTCATCGACGAAATATATTGAAGGCTATCGATTTCCGACTGGCGTAAGGATTGATTTGGCACGTGCTGCTCCTGTCTCTGATTGTACCTAGGGAACGCGTTACTGGTCGCGATGCACATAGTTGGTCGACTAATTGATGGATTGGCCCGCCGTCGAGGGATCTCTTTCCGGGGTCGAGAGGGTCAAGGCATAGATCGGTGCGTCGGTGAGACTGTCGAGACCAAGCAGCCGCTTGACCGCAGAATGACTGAGCGCGGCTGTCGGACATGCCGACAGGCCATGGTTGGTTGCCGCCAGCATGATGTTCTGGCCTATATGGCCGGCCTCGATCAGCACGACACGGTAGGCGTTGGCGTCCTCATATTTCCACATCGTGCGATCGAGCTTGGCGCAAAGCAGGACCAGGCACGGCATGGCGTCGGCCCACTCCTGTCCGCCGACCAGTTCGGAGATCTTCGGCAGATGGTTTGCGGAAATCCTGCCAAGGTCGTGATCCGCGGCGGAATAGTGATAGACACCGGGTTCGAGGCCATCGACGCCGAGCGCGACCACATAGGCCTCATAGGGATTTCGCGCGCCGCCTGAAGGGGTCATGCCGAGCGGCAGGGTGCCAACGCAATTGGCGGTCTCGCCGATGATGCCGAGCCCTGCGAACAGGCAATCGGAAAGCTGTTTGGCCGTGATGGTGGGCTGAGCCGCCGTGCGGTTGGTGCGGCGCCGCGCCATCAAGCTAAGAAGTTCATTGTCTTCCAGTGCATTCGGCAGCTGGATGGCGCCCGCGGAATTCTTGAGCATGAGGTTCGGCTGCGGCGTATGGCCGGCGCGTTCTATCTGCCGCTCTTCCGCTTGCTCGATGGTCATGTATTCGCTGTCCTGGACGCAGAAATGCATCAGCGCCGTCGGAAGCCCCCAACTCCATTGTCCTGAAAACTGTTCCTCCTGCTCGGCGAGAGGCGATCCGGCTGTGACCAGGGCGGAGAAATCGAGCAACTGGGGAACGACAGCCTTCAACTCGGACTTCGACCATCCATGGGCGCGGGCAATGTCCGCCGTCGATGCCCATTTGTCCCACGATGCGAGAAGGCCGACCATGTCGGGGCTGCATTCAAACACGCTTCTGGTCAGGAAGTTGCATGCCGTGACCTTGTTCGGTCCGGGGTAGAAAACAAGCGTTTTAGAAGAGCGCATTTTCATGAAGCTGGTTGCCATCTGCGGAGCCGAGGCGCCGACAAGCAAGACGCTCGTCGGCGCAGAACGGCTTCAGCGCTTGTTGTAGTGCATGCCCTGCGAAAAGAAGACGGCCTGCGTGCCGGCGGCAATCGTCAGCTTCGGAGCATTGGTCGCTTTCTTGGCCATTTTCATCCCTTTCCTGACCCCAATTTGGGATCCATTGAAAGACCCCCAGAACGGGATCCGCGTGAAGAAAGGTAAGGTCGGAAGAGTTAATGGTTTGTTAAAATTATAGTAAAACCACGAGCCTAAGACGGGCCTGTGGATTATCTTTCCTGGCATTAAAGTGTAAAATATCGATTTTATTCAGATACAGAGTAGACAATCGTTGGCATACGCTTTATCGGCGTACGCTTATTCTTATTTGGCGTAAGACACGACGATCCGAGGGGTTAGCCCAACCCGTCCCGGGTGAGGCTGACAACCAGTTGATCGACGCCCGGATCGTCGAGATTGATGACATGCGCCATGCTGATGGCATCCCTTCGGTGGATGTTGGCGATGTCGCGCCGCATGATGACGGACACGAATGCCGGGCCGGCCTCCGTCAGTAGCATGGCCTTGCCCATCAGCACCGGTTCGGAGATGGGAGCCCATTGCACGGAGATCAGCGACGGCTCCCCGGTCTGGCGGCGATTGATGCCGCTGAAATAAATCCAGTTCAGCCGCGAGATCGCCACGCCATAGTGATTGCCGCGCGCTCGTGCCCAGGTCGATCCCCGGCGCTCCGACCATCCGGTGACCCTTCGGAAGGTGACCAGTTCGGCTTCGCGCCGCACGAAGGTCACCGAGCGCATCAGGAGGTCTAGGCGGCCCGGGATCGAGAAATAGGTGAAATAGGTGCCGCCCGCGATCGAAGGACTGGGAGGGCGGATCATCTGGTTGAACAGGCTCTCGGACACCGGCGGCAAGCCACGCATCGCCGGCTCGGGTGCGCCGGGATCCTGGTACAGTTCGGCCTCGTCGATCCGAAAGTAATCGCATATCAGCTTGGCGGTGGCCTTGTTGGGAACGGTCTGCCCTTGCAGGTAGCGTTCGAACTGCGTGCGGTTGATGTGCAGCTCACGGCACACCGCACTTACGGAGGCATGTTCCTTGCATAGCCGTCTAAGGTTTACAGCGAGATTCTCGCGAATTGACACGTCTTTGCTTCCGCAGGCGGATTTTTCATTTCGACTCGAAATCGATATAGCGCCTCCGGTCGCCCCCGCCGAAACGCCCTGGTCACAACGCACAGAAAAACTGATTTGGTAACGTCAATTTAGTGGGGTGGTTTCCAAAAAAAACGGAAACAATCGGTGAGCGCTTCCGCCATAAGTCCAATTGACAAAAATTTTGCCGGATATTGCGAAATAGGCGATGTAGCGCGGCCTTTTAAGGTGCGCTGGGCACAGCAATGCTAACGCGGGGCAAGCCGGGACGAGCGTCGCGGACCGCATCTGGCGCGGAGAGTGGAGAATTATTCCACTGGTGGAGCTGAGGAGGATCGAACTCCTGACCTCGTCATTGCGAACGACGCGCTCTCCCAGCTGAGCTACAGCCCCGTCCAGCGGATGGGCGCATTTATCGGGCGCCGCGGTTTCCTGTCAAGGCGGAGGTTTGCCGAAATCCAGTGCCGTCAAGCGTCGAGCTGGCGCCGGCGGAAAGCGGCCCTTGCCGGTTTTGTGTAGTCGTGCCTTCGTTGGGGTGTCGCGACATGCAGCCCTACAGGTCCGACCGAGCCGGCATTGGCGCCCCACAGAAAGGCGGCCCTTGCCGGCTTCGCGTGCAATGGCTACATGTCGGCAACAATTGGAGACCGGCATGCTCGCCCTCATTCAAACAATCGTCATGGCGCTTGACCTCTACTGGTGGATCATCATCGCCTCGGCGATCTTTTCCTGGCTCTACGCCTTCAACGTCGTCAATTCGAAGAACCAGTTCGTCGGCAGCATCGGCAACATGCTCTACCGGCTGACCGAGCCGGCGTTGCGGCCGATCCGCCGCTTCATGCCGGACCTTGGCGGCATCGACATCTCGCCGATCATCCTGCTTCTGATCCTGTTCTTCCTGCGGCAGTTTCTGCTCACCACGGTGGCGCCTCTGATCCTGTGAGCAGGATGACCTTATGAGCACGCCGTTTCGCCTGCGCGAAAACGGCGCCGAGTTGTTTGTCCGGCTGACGCCAAAGGCTGCGCTGGACAGGCTCGAAGGCTTCGAGGCCACGGCGGACGGGCGAAGCCATCTGAAAGCGCGCGTCCGCGCCGTACCGGAAAACGGCGACGCCAATCATGCGCTCGAAAAGCTGCTGGCCAAGGCTCTGGGCGTGCCCGGGTCCGCTGTCTCGGTTGTCGCCGGCGGCACCGCGCGGCTGAAGACCGTGCGCATTGAAGGCGATCCGGCGACGTTGGCGAATAGCATCGAGGCGCTCGGCCATCAGTCCTGATGTCCTTGCCGGAGGGTTCAATCGCCCAATGGCAAACGCGGATCGTCGACTTTCAACGTGTTCACGCTCTGCTTGATGCGGCGCAGATTTTCCAGAACCCTTGGTCCGCGCGTCTCGGCGACCGAGGTGACGATCATGTCGACGATCGACAGCAGCGCATAGCGCGACGATGTCGGCTTGTAGATATTGCCGTCCTCGAGCGACTGGAAATGGATGACCGTGTCGGCGACCTTGGCGAGTGCGGAGTCCGGCGGGGTGATGGCGATCGTGGTGGCGCCATATTGCTGGGCGACCTGCACCGCATCGATGACCGATCGCGCATAGCCGGAGACAGAGAAGGCGATCAGCGTGGTGTCAGGGGTGGCGACGGCGGCGTACATGCGTTGCAACTGTCCGTCGATCTGCGCCAGCACCGACACGCCAAGCCTGAACAGCCGGTTCTGCATTTCGGTCGCCATCATGGACGAAATGCCACCGGAGCCGATGCACAGCACATTACCGGAAACAGCGATGCGTGCGGCGACGGCGACCAGCGTCGTCATGTCGAGGTTTTCGCTGGCGCGCTGGATGGCCGATATCGCCGCTTCGGTGATGGCGGAAGCGATGCGCTGTTCGCGGGCATCGCGGCTCAACGGTTCCGGCGACAGATACTGGCCGCCGATGGCGATGGCCTGCGCCAGATAGAACTTGAAGTCGCGCAGGCCCTCGCAGCCGAGATTGCGGCAGAACCGCGTCACCGTTGGCTCACTGACGCCGACGCGGGCGGCAATTTCCGAGATCGCTGCCTTGGAGACGAAATCGAGGTCTGCCAAGACGAAGCCGGCCAGCTTGCGATCCGACTTCGTTCCGTCCTGCGACATCAGCTGCAGGCGCGTGATGATGTCGGCCGGCGTCTTCATGCTGCTATTTTCATAGAGGCAGCCCCGTCGCCTTGTCGAACAGATGGATGTTGCCGGGATCGACCGAGACCGGGAGCAGGTCTCCCGGCCTGACCGGCACCCTGTCACGGAACACGGCACGTACCGTATCAGCACCGATAGCGCCGTAGACATGGGTTTCGGAGCCGGTGGGCTCGACGACATCCACCCTGATCGCCATCGCGTCGACAGCCTCGCCGATGACAAAATGTTCGGGCCGGATGCCGGCCTCCACCGCGCTGTCCGCCGGCACCTGTTTGCCGGCAAGCGCAAGCCGCCCGCCACCGGCCGACTCGAACCAGCTTTTCTCAGATGATGTCTTGAGCGAACCCGACACAAAGCTCATCGACGGTGAGCCGAGGAAGGAGGCGACGAACTTGTTGGCCGGGTGGTCATAGAGCTCCAGCGGCGCCCCGACCTGCTGGATCCTGCCCCGGTCCATCACGACGATGCGGTCGGCCATGGTCATGGCTTCGATCTGGTCGTGGGTGACATAGACGATCGTCGATTTCAGCCGCTGGTGCAGCGCCTTGATCTCGACGCGCATCTGCACGCGCAGTTGCGCGTCGAGGTTGGACAAGGGCTCGTCGAACAGGAACACCGACGGCTCGCGCACGATGGCGCGGCCCATGGCGACGCGCTGACGCTGGCCGCCCGACAGCTGGCGGGGGTAGCGGTCGAGATAGGAGAAGAGATTGAGGACGCCGGACGCCTTCTTGACCTTCTCGTCGACCACGGTGCGCGTCTCGCCGCGGATCTTCGGGCCAAAGCCGATATTGTCGGCTGCCCTCAGATGCGGAAACAGTGCATAGGACTGGAACACCATGGCGATGTTGCGCTGCTGCGGCGGCAGCGCGTTGGCGCGCACGCCGCCGATCAACAGGTCGCCCGACGTGATCGTCTCCAGCCCGGCCAACATGCGCAGCAAGGTCGACTTGCCGCAGCCGGACGGGCCGACCAGGACGACGAACTCGCCGCTCTTGATGTCGAGGCTGATGTTCTCGAGGATCTTGTGCTGCCCGAAGGATTTCGACAGATCACGAAACTCGACATCGGTCATGGTCACGCTCCCAGAATGTCGTCGATGAAGGGTAGGCAGCCGGCGGTCAGTCCCGCGTCCACCGGCATCACCACGCCTGTTATTCCCGATGCGCGATCGGACGCAAGGAAAGCGACGGCTTCCGCCACTTCCGCAGCGTTGACGATACGGCCGAGCGGATAGAGCCGCTGCAATTTGCCGAGGATTTCGGGATCCTTGGCAAGGCGGTGGTCCCAGGCGGCGGTGCGGATCGATCCCGGGCAGACGACATTGGCGCGCAGGCCGCTGCGGCCGAGCTCGACGGCGATCGCCTTGGCATAGGCGTTGATGCCGGCCTTGGCGGCGGCATAGGCCGGATTGCCGAAATGCGCGATGGCGTTGACCGACGAGATGAAGACGATGCTGCCTGAGCCGCGGCCAGCCATCACCTTGACCAGCGGGTCGGCGAAGTTCATCACGCCAGTCAGGTTGAGATCGAGTTCCTGCTCTATTCTGTCGGGATCGAGTGCTGAAATCGTCTCGGCGCGCGTCCAGCCGGCATTATTGACGAGAATGTCGGGCACGCCATCCCGGTCTAGGATCGTGGCGACCGCCGTGGCTATCGATGCCTTGTCGAGAAGATCGAAGACATGGCGGGAGGCAAGGTGCGGACTGTCCAGCGCCTCGCTTGACTGATCGCAACCGACGACCCTGGCGCCTCTTTGCGCCATCAGCGCCACGATGGCCGTGCCGAGGCCGCCGCCGGCACCCGTCACCACGACAGTCTTGCCCTCGAACTCGGCCCGGCCTTCGAACTTGGCCCTGCCTTCGAACTCGGCCCTGCCTTCGAACTCGGATTGCGAAACCACCGTGCGTCATCCTCCGGGAGTTCTGACAGATCGCAGAAGGCCTAGGCCTGTAAATGTAATTAAGCAACAGAATAATCCGCTTGCAAGCCTTCAAATCATCGATAATGTAGGAAAGTCACATAAATCTTCTGCTCCGGCACGAAGAAGCGCGCAGGCGCAAATCAAAATGGGAGAGATCAAATGAGCCTTGCAAAATGGACTGTCGGCCTGATGGCCGGAATGAGCATGCTGGCAATTGCGGCGCAGGCGGATGCGGGCGAGGTGCGGGTCACCGTGGCCGAGTACAGCGCCAAGACTGCTCCCTATTTCGCCGACGTCAAGAAGGAATTCGAGGCGGCGAACCCCGGCATCACTGTCAAGTTCGAGGTGGTGCCATGGGACGTGCTGCTGCAGAAGCTGACCACCGACATCACCGCCGGCACCAATGCCGATCTGTCGATCATCGGCACGCGCTGGCTGATCGACTTCGTCCAGCAGGATGTCGCCGAGCCTCTCGACAGCTACATCAAGCCTGACTTCAAGGACCGCTTCATCGACACCTTCCTGTCGCCCTCGATCATGGACGGCAAGACCTACGGCCTGCCGATCGCGGCCTCGGCGCGCGCCATGTACTACAACAAGGAGCTGTTCGAGAAGGCCGGCATCGCCAATCCGCCGGCAACCTGGACCGAATTGCAGGAAGACGCGCGCAAGATCAAGGCGCTGGGGTCCGGCACGTTCGGTTTCGGCCTGCAGGGCAAGGAGATCGAGACCGACGTCTACTACTACTATGCGATGTGGTCGCAGGGCACCGAGATCCTCAACAAGGACGGCACTTCGGGCCTGAGCACGCCAGGTGCGCTTGAAGCCGCCAAGCTCTACAAGTCGATGATCGACGAAGGCCTGACCGAACCCGGCGTCACCTCCAACAACCGCGAGGACGTGCAGAACCTGTTCAAGCAGGGCAAGGTCGGAATGATGATCACCGCACCGTTCCTGTCCAACCAGATCAAGGACGAGGCGCCGAATCTGAAATACGGTGTGGCGGCCATTCCCGCTGGACCGACCGGCGCGCGCGGCACTTATGGCGTGACCGATTCCATCATCATGTTCAAGAACTCCAAGAACAAGGACGAAGCCTGGAAGCTGCTCGATTTCCTGTTCACCACGGAGCAGCGCGCCAAGTTCACGCAAGGCGAAGGCTTCCTGCCGGTGAACAAGGAAGAGGCCAAGATGGACTACTACGTCAACAATGCCGATCTGGCGGCGTTCACCGCGCTCCTGCCCGACGCCCGCTTCGCGCCGGTCATTCCGGGCTGGGAGGAGGTCGCCCAGATCACGTCGGACGCCATGCAGAAGATCTATCTCGGCGGCGACCCCGAGGCGGGCTTGAAGGAAGCGGCGGCGAAGGCCAACACCGTGCTGAAGAAATAGGGGCCGTGCTGAAGAAATAGGGCGTATCTCCCTGCGCCCGTGGCGCGCTCCGCTCAGGCGGGCGCGCCACATCTTGCAGACTTGAGCAGAAGGACAGTTCGTCGATGTCAGCGCCACCCCAGCCAGGTTCCTTTCCTCTCCCTCCGGAGGGGGGAGAGGTGGCTCGGCGAAGCCGAGACGGAGTGGGGGAACCACCTGGCAACCGCCGCGTACGGACATAGGAAGGGCACTAGGCGCAAGCATAAGCCTCGCCTTGCGTCTAAAGGTCGACCCCCACTCCGTCGAGCTTCGCTCGACACCTCTCCCCCGATCGACGGGGGAGAGGAAGGACCCCTTTCCGCAACTGCTGCGGAGGACGGGCAGGCAGGTGAGGGGCCGACGATAGCAAGGAATCCTAAAGCGGTGCCCTGAGAAGAACGAGGCGGGATTAAGTCAATCTGTTAGGCCACCGCAATCCAATCTCCACCCGAAACTCGGTATAAAGCCAGCCGATGCAAAATCGTTTCTTGCCCTATCTCCTGACCTTGCCCAGCCTGTTTCTGGCGGCGGTGGTCATCTTCTGGCCGGTCTGGGACCTGATCCAGATCTCGACGCATGAGGTCAGCCGCTTCGGCCAGCTTCGCGACTTCAACGACTTCGCCAATTTCGCGGCACTCGCTGCCGATCCCGATTTCACGGCCGCGCTCTGGCGCACCGGCCAATGGACGGTGATGGTGGTCGGCGGTGCGCTTCTCTTGTCGATCCCGGTGGCGATGATCCTCAACACCGATTTCTATGGCCGCGGCATCGCCCGCGTCATCATCATGCTGCCCTGGGCGGTGTCGCTGACCATGACCGCGGTGGTCTGGCGCTGGGCGCTGAGCGGCGAAAGCGGCATGCTCAATTCGGCGCTGATCGGCCTCGGGCTCATCGATCACAACATCCAATGGCTGGCGAGCGCCGAGACCGCTTTCCCGATGCAGGTGCTGATCGGTATCCTGGTGACGGTGCCGTTCACGACGACGATCTTTCTCGGCGGGCTGTCGTCGATCCCGGACGACCTCTACGAGGCGGCGGCGCTCGAAGGAGCGACGCCGCTGCAGCAGTTCCGCGAGATCACCTTTCCGCTCCTGAAACCGTTCATCAACATCGCCATCGTGCTCAACACCATCTATGTCTTCAATTCCTTCCCGATCATCTGGGTGATGACGCAAGGCGGGCCGGCCAACTCGACCGACATCCTGGTCACCCATCTCTACAAGCTGGCCTTCCGCATCGGCAAACTGGGTGAGGCATCGGCGGTGTCGCTGGTGATGTTCGCCATATTGCTGGTCTTCACCATGATCTATGTGCGGCTGGCAATGCGGGAGCAACGCACATGACAAATCGGCTCATGACGGGCAAGCTGAAGCGCTCCATCATCGCCTGGCTGCTGCTGGCGCCGCTGATCGTGGTGACGCTCTTTCCCTTCGCGGTGATGTTCCTGACCGCGGTCAAGCCGAGGCAGGAAGTGCTGTCGCCGACCTGGTGGCCGAGCGAATTCCGCTGGTCGAATTTTTCCGACATGTGGGTGGCGACCGGCTTCGGCCAGGCGCTGCTCAATTCGCTCTACGTGTCTGTGATCGCCACAGTCGGCGCCATCCTGATCTCGGTTCCGGCGGCCTATGCGATGTCGCGCTTCCGCTTTGCCGGCTACGGCGCCTTGCGCCAGTTCCTGCTGATTTCGCAGATGATCTCGCCGATCGTGCTGGTGCTTGGCCTGTTCCGGCTGATGGCGGCCTGGGGCCTGGTCGAGAGCACGACGGCGCTCGGCTTCATCTACATGGCCTTCAACGTCGCCTTCACGGTGTGGATGCTGCAGAGCTATTTCGACACCATTCCGCGCGATCTCGAGGAGGCGGCCTGGATGGAAGGCGCCGGCCGCTGGCTGACCTTGCGCAAGGTGTTCCTGCCGCTCTGCCTGCCGGCGATCGCGGTGACGGCGATCTTCACCTTCATCAATGCCTGGAACGAATTCGTCGTGGCGCTTACCATGCTGCGCAGCCAGGAAAGCTACACGCTGCCGATCCAGGTGTTCTCGCTGGTCGCTGGCCGCTACACCATCGAATGGCACCACGTCATGGCCGCGACGTTGCTGGCGACCTTGCCGGTGGCCATCCTGTTCATCTGGCTGCAGCGCTACCTCGTTCGCGGGCTGGCGCTCGGGGCGGTCAAATAGCGCCTATTCACGGACGGAGCTTTCATGCGCATCTTCACCGCCTCGCTGGCGACAGAAACCAACACCTTCTCGCCGGTGCCGACCGACAGGGCTTCGTTTGAGATGGCCTTCTATGCCGGCCCCGGCAAGCATCCGGAAACACCGACACTGTGCTCCTCGCCGATGGTGGCGCTTCGCCGGCGTGCAGTGGCCGAAGGCCTTGATGTCATCGAGGGCACCGCCACCTGGGCGGAGCCGGGCGGCCTGGTGCAGCGGCAGACCTATGAGGCGCTGCGCGACGAGATCCTTGGCCAGCTCAAGGCAGCGCTGCCGGTCGATGCCGTCATCCTCGGCCTGCATGGCGCCATGGTGGCGCAAGGCTATGACGATTGCGAAGGCGACCTGCTCGAACGGGTTCGCGCAATGGTCGGGCCGGAGGTGGTGATCGCCGTGGAACTCGATCCGCACAGCCATCTGACGCCGAAGCGCGTGGCGGCCTCCGACATCCTCGCCTACTTCCTCGAATTTCCGCACACCGATTTCTACGAGCGCGGCGAGCATGTCGTCGAGCTTGGGCTTGCCGCGGCGAGGGGCGAGATCAAGCCGGTCATCTCGACCTTCGATTGCCGCATGATCCAGGTCCTGCCGACCAGCCGCGAGCCGATGCGCTCTTTCGTCGACCGCATCAAGGCGCTGCACGGCAAGGACGGCGTGCTGTCGGTCTCCGTCATCCACGGCTTCATGGCGGCCGACGTGGCCGAGATGGGCACGCGCATCCTGGTCGTCACCGACAATGACAAGGCCAAGGGCGACGCGCTGGCGGAACGGCTCGGGCGGGAACTCTACGCGCTGCGCGAAAAGACGGCGATGACGATGCTGAGCGCCGCCGACGGCATCGATCGGGCGCTGGCCGTGCGCGCCGAGAATCCGGGCAAGCCGGTGGTCATCGCCGATATCTGGGACAATCCCGGCGGCGGTGTGCCCGGCGACGGCACCTTCGTGCTGCGCCAGATGCTGGCGCGTAGCCTGGACAAATTCGCCGTGGCGACGATCTGGGATCCGATCGCCGTCACCTTCTGCCTGGCGGCCGGCGAGGGCGCGGTCATCAACCTGCGCTTCGGCGGCAAGGCCGGGCCGCAGGCCGGCGAGCCGATCGATGCGCGCGTGCGCGTGCTGAAGGCGGTTCCGGAGGGTTGGCAGAGTTTCGGGCCAAGCCGGGTGACGCTCGGGCCGACGGCGCTGGTCCGCCTCGAAGGCACCGAGGTAGACATCATCCTCAACACCAATCGCACGCAGACCTTCGAGCCGGATATCTTTTCCAACATCGGCGTCGATCCGCTGGCCAAGGACGTGCTGCTGATCAAGTCGACCAACCATTTCTACGCCGGCTTCGAGCCGATCGCCGCCGAGATCATCTATGTCTCGGCGCCAAGTTCATATCCCAGCAATCCGGCGGTGACCGATTACAAGAAGCTGACGCGGCCGGTGTGGCCAAGGATTGCGGATCCGTGGAAGGTGGCTGGGTAATCTCCCCCCTTGCGGGGGAGATGTCGCCGAAGGCGACAGAGGGGGTCGTCGCGCGTGAAGCGCCAACCTTCTTCTGCCGCAGCAGGTCGAGTCCGGTCGAACCGACCCCCAGCGCTACACCAGCCCGCGCTTCACCATCATTGCTTCCGGCGACGGCATCTTGCCGCGAAATGCCGTATAGAGCTCTTCCGGGTCCTTCGAGCCGCCAGCGGCATAGATGTGCTTCCTCAGCCGTTCGGCCAGCGCCGGGTTGAAGGGGTCGCCGGTCTCCTCGAAGGCGGCGAAGGCGTCGGCATCGAGCACCTCCGACCACATGTAGGAGTAATAGCCGGCCGAATAGCCGTCACCGGAAAACACATGGCCGAAATGCGGGGTGCGGTGGCGCATGGCGATGGTGTCAGGCATGTGCAGCTTCGCAAGCGTTTCGGCCTCGAAACGAAGTGGCTCCTGCGGGGCATCAGGCCGTGCATGGTAGGCCATGTCCATCAAGGCGGAGGCGGTGAATTCTACCGTTGCGAAGCCGGCGCCAAACGTGCGCGCGGCCAGCATCTTGTCGAGCAGCGCCTTGGGCATCGGCTTGCCGGTCTTCACATGCAGCGCGTGCTTTTCCAGCACCGCCGGCACGGTCAGCCAATGTTCGTAGAGCTGCGAGGGCAGTTCGACGAAATCGCGGCTGACGGAGGTGCCCGAAACCGAGGGCCAGGTGACGTCGGTCAGCATGCCGTGCAGAGCATGACCGAATTCGTGGAACAGCGTTTTCGCCTCGTCCACCGACAGCAGCGCCGGCTCGCCGGCCGGCGGCTTGGCGAAGTTCATGATGTTGTAGATGACCGGGCTCGCACCGTGGCCGAGCCTGTAGCCGGATTGCAACGCGCTCATCCAGGCGCCAGAGCGCTTTGACGGCCGGGCGAAATAGTCGGCCAGGAACAGGCCGTGCTCGCTGCCATCGGCATTCTTCACCACGAAGACGCGGGCATCCGGATGCCAGGCCGCGATGCCCTTTTTCTCTTCGAAGGTGATGCCGAACAACCGTGTCGCCACATCGAAGCAAGCGTCGATGATGCGGTCGAGCTGCAAATAGGGCTTCAGTTCCGCCTCGTCGAAGGCGAATTTTTCCGCGCGCAGTTTCTCCTGGTAGAAACGCCAGTCCCAGGCAGCGAATTTTTCGTTGCTGCCGGCCTCCGTCGCCAACCGTTGCAATTCGATCTGGTCGCTTGCTGCCTTCTCCAGCGCCTTCTCCCACACCGGATCGAGCAGCGCGTGTACCGCCTTCGGCGTCTTGGCCATGGTGTCATCGAGCTTCAGCGCGGCGAAGGAGGCATAGCCGAGCAGCTTTGCCTTTTCGACCCGCAGGCGCAGCATGTCGCGCACCACGTTCGTGTTGTCGGTGGTGTCGCCATTCTGCCCGCGCATGGTGAAGGCGCGGAAGGCGATCTCGCGCAGGTCGCGGCGTTCGGAGAAGGTCGAGAACGGCTCATAAATCGAGCGCGACAGAGTGACGGCATAGCGGCCCTTCTGGCCACGCATTTCGGCGGCCTCGGCCATGGAGCTTTTCACGAAATCCGGCAGGCCGGCAAGGTCGGCGTCATCGAGGAACAGCGCCCAGTCGCGCTCGTCGGCCAGCACATTCTGGCCGAAAGCCGTGCCGAGCGAGGACAATTCCTCGCTGATGCGTGCCAGCCGTTTCTTGCCGTCGGCGTCGAGCTTGGCGCCGGAACGGACGAAGCCCTTCCAGGTCTTTTCCAGCACCCGCAGGGTCTCTGCGTCGAGCTTCAGGCTCTCGCGGCGCTGGTAGAGATCGTCGATGCGGGCAAACAGCCGCTCATTCATCGAAATCGCCGAGAAATGCCTGGACATTTTCGGCGAGATGTCGCGCTCCAGCGCCTGGATCGTCTCGTTGGTGTAGGCGCCGGCGCGGCACCAGAAGATCGACGAGACGCGGTCGAGCGCTTCGCCGCCGAGTTCCAGCGCGGCAAGCGTGTTCTCGATGGTCGGCGCATCCTTGCAGCCGGCGATCGCCTCGATCTCGGCCTCGTGCGCCTTCAGCGCCGCGTCGAAGACCGGGGAGAAGTCGCCGTCGCCAATGCGCGTGAAATCGGGCAGGCCGAGCGGCCCCTGCCACGCGGTTAGCGGAGGGGCGGCGAGGTCGACGGCTTTCGTGGAACGCATGGACAGTCTTTCGCTGGTGAGGGCAGGCAGGTGGGTGGTACCCGATGTAGGGCGCGGCTGGCGGACCCGCAATATGCGGATTTGGCCGATATCGGCCTCAGAAGCCGTCGCAGTTCCCGGCGATCGTGGCTTGCGAACTGGCGGTGATGCGGTTGTCGCTTACCGCGAAGGTTTCGTGCATCAGCATGTCGTTGTTGGGGAAATCGTAGCAGGCGACCACCGTGGTGACGCCATCTTCGCTTTTCTCGACCCTGTGCCGGATTGCCGCACCGGCAACCGCACCTTTCCACTCGTCGATCGAAGCGATGAATTCCTGCTTGCTTTGCACGATGCCGAGGTCGTCCAGCTTGATGCGGACATCGTCGGCGAGCAGGTCGGACAGTTCGGTGCGGTCGGCGACCAGCAGCGCCGAATACCAGCGGCTGATGAGAGCACGATCATCGGCGCGGGCGGCAATAATCGCTATCAGCAGCGCGGCCGCCGTCAAAGCGGCCGACCTGATGTTCACCACCTTGCGCGCCGCTGTGTTCATCCCAGCTCCGGCCGTTCGAAATCGCCGGTCTCCTTGTTCATCGTCCAGAGTTCGCCGGTCGAGATGTCGAACCAGGCCCCATGCAGCGACAGTCGCCCCTTGCCCTCGAGAATCGAGACGCAGGGAAAGGTTCTGAGGTTGGCGATGGAATAGCGGATCGAGATGCGCTCCAGCGCGGTCTGGCGCTCCGACGCGGTCATGAAGGTGCTGGAGGAGACGGTTTCGGCCGCCGGCGCGATCAGGCTCATCCACTTGCCGATGAAGTCGCCCGGCGAAAGCGGCGCGGAATTGCTGTCGAGCGCGGCACGGATGCCGCCACAGCGGCCATGGCCCATGACGACGATGTTCTTGACCTTGAGGCTCTGCACGGCGAATTCAAGCGCCGCCGAGGTCGAGTGGAACTCGCCGTCGGGAGCATAGGGCGGCACCAGATTACCGACATTGCGCAGCACGAAGAGTTCGCCGGGCCCGGCGTCGAAGATCGCCTCGGGCGCCGAACGCGAATCGCAGCAGGCGACGATCATCGTCTCCGGCGCCTGGCCTTCCCGAGCGAGATCGCGATAGCGCCCGCTCTCTGTGAGATAGCGGCCATTCATGAAATTGCGGTAGCCGGCGAGAAGATGTTCAGGGAGATGGGACATGGGCGGCGTCTGGAGCCTTTCCGGGTTGGATGCGGCAGCTCGTTGCGGTCTAGAGAGGCTCTAGCGGCAAAAGCCGGTCGCGAGCAATGCAGAATTATGAGGGCTGGCTAGAAATGCCATGCATCGAGCGCAACCTTGGCCAACAGCGTTACGCCCAGATGGCGACAGGAATGCCAAAGCTGTCGCGGCGCGGCGGGTCGGGCAGCGGCCGTGCCTCACCGCTGGCGATGCGACCGGCGATCAGCATCATTGCGGCCGCGTCGAGGAAATCATCGGCGGCTGCGCCGCGCGGTGGCGGCTGGTCGAGAAAGCCCGTCTCATAGCCATGCCGGCAAAGCAGAGCCTTGCGTTCCGTCATGCCGGCCGGATTGACGCTGCCCTTGATCTTCTTCGGCAGCTGCATGGCCTGATCGCCGTTCAAGCAGCAGAAAGCGACTTCCGGATGCGATTCGTAGACGCGGCCGCGCAAATCGGGTCGCGCGATCAGCAGGGCGTCGATCTCGCGAATCTTGGCAAAAATGCCGAAGGCCTGGATCGAGACGCCACGCGGCGGGTCGGATGTGGTCATGGCCACCTCGCTTGCCCTGATGTGCGCGGCATACCAGGCTTCGATGGTGGTGAAGCCGTTGGTGTCGGCATAGAGCGCGGCGCGGGAGGGGATCGAGAAGACGCTGGATTGGCGTGCCCCGAGCAGCGGCCGCACCAGCGCTTCGGGGCCGCGACCGCCCTTGCCCGAAAACTCGGGCAGGCCGATCGGCATGTCGACAGCGATGACAGTATCTGTGGGAAGCGATGCGAGCAGGGCAGTGAAGGTTGCAAAGACACCGACCGACGGTGCCATGCCAGAAGCGCGCCGGACGGCGATCCAGCCGGCCTTGCAGCCGTCGACGCCGACAAGCACGGCCTCAGTCGACGTCACGCCCGGCGGCCCCGCCCCGGATGCGTGAGGTGGCGAAGCTGGACCATCGCCATCGGATGCGACAGGCTCTGCGCATCGGTTTCGAGCTGCAGTTCGTCGCCGCCGCGCTTGGCGGTGCGCGCCAGGATCTCGTAGACCGCCGCCGTCGTCGATTGCAGCGCCTTGATCGGCGGCTGGCCGGACAGGATACGTGCCAGATAGACGGCCGCCGTCAGATCGCCCAGGCCATTCGGCGGCTTGTCGATCAGGCGATGTTCGGCGAGCAGCGCCTGGCTGCTATCGAGCAGGAGATTGCCGGTGCCGCCCATCATCATCGACGGCGCCGAGGTGACCAGCATGGTCGATGGTCCGGCGTGGAGCGCTGCCGCGATCGCCGATTTCAGGTCGGGCAACGCGGCGCCGGCCATCCATTCCAGTTCGTAGCGGTTGGGGGTGGCTATGTCGGCGATCGGCATCAGCCGGTCGCGCATGGCTATGGCGGTGGGCTCGGGCACGTAGAGGCCGCCCGAATCACCCATCACCGGATCGCAGATATAGACGGCGCCGGGTGTCCTTGCCTTGACCGCGGCGACCAGCGAGGCGACGGCCTCGGCCTGGCCGGCCTCGCCGAGATAGCCGGACAACACGGCGCCGACTTCACCCAGCCATGGCGCCCGCTCGAGATCGGCCATCAGCGTCTTGAACTGGTCGAGCGGCGGTACGATCCGCGTTGCCCGTCCATGGCCGGGATGCCAGGGCAGGATGACGGTCGGCACCGCCCAGACCGGGAAACCCAGGGTCTCCAGCGCAAAGACGGCGGCCCGGTTGCCGACCGAGCCGCGCGCGACATGGCTGGAAATGACGATGACCGCACGCGGCGCGTCGGTTTGTTCGGCGCTCATTGTCGTTTGATTCCTAACTGCCCCGGATGACGTAAAGCACGAGCCAGACCATCAGGCCCAGCGCCAGCAGCAGGCCGAGCGTGCGGCCAAAGCGGGTGCCCCAGACTTCGATCGGATCGGCGCGATCAGCATCGGCCGCGGTGACGTGATCGTGCATGCCTTTCGCGGCCCGCCCCGCAAACGAGTCGCCCGCCGGATTCGTCTCGTGCGCGATGCGCTCGAGGATACGGCGCGATTCCTTCTCGCTGTCCTGGCGCTCCGCCATGATGATGTCCCGTTTTGCAGGACCTTATCGCGTTCGTACGGCCAATCACAGAGCCTTGCAGCGGCATTGGGCATGCCAGGCGAGGGCTGCCGGCCCGGGCGGTTTTCTTGCGCGCTGATTGTGGTAATGCTTCGCGTGCAACTTCTACCGAGGGACCCCATCATGTTTGCCCAGCGCCTTGCCTCGCCGTCCACGTTCCGCACGCTGCCCGCCTTCCTGATGATGGCGATCGTGCTGCCGCTGCTTGCCGGCTGCGGCTACAACACCATCCCCACAGCGGAAGAAAACGCCAGGGCGGCATGGAGCGAGGTGCTGAACCAGTATCAGCGCCGCGCCGACCTCATCCCCAACCTGGTCGAGACGGTGAAGGGTTATGCCTCGCACGAAAAGGATACGCTCGACGCGGTGGTCGAGGCACGCGCCAAGGCAACGCAGATCACGGTAACACCGGAAACGCTGAAGGATCCCGAAGCCCTCAAGAAGTTTCAGGATGCCCAGGCGGGGCTGACCAGCGCGCTGTCGCGGCTGATCGCGGTCTCGGAGGCCTATCCCGACCTCAAGGCCAATCAGAATTTCCTGGCGCTGCAAGCCCAGCTCGAAGGCACCGAGAACCGCATCGCGGTGTCGCGGCGCGACTACATCCAGGCGGTCAGGGACTACAATCTGACGCTGAGGACCTTTCCCTCGGTGCTGTGGGCGACCTTCTGGTTCCGCGGCAACGAGCCCTTTGCCAATTTCACCGTCGCCGAAGACAAGATGCAGCCGCCGAAGGTCGATTTCGGCACGAAGCAGGGCGGGTGAAGGACGCATGGTGAGCTTGGTCATTGTCGACCTTGTGTTCCTTCACACCCCCCTCTGTCCTGCCGGACATCTCCCCCGCAAGGGGGGAGATCGGCTGCTTTGGCGGATTGGCCAATTTTCAACATCACAGGAAAAGAGCCGTCAGTGAAGACAGCCAATCTCCCCCCTTGCGGGGGAGATGTCCGGCAGGACAGAGGGGGGTGCCAAGAAACGCCAGCCTGACATTCTTGGCTGTCATTCTCAGCTTCCTCTTCCTGCCACTCGCCATCGCCGCCGATCTCCCCGTCCTGACCGGCCGTGTCGTCGACAATGCCGGCATCCTCGATGCCGCGACCAAGGCGGCGCTGACGCGGAAGCTCGCCGACTTCGAGACAAAAGGCTCCGACCAGATCGTCGTCGCGACGATCCCGAGCCTCGACGGCGAGGAGATCGAGCCTTACGCCAACCGGCTGTTCCGCTTCTGGAAGCTCGGCCAGGCGAAGGAAAACAACGGCGTGCTGCTGCTGGTGGCCCCGAACGACCGCAAGATGCGCATCGAAGTCGGTTATGGGCTGGAAGGTACGCTGACCGACCTGCATACCAAGCTGATCATCGAAAACGACATGGTGCCGGCCTTCCGCGCCGGCGATTTCTCCGGCGGTATCAGCAAGGCCGTCGATGATATGGTTATGGTGCTGGAAGGCAATCCGGAGGAGTTGGAGGCGCGCGGCGAACGCAACCAGCAGGCGCCTTTCGAGTCCGACGACCTGTTCTTCGCCGTCTTCATCAGCATCTGGGCGATCATCTTCTTCGGCAGCATCGCGGTTTCCGTGCTGCCGCCGATCTTCGGCCAGAAGCTCGGTCCTGGCCGCTACCGCTGGCTCGGCATGACCTTCGAGCCAAGCCGGCGATCCTCCCGTGGTGGCTGGTCGTCGGGAAGTTCCAGCGGCGGCTGGTCTTCGGGGTCAAGCAGCGGTGGAGGCTTTTCCGGCGGCGGCGGTTCGTCCGGCGGCGGCGGCTCGTCGGGAAGCTGGTGATGGCATGACGATACCCAGCATCAGCCTGTCGAAACGCGACCGCCTCGCCTCGGCCGTCCTGATTGCCGCGGTCGTGCTGTTCTCCTGCGTCATGGCCTACGCGGCCGACCTGCCGGCGCTGACCGGCCGTGTCGTCGACAATGCCGGCATCATCGATGCCGCGACCAGGGCGGCGCTGACCCAAAAACTCGCCGACTTCGAGACAAAAGGTTCCGATCAGATCGTCGTCGCGACGATCCCCAACCTTGATGGCGAGGAGATCGAGCCCTACGCCAACCGCCTGTTCCGCTTCTGGAAACTTGGCCAGGCGGGCGAGAACAATGGCGTGCTGCTGCTGGTTGCCCCGAACGACCGCAAGATGCGCATCGAGGTCGGTTATGGGCTGGAAGGTACGCTGACCGACCTGCACACCAAGTTGATCATCGAAAACGACATGGCGCCGGCCTTCCGCGCCGGGGACTTCTCCGGCGGTATCAGCAAAGCCGTCGATGACATGGTCATGGTCCTGGAGGGCAATCCCGAAGAACTGGAAGCGCGAGGCAAGCGCAATCCCGCCGATGACGGCACGTCCATCGATCCGATCGTTGCCGTGTTCCTGATCCTGTGGGCGACGATGTTTTTCGGCGGGTTGGCGATGGCGTTCCTGCCGCCGATGTTCGGCACGAAGCTGTCGCCGGGCGTGTACAGATGGCTGGGCATGACGTTTCGTTACGGCCGTGGGCCGAGCGGGTACTCGGGCAGCAGCGGCTGGACAACGGGTTCGTCTTCGGGCGGCTGGTCGTCGGGGAGCTCCGGTGGTGGTTGGTCTTCGGGATCAAGCGGCGGTGGCGGGTTTTCCGGTGGCGGCGGCTCATCGGGTGGTGGCGGTTCTTCAGGAAGCTGGTGAGACATATCATGGCAACACGACCAATCAGCCCGCAGGATCATGAGCGCATCGCAACCGCGATCCGCGGCGCCGAGGAGAAAACCGACGGCGAGATCTACTGCGTCGTGGCCCATGCCAGCGACGGCTATTTCTTCCCGGCCGCCTTCATGGCGACCGTGTGCATGCTGATCGTCAGCCTGGCGGTCGGCTACGGTCTGGAGGCCTGGTGGCTGTCGATCCGGCTGCCGCATTTCGTACTCGCCCAGCTCCTGGCGCTTGCCTGCGTGCTGGCCTTGTTGTGGGCGCTGCCCGGCCTGCGCATCCATCTGGTGCCGAGGCGGCTGCGCTACCAGGCGGCGCACGCGAACGCGGTCAAGCAGTTCCTTGCCCGCAACGTCCACCGCACCACGGCGCGCACCGGCGTGCTGGTCTTCGTCTCGATCGCCGAGCGCTATGCCGAAGTGGTTGCCGATTCGGGCATCGACGCCAAGGTCGGCCAGCATGTCTGGGATGGTGTCGTGCGCGACCTTACCGCGCATGCCGGCGACGACCGGCTTGCCGACGGCTTCATCAAGGCGATCGAGCAGGTGGGCGCGGTACTGGCCGAGCATTTCCCGGTCACAGTGGGCGACAGCAACGAACTCGACGACCATTTGGTCGAAATCTGAGTCCTTCCAGTGAAGCTTCGAGGGCCCTGTCTTAGGTGGTGACCGCCTGTGAGAAAGCAGCCGGCGGGCCGCCCGGACTCTTGCAATCGGGCGATGCGGGTTTATGGTTAACAAATCATGAATACGCTGACCATCGACATCCGGAAAGCCGACCCGCGCGATGCCAGTGCCATCGCCGAGGTGCATCTGGAGGCCTGGCGCGGCGCCTATTCCGGCATCATTCCGCACCGTACCCTGACATCGATGATCAACCGCCGCGGCACCGACTGGTGGGCGAATGCGATTCGCCGCGCCGCCACCGTCCTGGTGGTCGAGATCGGCGGCAAGATCGCCGGCTATGCGACGATCGGCAAGAACCGCGCTCGCGAACTGCGCCAGCAAGGCGAAATCTACGAATTGTACCTGCGTCCGGAATATCAGGGCATCGGGCTCGGCAGCCGGCTATTCGCGGCGGCCAGGGCGCGTCTGGCCGATCACGGGCTGAAAGGCATGGTCGTGTGGGCGCTGGAAGACAACCAGAACGCGCTTGCCTTCTATGCCGGCGCCGGCGGCCGCGATGTAGCCGAAGGCGTCGAGATCTTCGAGCAGAAGGCGCTCAAGAAGGTCGCTTTCGTCTGGGAATGACAGCCCGGCCTTTCGGCCATTGCGTCTCCCGATTTCAGCCAGAACCATTCGCCGCATTGCACCATGACGCGCCGCCCGCTATCGATCGTCCATCGAGAGAGGGATTTAAGCCATGCGCATCGAAGCCATAGCCAGCGGAAAGAACCCGCCTGAGGACGTCAACGTCATCATCGAGGTGCCGATCGGCGGCGAGCCGATCAAGTATGAGATGGACAAGGAAGCCGGCACGCTGTTCGTCGACCGCTTCCTGCACACCTCGATGCGCTACCCCGGCAATTACGGCTTCGTGCCGCACACGCTGTCGGGCGACGGCGATCCGATCGACGTGCTGGTCTGCAACACGCGCGCCCTGGTGCCGGGCTGCGTCATCAACGTCAGGCCTATCGGCGTGCTGATCATGGAAGACAATGCCGGCCAGGATGAGAAGATCATCGCCGTGCCGTCGCCGAAACTGACGCTGCGCTACGAGAACGTTACCGAATACACCCAGCTGCCCGACATCACGCGCCAGCAGGTGCAGCACTTCTTCGAGCACTACAAGGATCTCGAGCCCGGCAAATGGGTCAAGATCGAAGGCTGGCACGATTCCAAATATGCCAAGAAGATGATCGTCGACGCGATCGAGCGGGCCAAGGCGAGCAAGTAGCTGGGCTCAGGCTCTGCGGAGCATCAACCTCGCAGGGCCTAGGCCTCGCGAGGCCCCTCGACTTCGTCATACCAGGGCGGAGCAGCCGCGAAGCGGCGTCGCGGAGACCCTGGTATCCATGCCGTGGCGCTCGGTGACGTGAGCGGCGGGACAAAATTCTGCGCCGCTGCGGCGGTGTTGATGTCGCGGCATGGATCCTCGGGTCTGCGCTGCGTCGCTACGCTCCTTGCTGCGCCCGTGGATGACGAAGTCAAAGGCGTTTCGGTCAATCCCAACGTGTGCGACCTGCATGTGGCAGGAGTTCCGTGCTAAGCAACTGATCTAGTTATCCACCCGGCCGAAAGCCGGCACATTGCCGATGACGGTGCGCCTGTCCTTGCCGCAGGCGAAGGTCCGTGCCTTGCCGTCGGCAAGCTTGCGCGCCTGATCGTTGGCGGCGGGATTGCCGGTGGCCAGCACCAGGCCGACGGTGCAGCCGTCGCGGGCGTCCATCTGCCCGACCTTGGCGACGAGTAGCACCTCGGTCGGCTTTTTCTCGTCCTCGGGATTGCTGATCGAGCGGCGATGGATGGCTGCATAGGGCACTGCCGTGTCGCCCTTGGTCTCGATGCGCCATTCGATCTTGGCTCCGGACGAATTGAAGCCGGAAAAGCTTTCCCAGACCGTCGTCATGTCGCCGCCGGGGGGAAAGCCGTAGAACAGCGATTCACGGGCATCGTCATAGGCTATCAGCACGGGAAAGCCGCGATAGCCCGAACAGGCGAGATCGGCCCAGTCGCCGTCGCCTTCCTCGGCCTGCGCGTAGGTCACGCAATCCTTTTTCGAATCCAGATCGGTGTAGGCGCTGGAAATGCCGTCGGCTTGCGCAGCCTGACCGAGACCGACCAGAACAAGCGGGATCAGAATGGCACGCATGGCGGTCAATCTCCGTTGCAAGCTGCCGCAGCGTAGCGCCAAACGTTATTTCTTCAAGCTCGCTTCAATCAGCAGGTCGGCGTTGCGGGCGACCGCTTGCGCCGGGCCGCCAAGCCCGAACAGCTGGCCACTGATATAGGCGCCTTCGATCAGCAGCAGCAGGCCGTCGCCGAGCGTGTCAGGGTCTTGCGCGCCCATCGCAACCGCCATGGCGCGCAGGCGGCGGCGCAATTCCTGCTTGTTGGCCTCGCTGACCACGCGGGCCGGATGGCTGTGGTCGGGATATTCGACCGCCGCGTTGGTCATGCCGCAGCCGCGATAGTCCGCCACTTGCGTGCGCTTGCCGATGCGGGTCAGAAAAGCCTTGATCTGTGCGCGCGGGTCACCGGGATGAGCGGCTACCGCCTCGTCGAAACGCTCCCAATATTCAAGATCGTACTGCCTGAGATAGGAGGCGGCCAGTTCATCCTTGGACGGAAAGCTGCGATAGAGGCTGGGCTTGGTGACGCCGGCACGTTTGACGATCTCGTCGACGCCGATCGCCCTGATACCGCGCCGGTAGAACAGGTCATACGCCACATCGAGGATCTTCTTGGCTGCTTTCGGCGGCGCCGATTCATGACCGTCGCTGATGGTCAGATCAATATTTTTGTCCGTTGGCATCGTGTGGCTCGATTGACAATGTTACCGATCGGTACGTATACATGCTCCACCTGCAACGTACCGGTCAGTAACATGATAGCTCAATCCCGCCCCTTTGGCCAGCGCTACGCTTTCGTCGTGGTCGGCGTGATCTTCCTTAGCCTGCTGGTCGCGGCTGGCCTGCGGTCCGCACCCTCTGTCATGATGCTGCCGCTGGAGAACAGTTTCGGCTGGCGGCGCGACATCATCTCGCTGGCCGCCGGTGTCGGCATCCTGCTTTACGGCCTGACGGGGCCATTTGCCGCAGCCCTGATGGAGCGCATCGGGCTGCGCCGCACGCTGCTGGCCTCGCTGGTGGTGATGTCGGGCTCGACCGCGCTCAGCCTGCTGATGACCAAGCCGTGGCATCTGTTCATCACCTGGGGCGTGTTCTCGGGCATTGGTTCCGGCGCTGTCGCCAGCGTGCTCGGCGCGACCATCGTCAACCGGTGGTTCAAGACCAATCGCGGCCTTGTCATGGGATTGATGTCGGCCTCCAGCGCCTCGGGCATGCTGGTGTTCCTGCCGCTGATCGCCGCGCTGGCGCAGTCGGGCGGCTGGCAGCCGGTTGTCATTGCGGTCGCGATCGCGACCGCTGCCCTGATACCGCTGGTCTGGCTGCTGGTGCCGGAGCGACCGGCATCGATCGGCATGGTGCGCTACGGCGCCGAGGCTGACGACGTGCCGCCCACTCCGCCTGCGTCACAGGGCAATTTTCTTGCGCATACGTTCTCGACGCTGCGCCGTGCCGCCGGCACGCGGGTGTTCTGGTATCTGTTCGCCACCTTCTTCGTCTGCGGCTTCACCACCAACGGGCTGGTCGGCACGCATCTTATCGCGTTCTGCGGCGACATGGGCATCGGCGAAGTGCAGGCCGCCGGTCTGCTGTCGATGATGGGCATTTTCGACCTGATCGGCACGACGTTGTCGGGCTGGCTCACCGACCGCTTCGATCCGCGTAAGCTGCTCGGCGTCTATTATGGCATTCGTGGCCTGTCGCTGATCTATCTGCCCTATTCCGGCTTCTCGGCGACCAGCTTGATCATCTTCGCTGTGCTCTATGGTCTCGACTGGATCGCCACCGTGCCGCCGACGCTGCGGCTCGCCAACGAGGCGTTCGGCGACCGCAGCGGGCCGATCGTGTTCGGCTGGATCGTCGCCGGGCACCAGATCGGTGCGGCCGCTGCCGCCGCCTTTGGCGGCACCATGCGCGAGTTGCAGGGCAATTACGAACTGGCGTTCCTGATCGCCGGCATGACGGCAATCGCCGCCGCCTGTATCTCGCTGCTGATCAACACCAGCAAGCCGGCCTTCGAGCCGGAGCCGCAGGCGGCGTAGGGAGAGGCGCTACCGGCCAAGCTGCAATCTCCCCCCTCGTGGGGGAGATCGGCAGCTTTGCCGGTAGCGCAAACGCCCACCCGCCTGTTGATCGTCAGAAAAACTTCATCATTTCGAGATGTCCCTGAAACATTGACGCTGGATTTTGGTGGCACCGTTCAAGCCATCCAGGAGACAGCCATGAACAAGCTTTCGATGACCCGCCGCGCTTTCGTCACTTCCGCCGGCGCCGTTGGCCTGGCCGGCGTTTCGGGTCTGGCGCTGCCCTACTATTCGCGCGCCAATCAGCGGCCGGCGTTCACCCATGGCGTCCAGTCCGGCGATGTCGACGCAACCAGCGGCATGGTGTGGACACGCACCGATCGCCCGTCGCGCGTCATGTTCGAGGTGTCGTCGACGGAAAGTTTCGCCAATGCGACCCGCCTGGCGCCGCTCGATACGTCGCCGGCCAGCGATTACACGGTCAAGCGGCTGCTCACCGACCTCGCTTCCGACCAGGATATCTTCTATCGAATGACGGCAGCCGATCTCGCCGACATCAACGCCGTTTCCGAGCCGATCACCGGGCGCTTCGGGACGGCGCCGGCCTCGAAGCGCGACATTCGCTTTGCCTGGTCGGGCGATACCGCCGGCCAGGGCTGGGGCATCGACGAGACCGGGATGAAGACCTACGCCACGATCGGCAAGCACACGCCCGACTTCTTCCTGCATTCGGGCGACACCATCTATGCCGACGGCGCCATGAAGGACGAGGTCGACCTGCCCGGCGGCGGCAAGTGGAAGAACGTCGTGCTGATCGACGGCAAGCGCAAGGTCGCCGAGACGCTGGACGAATACCGGGACCAGTGGAAATACAACATGATGGACAGGAATGTGCTCGGCCTGAGCGCCATCTGCCCGACCTTCTATCAGTGGGACGACCATGAAGTGCTGAACAACTGGTCGGATTCCAAGGATCTCAGCGCCGACAACCGCTACATGGAAAAATCCATCCACGTGCTGGCGGCCCGCGCGGCGCGGGCTTTCCACGAGATGACGACGATCCGCTACGAACCTTCCGAGCCCGGCCGCGTCTATCGCAAGATCGCTTACGGGCCGTTGCTCGACGTGTTCTTCCTCGATATGCGTTCCTATCGCGGCCCCAATGGTCCGGACATGCAGGATGAGATGACGCCGCAATCGCGCATGCTCGGCGAACAGCAGACGAAATGGCTGAAGCGCGAACTGGCGAATTCGAAGGCCACCTGGAAAATCATCGCCGCCGACATGCCGCTCGGCCTCGTCGTCTGGGACGACGGCACCAAGAAGGTTGGCGCCGAAGCGGTCAGCAATGGCGACAATGGCTTGCCAAAAGGGCGCGAGCTCGAGATCGCCGACCTGCTGCGCTTCATAAAGAATGCCGGCATCAGCAACACCGTCTGGCTGACCGCCGACGTGCATTACACGGCCGCGCACTACTACAACCCGGACAAGGCGCAGTTCCAGGAGTTCAATCCGTTCTGGGAATTCGTCTCGGGTCCGATCCATGCCGGCACGTTCGGGCCGAACGATTTCGACATGACGTTCGGTCCGGAGCTGAAGTTCATCAAGGCGCCGACCGCCGAACAGGGACAGAATCTGCCGCCCTCGGCCGGGCTGCAATTCTTCGGGCTGGTCGATATTTCAGGCGCCAGCGAGCAGATGACGGTGCGGCTGATGGATCGCGACGACAATGAACTCTACAAGGTGACGCTCGACCCGGTGCGGTCGGCATAAGCGCGCGCTGATGGAAAGGTGTCGCGCACGTCTAGAGCGCGCGGTGTCTCAGTCCGGGTAGCAGACCATGGGGATATTCGGCCAGACGGCGCTGTCGCAGTTGGCGGCGTCCTGCCGCTGCTTGAAGGCGGCGCTGACCGGGCCGGTCACCATCGGGTCGACGCCGTCTGGTGCGTCGGCGAAAATCTGCTCGGCCGACTGGGCCTCTGACGGCAAGGCAGGCCGTGATTCCTTCATCGTGGCGGCCGACTGCGCGGCGTTGGCCGCCAGCAGGACGGCGAAGGCAACGGAGGCGATGAGCGGCCAAAATCGGTTGAGTTTATCGGTCATGACGTTCGAACTGTCTGGGCCCCGAAGGGTTCCCGCCTTGGTTAACAAAATCATCTCACACGCAGATGCTTAAGATTTGATGAGTATTTGGTGACGCGCCTCCTCTTTCGCAACTGCGAAAAACCCTGTATGAGCCGCGCAACCGAAAGAGGCAGCGCCTTTTGGCCTGCTGCCTGCAACGCTTCCGAGACCAGAACATGAAAATTCGTAATATCGCGATCATCGCGCACGTCGACCATGGAAAGACCACCCTGGTCGACCAGCTTTTGAAGCAGTCCGGCTCCTTCCGAGACAATCAGCGCGTCGCCGAGCGCGCCATGGATTCCAACGACCTCGAAAAGGAACGCGGCATCACCATCCTGGCCAAGGCGACCTCGGTCGACTGGAAGGATACCCGCATCAACATCGTCGACACGCCCGGCCACGCCGATTTTGGCGGCGAGGTCGAACGCATCCTGTCGATGGTGGACTCAGCCATCGTGCTGGTCGATGCCGCCGAAGGGCCGATGCCGCAGACCAAGTTCGTCGTCGGCAAGGCGCTCAAGGTCGGCCTGAAGCCGATCGTCGTCATCAACAAGATCGACCGTCCGGACGCCCGTCATGTCGAGGTGGTCAACGAGGTGTTCGACCTTTTCGCCGCGCTCGACGCCACCGACGAGCAGCTCGACTTCCCGATTCTGTACGGTTCAGGCCGCGATGGCTGGGTTTCGGAAAATCCGGAAGGACCCAAGGACCAGCAACTGGCGCCGCTGTTCGACCTCGTCATCAAGCATGTGCCGGAGCCGACCGTTCATCCCGGCCCGTTCCGCATGATCGGCACCATCCTGGAAGCCAATCCGTTCCTCGGCCGCATCATCACCGGCCGCATCGAGAGCGGCACGCTGAAGGCCAACCAGCCGGTCAAGGTGCTGCACCATGACGGTACCCAGATCGAAACCGGCCGTATTTCGAAGATCCTGGCCTTCCGCGGCCTCGAGCGCCAGCCGATCGAAGAAGCGCAGGCGGGCGACATCGTCGCCATTGCCGGCCTGTCGAAGGGCACCGTCGCCGACACGTTCTGCGACCTGAGCGTGAGCGAACCGCTGCATGCGCAGCCGATCGATCCGCCGACCGTGACCATGTCGTTTCTGGTCAACGACAGCCCGCTGGCCGGCACCGAAGGCGACAAGGTGACCAGCCGCGTCATCCGCGACCGCCTGCTGCGCGAAGCCGAAGGCAATGTCGCGCTGAAGATCGAGGAATCGCCCGACAAGGATTCGTTCTTCGTCTCCGGCCGCGGCGAATTGCAGCTGGCCGTGCTGATCGAGACGATGCGCCGCGAAGGCTTTGAAATCGCCGTGTCGCGTCCGCGCGTCGTCATGCAGAAGGGCGAGAACGGCGAATTGCTGGAGCCGGTCGAAGAAGTCGTCATCGACGTCGATGAGGAGCATGCCGGCGTCGTCGTGCAGAAGATGTCCGAGCGCAAGGCCGAGATGGTCGAACTGCGCCCATCCGGCGGTAACCGCCAGCGCATCGTCTTCCACGCGCCGACCCGTGGCCTGATCGGCTACCAGTCGGAGCTTTTGACCGACACGCGCGGCACCGCCGTGATGAACCGGCTTTTCCATGCCTATGAGCCCTACAAGGGCGAGTTGCCGGGCCGCACCAATGGCGTGCTGATTTCCAACGAACAGGGCGAATCGGTCGCCTACGCGATGTGGAACCTGGAAGATCGCGGCCCGATGGTCATCGATCCGGGCGTCAAGGTGTATCAGGGCATGATCATCGGCATCCATAGCCGCGACAATGACCTTGAAGTGAACGTGCTCAAGGGCAAGAAGCTGACCAACATCCGTGCCGCCGGCAAGGACGAAGCGGTCAAGCTGACCCCGCCGATCCGCATGACGCTGGAGAAGGCTCTGGCCTGGATCCAGGACGACGAGCTGGTCGAGGTGACGCCGAAGACGATCCGTCTGCGCAAGCTCTATCTCGATCCGAACGAGCGCAAGCGCTTCGAGAAGTCGGCCAAGGCGGTCGGCGCGGCGTAAGCTCTCTACATTTTCCAACAATCGAGAGGGGCGGAGCAACCAGTGTTCCGCCCCTTCTTCGTTCACTCACCGGCAGCCGCGATGATGGCCTGCCGATCGGTCTCGCCGGCCAGATCGATGCGGATCGCGATTCCCGCGCGGGCCGGCTTGCGCAGGGCCTTTGCTCCATCCGGGTCAACGATGAGCAGCCGCTTCTCCTCCAGTGCCTGAAGCCGTGATCGCGAGATGCCAAGTTCGCCGGCGAGCAGCCGGTCGAGTCGCAGCGATGTCGGCATTTCGAGCCCAAGCTGGATTTCCAACACGGTCGCGGCTTCCCTGGTGTCGCCGAGCCTGCGCTTGTGAACGCTGACATCGGAGAACTCCTCGACGCGCCCGATCCGGTTGCGCAACGCGATTACATCGAAGGCATGACGATGAGCGAGTGCAGGATCGTTGCTTTCGAGTGCCGCCAGCAGCGCCGGGTCGATGTCGCGGCGGTTGCAGCGCTCGAAAATGCCGAAATTCCAGGAGTTGTCGCAGTCGATGCAGCGATAGATCAGCCACACGTCGATGCGTTTGCCATTGGCGTTGACGCGGAATTTCCCGCTGCTGCAATAGGCCTTCACAGTGCCGCAGCGATTGCAGTTGATGAGCGGCCGAGGTGGGGTTTTGGGTGCGATCGTCCAATGGATACGCAGTGGTCCAGACATGCCGATAAGCCCTTCCCGTCGGGAAGTTCATCAGGCCGGCGATGTCGAGATGCCCATGCGGGCACGGCGTGGCGAGAAGCTGCGGTTTTTGGAAATCGGGTGTCACGGGCAAAAGCCGCGCGACGCGGTTCAGCAGTGCCAAACCGGTCTCGAACCGCCGCCCAGAAGAACACATGGAAAACGAAAACAGACACCGCGAACGCGGTGTCATGCTTGTGTCGGGGGAGTTGGCGAGACCGGCGGTTACGTAGGCAAAGTGAAGCTCGAAATTGTTTCGCGGCGGCCTTTCTAGCCGCGAGATGCTGGACCGACAAGGGTCTTTTGTCGGTGCTACCGCAGCCGAGCCACTTGCGCTAATATCCGAAATCGAAGGTTTTCAACCAGAGACCCGGTTATGCACCTCACCTCGCTGCTCATCTTCGCCGCCGCTCTGTTCGTTGCCGCGGGCTCGCCCGGGCCATCGATCGCGGCGCTTGTCGCCCGCGTCATCTCGAAAGGATTTCGCGACGTGTTCCCGTTCCTGCTCGCCATGTGGATCGGCGAGGGCATCTGGCTGTCGCTGGCGGTGTTCGGCCTGGCTGTCGTGGCGCAGACCTTCCATTTCGCCTTCGTCGTGGTGAAATGGGTCGGCGTTGCCTATCTCGCTTATCTCGCCTGGAAGATGTGGACCGCCCCTGTCGACGCGAAAGAGGGCGAGATGCCGCGCGAGGATTCTCCGGCAAAGCTGTTCTTTGCCGGCATGGCGGTGACGCTCGGCAATCCCAAGATCATGATGTTCTACCTGGCGCTGCTGCCGACCATCATCGACCTCGCTTCGGTCAGCATTGTCGGCTGGGTCGAGCTGACGGCGACCATGGCCGTGGTGCTGGTCGCCATCGATCTCGCCTGGGTGCTCGCTGCATCACAGGCGCGCAAGCTTTTGAAAAGCAAGCGCGCCATGAAGATCGCCAACCGTGTCAGCGCGACGACGATGGCCGGCGCGGCGGTCGCGATCGCGGCGCGGTCCTAACCCGTCACATCATTTCAATGATCGGCGCGATTTCGACGCTGAAACCCGGATCCATCAGGATCGGGCAATCCTTGGCCTTGGCGACGGCTTCGTCGATGTCTTTCGCTTCGACGATCGTGTAGCCCGCGGTCGGATTGCTGCCGCCATTGTTCTCGACCTTGCCGCCGGGCAGCACCATCTTCGACATGCCGACCGGATTGCCGCCGTCGACCACGGCCGAGCCGAGCTTGCCGTACCAGCCGTTCCAGGCGTCCATTGCGGCTTTCCGCTCGGCCTCGTCGGTCGGCATCTTGCCCGAGCCATGATAGACGTAGAGATACTTCGCCATGTTCTCCTCCCTTGGTGAGCGGCATCGAACCGGCATGCGGTCATGCCGCCTGCCGATCATCGGACCAAACCGGCAAACAAGCAACGAGAATGCGAAACTGCTAATATAACGCTCGACCTGGCCCAGCTGCCGCGCCTCACCGTGCCATGGCGTGGTATTCGTCGTTCGGCCGCATATCGATTGCCGCAGCCACCCGGTTCGACATGTTGAAGAAGGCTGATGTCGAGGCGATGTCCCAGATGTCACGGTCGGTGAAGCCGGCCTTGCGAAGGGTGGCCCGATCGGCCTCGACGATCTTAGCCGGTTCTTCCGTCAGCTTGACGGCGAATTCGAGCATTGCGGTCTGCTTGGGCGAAAGATCGGCGGCGCGGGAATTCATCACCATCATTTCGCCGAGCGCCGGGTCGCCGGACAGCTGACGTACCGCCGCGCCATGCGCGGTCAGGCAATAGTAGCAATGATTGATCGAGGAGACGACGACCGCGATCATCTCGCGCTCCAGCTTCGAGAGGCCGGAATCACCCAGCATCAAATCGTTGTACATGTCGGTGAAAGCGCGCAGCTTCTTGTCGTCGAAGGCGTAGGCCTTGAGCACGTTGGGGACGAGGCCGAGCTTCTCCTCGCATTTGGCGAAATAGGCTTTTGTCGCGTCGCTCAGCTCTGCCTGGCCAAGGTCAAGCGCGGTGATTTTGCCGGTCATGGGTCATTTCTCCTCGTTGCGCGGCATCTTGTCGCCAAATTCCGATAATTCTTGGCAAGCCGTCAAACCTTTGTCGCCAAACAGCGGTCATCTGCTACCATAGTCGTAAAAGCATTGACGGGAGGGAATTGCGTCATGGCCAGCGTGAAATCCGCGAGCAAGCCGAAGAAAAAAGCCACGGCAGCGATTAGAGCGGAGGAAATGCCAGCCAGGCTTGCGGACTATCTGCTCGCCCGCGCGCCGGCTGAAGACATTGCTCCCTACGATGTGGCCGACCTGGAACGTGCCGCCGATCTCGCCGGCCAGGCAGTCGCCACTCACAGGAAAGGCGAGTGCGTCGTCGCCGTCGATGCCGATTCGGGCGTTGTGCGAGACGGCCGCCCGATGACGGTTGTCACAGTCGTCAACGACAACATGCCGTTCCTGTTCGATTCCATCCTCGGCGAGATCACCGAGACATCGGGCGAACCGACCCTGGTCACTCATCCGGTTATCGTGGTGCGCCACGGCAAGGGCGGCGTGGAAGAAATCCTCGGCGACGGCAATTTCGCCAAGGACGATGGCAGCCACGACCGGCTGAGCGTCATCCATGTCCACATCCCGCGGCTGACATCCGAGCAGGCGAGCGGATTGAGCGAGCGGCTTCGCAAGATCCTTGGCCAGGTTCATGCCGCCGTTCACGACTGGAGGCCGATGCTGGCCCGCCTCGATCAGGCGATCTCGGAATTCCGCTATACGGCCGTGCCGCTCGACAAGAAGAGCGTTGCCGAGGCCCTCGCCTTCCTGGAGTGGCTGCGCGACGACAATTTCACCTTCCTTGGCATGCGCGAGTTCAAATACACCGGCGGCGAGGAAAGCGGCACGCTGGAGCGCGCTGAAAAGCCTGGCCTCGGCATCCTGTCCGACCCCGACGTGCTGGTGCTCAGGCGCGGCACCGAAGCGGTGACGACGACGCCGGAGATCCGCGCCTTCCTGCATGGGCCGGAGCCCTTGATCGTCACCAAGGCCAATGCCAAGTCTTCCGTGCACCGCCGCATCTATCTCGACTATATCGGCGTCAAGACCTACACCGCCAAGGGCACACTCGCGGGCGAATTGCGCATCGTCGGCCTGTTCACCTCGACCGCCTACACGCGCTCGGTGATGAAGATCCCGTATCTCAGGTCCAAGGCCGAAACCATCATCGCCAAGTCCGGCTTCGACCGGCACGATCACTCCGGCAAGGCGCTGATCAATGTTCTGGAAAGCTATCCGCGCGACGAATTGTTCCAGGTGCCGGTGCCGGTGCTGAGGAAGCACGCCGCAGCCATTCTTGGCCTGGTCGAGCGGCCGCGCGTGCGGGCGCTGGTACGCGCCGACCAGTTCGACCGTTTCGTCTCGATCCTCGTCTTCGTGCCGCGCGACCGTTACGACAGCGTCGTGCGCGAGAAGATCGGCTCGTATCTGAAAACCGTATTCGAAGGCCGGCTGTCGGCCTATTACCCGGCCTTCCCCGAGGGCGGGCTGGCGCGCGTGCACTTCATCATCGGCCGCTCCGGCGGCAAGACGCCGAAGGTCGAACAAGCGACGATTGAGGCGGCGATCCGCGACATCGTGCGTACCTGGGAGGACGCCCTTTCCGATGCGGCCGAGGCCAGTGGCGGCGACCAGGCTTTGAAGGCGATCGCCGCGCGGCTGCCGGAAAGCTACCGCGATTCGTTTAGCGCGGCGGTGGCGCTGGCCGATGCTCGGCGCATTGCCAAAATCAGCGCCGATAATCCGATCGCCATCGACTATTATCGCCACGCCGAGCAGAAGCCGCACCAGGCGGCGCTGAAGATCTATCACCACGGCAGTCCCGTGGCGCTGTCGCGCCGGGTGCCGGTGCTGGAAAACATCGGCTTCCGCGTCATCAGCGAACGCACCTTCGAGGTCGGCGATGACCAGTCCAGCTTGGTCTTCATTCATGACATGGAACTGGAGAACAGCTACGGCAAGCCGATCGACCTGACCGATGGCGGCGCGCTGTTCGAGGACGCATTCCTCTCCGTCTGGCGCGGCGACGTCGACAATGACGGCTATAACGGCCTCGCCCAGACCGCCGGCCTGTGGTCTGGCGAGATCACCATCCTGCGCGCCTATGGCCGCTATCTGCAACAGGTGGGCATTCCGCAAAGCCAGGATTTCATCGCCGCTGCGCTCAACCGCTATCCCGACATCGCGCGCGGCCTGCATGCGCTGTTCATCGCCCGGCTTGGCCCAACGGCCGAGACAGAAGGCGTGGTGGCGGCAAAGCACCTCAAGGCCAAGATCAAGGATGCGCTGGAAGACGTTCCCAACATCGACGACGACACCATCATTCGGCGCTATCTCAATCTGATCGAAGCCTCGCTGCGCACCAATCATTTCGTTGCCGATACGAAAGAAAAGGGCCAGTCGCTGGCGATCAAGCTCGATTCGCACGCGGTCGAGGGCTTGCCGGCGCCGCGACCGTGGCGGGAGATCTTCGTCTACGGTTCCGAGGTCGAAGGTCTGCATCTGCGCTTCGGTCCGGTGGCGCGCGGCGGTCTGCGCTGGTCGGACCGCGCCCAGGACTATCGCACCGAGGTGCTTGGCCTGGTCAAGGCACAGCAGGTCAAGAATGCCGTCATCGTGCCGGTCGGCGCCAAGGGCGGCTTCTATCCCAAGAAGCTGCCGATGAGCGCCGGCCGCGACGCCATCTTTGCGGCCGGCACCTCGGCCTACAAGAACTTCGTCTCCAGCCTGCTGTCGATCACCGACAATATCGGCCTCGACGGTGTCATCCCGCCGGCCGGCGTCATCAGACGCGACCCGGACGATCCGTATTTCGTCGTTGCCGCCGACAAGGGCACGGCGACCTTCTCCGACACCGCCAACGCGATCTCGGAGAAGCACGGCTTCTGGCTCGACGACGCCTTCGCCAGCGGCGGCTCGGCCGGCTACGACCACAAGAAGATGGGCATCACCGCCAAGGGCGCCTGGGAAGCGGTCAAGCGGCATTTCCGCGAGATCAACCGCGATATCCAGACCTCGTCCTTCACCGTCGTCGGGGTCGGCGACATGTCGGGCGACGTGTTCGGCAACGGCATGCTTTTGTCGCCGAAAACCCGGCTGATCGCCGCCTTCGACCATCGCGACATCTTCATCGACCCCGATCCCGATATGGCAGCCTCGATGGCCGAGCGCGAGCGCATGTTCGCGCTGCCGCGTTCGAGCTGGCAGGACTATGACAAGACGAAACTGTCGGAAGGCGGCATCATCGTCTCGCGCAACCAGAAATCGATCACCTTGCCGGCGGCGGCGGCGGCGGCGATCGGCCTGACCAAGACCATTGCCACGCCGGTCGAGATCATGACCGCCATCCTCAAGGCCCCTGTCGATCTCCTGTGGTTCGGCGGCATCGGCACGTATTTGCGGGCATCGACCGAAACCAATGCCGAAGTCGGCGATCGCGCCAACGATGCCATTCGCATCACCGCGCTCGACGTGCGCGCCAAAGTGATCGGCGAGGGCGCCAATCTCGGCGTCACGCAGCGGGCGCGCATCGAGTTCGGCCTAAATGGCGGCCGCTGCAATTCCGACGCCATCGACAATTCGGGCGGCGTCAACTGTTCCGACGTCGAGGTCAACATCAAGATCGCGCTGGCGTCCGCCATGCGCAAGGGGTCGTTGACGCGCCCGGCACGCAACAAGCTGCTGGCCGAGATGACCGACGAGGTCGGCTCGCTGGTGCTGTCCAACAACTACCAGCAGACGCTGGCGCTTTCGATCGCCCGCAAGCGCGGCCTCGCCGACATCGCGCATCAGAGCCGTTTCATGACGGCGCTGGAGGCGCGTGGCCTGCTCGACCGCGCTGTGGAGACGCTGCCGTCGCCGTCAGCGCTCGCCGAGCGCGAAGCACGTGGCGAACCGCTGACCAGGGCCGAACTTGGCGTGCTGCTCGCCTATGCCAAGATCGTGCTGTTTTCCGACATCGTCGCCAGCGACGTGCCTGATGACGCGCATTTCGATCGCGACCTGATGGGCTACTTCCCGGACCGGATGGCGAAGAAATACGCCACTGAGATCCATGGCCACCGGCTGCGCCGCGAGATCATCACGCGCGTCGTCGCCAACGATCTGGTCAATCGCGGCGGCCCATCCTTCGTCAACCGGCTGCAGGAAGCCACGGGGCGCACCGCCGCCGATGTCGTGCGCACTTTCGCCGTGGTGCGCGACGGTTTTGCGCTGCCGGGGCTCTATCGCGAGATCGACGCGCTCGACAACCAGATCGACGGCCAGGTGCAGCTCGATCTCTATCAGATGGTTAGCCGGCTGATCTACGTGACCAGCGGCTGGTATCTGAAGAACGATGCCGGCACGGCACCGCTTGGCCAGCGCATCGCCGCGCTGCAGGACGCACGCAAGGCGCTGGAACCCAAGCTTGTTTCACTGCTGCCGGCTTTCTCGCGCGAGCGCATCGAGGAGAAGCGGCACGGGCTGTTCAAGAGCGGCGCGCCGGAAGGGCTGGCCGGGCAACTGGCGCTCAGCGAGGTGGCGGAACTTATCCCCGACATCGCGCTGACGGCGCGCACCGCCGGCGCCGATATCGTCGCCGCGGCCAAGGCGTTCTTCGCCGTCAGCGATGCCTTCCGCATCCCGCGTGTCGAGGACGCCGCACGCTCGATCACGCCTTCGGACTACTATGATCAACTGGCGCTGTCGCGCGCCACCGACACGATCGGCGCGGCACGGCGCGGCATCGCGGTGGCGGCACTCACCGGCCACGCCAAGACGGCCGATCCGGTGGTTGCCTGGCTGGACGCCGGCGGCGAGCGGGTGGCGCGCATCCGCGAGCGGCTGCAGGCACTGACCGAGGGCGGCGACATCACCGTGTCGCGGCTGTCGGTGGCGTCGGGGCTGATGAGCGATCTGACGGGGATGTGAACCGCCGACGATCACCACACGCATCACCGGATGCGTGTGGCTCTTTTCGAATGCCATCCGCTTCGAAACCTGCGTTCAAAAAGCTCACCAGGAATGTTTGAGCGTGCCGACGATTTTCAGCCGGTCGCCGTAAAATTCGGTTCCGTAATAGCTGGTTGTCAAATACTTCCGGTCGAACAGGTTCGTTGCGTTCAGGGCCAACGTCACGTCCTTGGTCATCTTGTAGCTGATCGCCGCATCCACCAGTGCGTAGCCGCCAATCGAAGTCGTGTTCGCGTCATCCCCGTAGGTTTGCCCGATATAGCGCACGCCACCGCCGATGGTCAGGTCGCCACGCCGTCCTTCCTCGGGAAGCGTATAATCAACCCAGGCCGACGCCAGGTGGCGAGGAACACGCTGCGGCCGATTGCCGGCATTACCGCCAATGCCGTCTTCCAGGATCTCGGCATCCCAGTAGGAATAGGCAAGCGTCAGGTTCAGGTTTTCCGCGATGGTAGCCTTGCCCTCGAGTTCGATGCCGCGGACGCCGACCTTGCCGATCTGCTGCTGGACAACAGGCGTGACATAGGTTGGAACATTGGTTTGGGTAAGGTCGAAGACCGCGGCCGTGAACAGGCCGTCGAAGCCGTCGGGCTTGTACTTGATGCCTGCCTCATACTGCTTGCCCTCTTGAGGCTTCAGCGAACCCGAGACCGCATATCCGTTGGCGCTTGGCGCCACGAGCGGCTGGAAGCTTTCCGAATAGTTGGCGTAGACCGCGAGATTCGGGGTGAATTTGTAGGTCAGGCCGGCGCGCTTGGTGAAGGCGGATGCCGTGTCGTCGTCCTGCGTTCCCGAGTCGAGATAGTCCGCCGTCGTATGCACGCGGTCCCAGCGCCCGCCCAGGGTGACGATCCAGCGGTCGTCAAACGTCAATTGCTCCTGGGCATAGACACCGACCGCCTGTTGCTTGACCCGCCAGTTCACGTAGGGGCCGAGATTGATGCAGGACAGACCGCAATAGGTCGGATTGTTGATGTCGATGGGACCGGCGGTACCGAAGAGGATGTTTTCGCGGGTGTTGTCATTGGCGTAGTCGACGCCGACAAGCGTCTTGCTGTCGATCCCGTGCCAGCCCGTATCGTATTGCAACTGATTGTCGAAGGCATAGCGGTTGGACACGCCATCGACGGAAAATGCCGTGCGATCCGCCGTGGGGTCAAGCGACGCGCCGTAGACCTCGGCGTAGTCGAGGCTCAAATGCGTGTAGCGGGCATTGGAGCGGAAGGTGAGGTTCTCGTTGAACTCGTGCTCGAACTGGTAGCCGATATCGACCTGCTCCGTGTTGAAGCGGTTGAAATCCGGCTCGCCCAGGAATGTGCCGACGTCGATATTGCCGCCAGCCGGGGTGCCGCGTGCTCCTGTCCCGTCTCGCTTGTAATAGTCAGTCAGGATGGTGAGCGACGTTCCTTCCTCGGGCTTGATAGTCAACGCGGGCGCGATGTAAAGCCGATCGTCGTTGGAATAGTCCCATCCTTGATCGCCATCCTTGGCCAGCCCGGTGAGCCGATAGGTCCACACGCCATCGGGGTCGATCGGTCCGCCAAAATCAACGCCAACCTCCTTGGTACCGTCGCCATAGGACGTGTAAATCTCCCCCTGCTTCTGGTCCAGCGGCCGCTTGGTGATGGCATTGACCAGTCCGCCAGGGCCGTTGAGACCAAAAAGCGTCGATGTCGATCCCTTCAGGACCTCCACGCGCTGAAGTCCGTAAGGCTCGAGACGGCTGGCCGTGAACCAAGCGGGGATGCGCGCCGTGAGGCCATCGCGATAAGTACCGAGCGATGTCTGGTCGAAACCGCGGATACGAATATAGTCGTATCGGTCATCGTTGCCGAACTCGTCGGTGAGGACGCTGGATGTGTAGGCCACGGCCTGCTGGAGGCTTTCGACATGGCGTGCCTCCAGTTCCTTCTGGGTTACAACTGAAACCGAGGCGGGAACGTCGACGATGGGCGTATCGGTCTTGGTGCCGGTCGCCGTATCCTCGGCGACGATCGTTTGATCGGGCCCGACAACGCGGTCCGACTTGCCGGTAACGACGATCGTTTCCAGTTGAGTTGCATCGTCCGGCGAAACCTCCTGGGCCCGGCCGGCTCCCATCGCTCCAAAAGATGCCGCTATCAAGGCACTGCTCGCAATCAATCGCCTTGCCTGAGTGCGCAACAACGCCTGTCGACCAATCGTCATCTCTTATTCCCTGTCAGACCAATATCGAGCCGTTCGACCGGTGACTTTCCGGCCCTGCGCGAGCGCAATTAGTCAAACTGGACAAAAAGAGTCAACTTAATAATCAAGAAATTCGCGCCGGCGGCAATCGCTGCGAAGCAGGGGGTGGAGGACGGTGCCGGACCTTCGGGCCGACTTCCCCCACGAGAAAAAATAAGGGCTTGGCCCGCGCCGCGGACGAAAGCCAATTGCTGGGTTTTCGAACAATGAACCCCCGGCAGGGGCAAGGGACGGCGCCAAGCTTCGTTCATTGCATGAGCGCATGAAACATGCAGACATGGCGCCCGACACGGAACCGGTGCCGGGGGGATCATCATGACGGTAGAGACAGTGCAGCGTGCGTCCGGGCGCGGCATCTGGGGATGGATGTTGTTCGACTGGGCGGCGCAGCCGTTCTTCACCGTCGTCACCACCTTCATCTTCGGGCCTTATTTCGTGTCGCGGATGGCGAGCGATCCGGAAACCGGGCAAGCGGCCTGGGGCTACGGCATTGCCGCGGCCGGCCTTGTCATTGCAGTGCTGTCGCCCATCCTCGGCTCGATCGCCGACCAGACCGGACCGCGCAAGCCTTGGATCGCATTCTTTGCCGCGGTCAAGGTCACCTGCCTTTGCATGCTTTGGTTCGCGGCCCCCGGTTCGAACCTTTTCCTGGTCGTGCTGTTCTTTTCGCTGGCGTCGGTGGCGGCGGAGTTTTCGACCGTGTTCAACGATTCGATGATGCCGCGCCTGGTGCCGAAGAGCGAGATCGGCAGGATCTCCAACATGGCCTGGGGCCTTGGCTATCTCGGCGGCATGATCGCGCTGATCTTCGTCGTCGCCTGCCTGGCCGGTTCGCCGGAGACCGGCAAGACGATCATCGGCATCGACCCGCTGTTCGGGCTCGACCCGAAGCTCGGCGAGGACGCGCGCGCAACCGGGCCTTTGTCAGCCGGCTGGTACTTCCTGTTCATCCTGCCGATGTTCTTTTTCACCCCCGACGCCATCAAGGGCCTGCCGATCGGTCCGGCTGTCCGAGAGGGGTTGGCGGAGCTGAAAGTGACATTGGGCGAGGTGCGCAAGCGCAGCGGTATCTTCCGCTTCCTGGTCGCCCGCATGATCTATCAGGACGGCGTCAACGCGTTGCTGGCGTTGGGTGGCACTTTCGCCGCTGCGATGTTCCACTGGTCGATCACGGAGATCGGTATTTTCGGCATCATTCTCAACGTCGTCGCCATCTTCGGCTGCCTGGTCGCAGCCCGTCTCGACACGGCGCTTGGCTCAAAAACCATCGTCATGATCTCGCTGGTCCTGCTCAGCATCGCCACGATCGGCATCGTCTCGACTGGGCCGGGCTATACGTTGTTCGGCCTCTGGATGATGCCTGGACCGGACAGCGGCGGCCTGTTCGGCACGGCAGCGGAAAAAGCCTACATCTTCTTCGGCCTGTTGATCGGCGTGGCTTTCGGGCCGGTGCAGGCGTCGTCGCGGTCCTACATGGCGCGCAGCGTCACCGCGGCAGAATCCGGCCGCTATTTCGGCATTTACGCGCTGGCCGGGCGGGCGACCAGTTTCCTGGCGCCGTTCATGGTCGCGTCGGTCACCCTGGCCAGCGGCTCGGCGCGGCTCGGCATGGCGGTGATCGTGCTGTTCCTGGGCATCGGCATGGCGATCCTGGTCAAGACGCCCTATCCGGCGGACCGGCCGGTGGAATGAGTGGTTCGAAATATGGAGGTTGAAAGCCAACGGTTTATGGCCCTCGAAGGGACGCGTACGTGGGCGTCGGGTACGGTACACTTCGCTGCGGAATGCGACCGATTTCTAGTCGATCTATCGGTCTCTTCAAAAGATTTTAGGACCTGGCGACGAGCGTTTGAGGTAAGTCGTCACTGTTTTCTGATTGCCGCATTTAAGCTCTTGGAACATGCCGAATGGGCGGTCCAAGTCGATGCGTTTGACGCAGTTCTTACGGTGGAACTCAACGCCCACGCGAAGAATATTAAGCGCCTTCGTGACCTCAACGAACATAAATTGGAATATTTTATGGGAGGTGGTCGGCGGCGAGCCCTTTGGAATCACGAAGAAGATGGGGGCACTGCGGACGCGAGTTCGACGGTTGATACCCGCATTGGAAATCTCCTAGATTGGCGGGAGGTTTCGCGGATTGCCGCAAAGCTGAATGAGGCTCTTCCCTAAATTGCTGTGGAGTTGCGAGCCCTGACGGCACGCCCAAATCAGTGCCGGAAATGCCTAACCCCCGTAAACACCATGGCGATGCCGTGTTCGTCGGCAGCGGCGATGACCTCCTTGTCGTTCATCGAGCCGCCCGGCTGGATGACGGCGGTGGCGCCGGCGGCGATCGCGGCCAGCAACCCGTCGGCGAAGGGGAAGAAGGCGTCGGAGGCAACGACCGAGCCCTTGGTCAGCGGTTCGGCAAGGCCCGCGGCCTCGGCTGCGTCGAGCGCCTTGCTGGCGGCGATGCGTGAGGAATCGACCCGGCTCATCTGGCCGGCGCCAATGCCGACGGTGGCGCCATCCCTAACGTAGACGATGGCGTTCGACTTGACGTGCTTGGCGATGCGGAAGGCGAATTTGAGGTCGGCCATTTCGGCCGGGGTCGGCGTGCGCTTCGTCACCACTTTCAGCTCGAGGTCATCGACGACGGCGTTGTCCCGGCCCTGGATGAGCAGGCCGCCGGCGACGGATTTGACCGTCGTGCCAGGCGTGCGCGGGTCCGGCAGGCCGCCGGTGACCAGCAGGCGCAAATTCTTCTTCCCCGCGACGATTGCCGCTGCCTCATCGGTCGCGCCGGGCGCGATAATCACCTCGGTGAAGGTTTTTACGATCTCTTCCGCCGCCTCGGCGTCGAGGGTGCGGTTGACGGCGATGATGCCGCCGAAGGCCGAGACCGGGTCGCAGGCCAGCGCCTTGGCGTAGGCGGCTTTCAGCGAGGCGCCTTCGGCAACGCCGCACGGATTGGCGTGCTTGATGATGGCGACGGCGGCGGAAAGGTCGGGGTCGAACTCGCCGACCAATTCGAAGGCGGCGTCGGTGTCGTTAATGTTGTTGTAGGATAGCTGCTTGCCCTGCAGCTGGCGCGCCGTGGCGACGCCCGGGCGCTTGTCGCCGTTGACGTAGAAGCCGGCGCTCTGATGCGGGTTCTCGCCATAGCGCATCACCTCGACCAGCCTGCCGCCAAAGGCGCGCCATGTCGGATGTTCGATCTCGAGCGCCTCGGCGAACCAGCCGGAGATCGCCGCGTCATAGCTGGCGGTGCGGGCAAAGGCCTTGGCCGCCAGCTTCTTGCGGAAATCCAGCGACAGCGAGCCGATGTTCATCTCCAGCGCATTCAGCACCGAAGCGTAATCGCCGGGATCGGTGACGATCGCGACATAGGCGTGGTTCTTGGCCGAGGCGCGGATCATCGCCGGGCCGCCAATGTCGATGTTTTCGACGATCGACGCGTAGTCGGCGCCGGAGCGGCGAACCTCCTCGAACGGATAGAGATTGGAGACGACGAGATCGATCGGCTCGATGCCGTATTTGCGCATTGCCGCGGAATGCTCCGGATCGTCGCGCACGCCAAGCAGCGCGCCATGCACGCCGGGATGCAAGGTCTTGACGCGGCCGTCCATGATCTCGGGGAAACCGGTGAGCTCAGAGACGTCGCGCACCGCCAGGCCCGCCTCGGTGATCGCCTTTGCCGTGCCGCCGGTCGAGACCAGTTCGACACCGGCCGCTGCCAGCGCTTTGGCGAAATCGATGAGGCCCGTCTTGTCGAAAACGGAGAGCAGGGCGCGACGCACGGGAACAAGGTCTGGTGCGGGAATGTTCTTGGCGGCGACGGCCATGGGCTGGCGGCCTTTCACGACTGGTGTGGTGGATGCCCGCGCCCGTAGCACATGCCGCCCGGAAATCAAACCGGCGGTCAGGTGGGGGCAAGGCAACGAATCCGGGGTTAACGGGTTTCTTCGGAGACTTCGCAGGCGCGTTGGCTGACGGAGCACCAACGAAAAAACCCGCCTATGCGGCGGGCCACTGGCGCAAATCGCCACCATAGGCAAAAATGTACCATAGCTGAGGGCACGGAGTCAAGAAAAAATTCCTATCGTGGGAAAGCTGCCGGCACAAAAGCTGCCGATGCCCCCGAACTGGTTGTCGTCAGGCCTTTTGTTAACCTGAGTTCGAAGCCCTGTCAGGAGGGTCAGTTGTTTTCCGGGTAGCCGGCGATGCTGGTGCGGGTCAGCTGCCAGTGGATTTCGGCGATTTCCGAAGCCTTGAAGGCAAGCACGATCTGGCGGCTGCGGCGCGGGCCGCCAAGGCCGGCGAAATAGATCGATTCCTCGACCTCCGGCACCACTTCGGCTGCTGTGAACACCCAGGAGTCGGCCTGATCGGCGGCCAGCACCAGGCGGTCATGCTCGTCCTGCAAAAGGTTGACGTCGGGATGAACGTGGAAGCGGACGGTGACGAAGTCGCGCCCATTGTTGCGGATCGCCGTATTGCCGGGGCGCTGGAAGCGGTCCCGGCCAGCCAGCACATTGCCGTTCGACGACAGTTTCAGCTCGCGCTCATGCAGGAAGCCGAAGCGCGGGACATAGCCGTCATGGCGGGCGATGAAGCCCTGAACGCCCTTCTGGTCGGTGCGCTTGCACTGCACATGCTGCGGGCCGCCGATCAGCGGCGAACCGAGCAGGTCGTTGACGCGCAACGAATGGCTGAAGCGCGCCGACGAGGTGTCGTTGATGGTGGCGGTCGAGTGCGCGGCGGTGGCGCGCGCCAGCGGCCGGAATTCAGCCGCGCCATAGGTGTCAATGCCGGCATTGACGATGTAGTGCTGGCGGCCGGACGACAGTTCGAAGGCGAGGCAGCTGGCGTGTGCGGCGTTGGACACATCGACCGGCGGCGGCGGGCCGGTGTCGGCGATGACCGTGATGCCGCCCATCGACAGGCGCTCATAGCCGGAATGCGGCGCATGCAGCAGCGGCGCGCCAGCGGTGTCGTCGTGGCGCAGAATGGTGGCGATGCGGTCGTGGATGGTGGCGCCCATGCCGTTGAAGCGGGCGAGGCTGCCATCCTGATGGCGAAAGAAGCGCAGCGCCGGCAGCATGCGGTCGATGGCGCCGATCAGCGCCTGCGGCGGCGTTTCCGCCTGGTTGGCATAAGTCTGGCGCAGCGGCAGAAGGTCGGCGAGGATTTCCAGGACGACCATCGGATTGCGCGAAATGTGCCCGCCATCGGCGAGGATCTGGCGGTCGAGTTCCTCGGCAAGATTGCGGGTCGCGCCCCGCAGGGCCGATGCCGGTGCCGGCAGGGACAAGGCAGCGAAGGCGAGCGCGATGCGGGCCCGCAGCCTGTCCTTGCCGTCGGGCATTTCGCGCGCCATCGACCTGAGGTAGCGGATCTGGATGGCAACCGATTTCAGGAAGGCGCGGTAGAAAGGGAACTCGGCGCCCTGCAATACGACCGAGGAGTGCTGCAACCAGGCGATGATGCGCTTGGCCGTCGTGCCCGGCTCCCAGGCGATGCCGGAGATATGGCTGCCATGCATGGTGATCCAGTCGGAGACCAGGGCGCGGGCATTGGCGGCGGCAAGCTCGGTGCCGGCGGCGCGCATATGGCGCAGCCAGCGAAAGCCGTGCAGCGTCTTCTGCCAGCCGTGATTGGGCACGTGGATCTGGAAAGGCGACTTGCCGCCGGTCTCGACCACGTGCCCCGACAGGGGATAGCGGCCGTAATAGATCTCGAGTGCGATCTGCGGGTCGGCGAGGCGCAGGTCCGGCGGTGCGATCAGCACACGTTCCGGCGTGCGGCCGGAATATCGCCAGCGATAGACAGGCCCGGCGCGCAGGCGCCGGCGCGTTTTGCGCCAGAACTCCTTCGCGACAAGCGTCCACAGACGCGTCGTGCTGCTGGCAGCAAGTGCCAAAACCCCTCCTGATCGTCCTCTACCCCGGCGCCGAGTCTACATGATTGCACGATTCGTGCGAAGGCGAATTCCACGAGCCCACGCCGGTTCACCTGGTTTTGCCCCCGATCCTACCCAAAAAAGTCAGTAAATCCGGGCAGTTCAATTCCTAGCCGGCTCGCCGCATGCGAGCGGCGAAGAAACCATCGAGGCCGGAGCGTTCCGGCGCGCCGAGCTCCAGGTCGGCGGGCGTGGTGCGCAGCGTGCCTTGCTGCGTCGTCAGGAACGGATCGATGCCGGCGATCTCGCCTTGCCGCAGCGGATCGTTGGCGACTTCAGGCGTGCCGGCCAGAAAGGCGCGATAGAGATCCTCGCCCTCGAGCGGGTCGAGCGAACAGTTGGAAAAGACGATCGTGCCGCCGGGCTTCACCAGGGTGACGGCGCGGGCGAGCAGCCTGCGTTGCAGGTCGGCCAGTTTTTCGACATCGGCCGAAGTCTTGGTCCATGGCACGTCGGGATGCCGCCGCACCGTGCCGGTCGACGAGCAGGGCGCGTCGAGGAGGATCGCGTCGAAGAGTTCTTCCGGCTCATATTTGAGCAGGTCGGCCTGGACGATTTCGGCCGACAGGCCGAGACGGTCGAGATTCTGCGTCAGCCGCACGAGCCGGTTTTTTGACGTGTCGACGGCGGTGACCTTCGCGCCGGCAACGATCAGCTGCGCGGTCTTGCCGCCGGGCGCGGCGCAGAGATCGGCAACCCGCAATCCCGTGACATCGCCGAACAGCCGGGCGGGCAGGCTGGCCGCGGCGTCCTGGACCCACCAGGCGCCCTCGGCAAAGCCAGGCAATTCAGTGACAGGACCGACAAGATTCTCGACACGCACCGTGCCTGTCTGCAGGACGATGCCGCCGAGTTTTTCGGCCCAGAGTCCGGGATCGGCCTTGACCGAGAAGTCGACCGGCGCCTCAACGCGATGCGCTTCGAGGATCTGTCTGGCCTTCTCGTTGCCGTAGGTGGTCTTCAGCCTGTCGGAAAACCATTTGGGCGCCTCGTCGGTGGCGGCAAGGGCGGCAGGCAGTTCCGTTTCCTTGGCCCGTGCCAGTGTGCGCAGCACGCCATTGACGAGGCCGGAGAAGCGCACCGTGCGCGGATCGGACTTGGCATGGGTCACCGCAATGTCGACGGCGGCGCTGTCGGGAATATCGAGGAACAGGATCTGTGCTGCGGCCACATGCAATATGTGCGACAAAGCGGTGGCATTGGGCGGCAGCGGTTTTTCCAGGCGCCTCGCCAGCAGCCCTGATATGGTCATGCGATAGCGCAGCGCGGTGACCAGGATGGCGCGGACCAGGCCGCGATCGCGCAAGTCGAGCGCCTTGTATTGCGGGTGGCCATTCTCGTGATCGGTCAGCCCGTCAAGCGGCGTCCTGGCGTCGATGACGGCGGCAAGCAGGCGCGCCGCCGCCTTGCGGGCGGCGAGGCCGGCAACGAAGTCGCCGCCGTCCCTGTGTTCCTGATCGCCTGAAACCGTGCGTCGAGGCCCTCTGTCCGCCACGCTCACGACCACCGGCCCTTGGGCCCGGTCGGATTGCGACCCCATGGGTTGGATTTGGGCTTGGCGGGCTCTGCCGGCTGCTCGGGCCGCGCTGCCTGATCCCATGGGCCGGATGGCCGCGGTTCGTCCGCCTGGCGTGACGTTGGGGCCTGGCGCGGTGCAGCCCGGGTTTCGCTGCCGGCCATGTCGCGCGCCATCGCCTGCAAGGCTGCGATGCGGTTCTCAGTGGCGGGGTGGGTGGAGAACAGGCTGTCCATGCGCTCGCCGTGAAGAGGATTGATGATGAAGAGATGCGCGGTCGCGGGATTGCGCTCGGCATCGGGGTTGCGGATGCGTTCGGCGCCGCGGGCGATCTTGTCAAGCGCCGATGCCAGCCAGAGCGGGTCTCCACAGATTTCGGCGCCACGCCGGTCGGCCTCGTATTCGCGGGTCCGGCTGACCGCCATCTGCACGACCATCGCTGCAAACGGAGCCACGATCATCGCAACCAGCACGCCGACAAAGCCGAACGGGTTGTTGTCGCGGTTGCCGCTGAAAAAGAAGGCAAAATTGCCGAGCATTGAAATGGCGCCGGCAAAGGTGGCGACGATCGTCATGGTGAGCGTGTCGCGATGCTGCACATGGGCGAGCTCGTGCGCCATGACCGCTGCGACCTCTTCAGGCGTCAGCGCCTGCAACAGGCCGGTGGAGGCAGCCACCGCCGCATTCTGCGGATTGCGGCCGGTGGCAAAGGCGTTCGGCTGCGGGTTGTCGATCAGATAGGTCTTCGGCATCGGCAGGCCGGCCTGTTTGGCCATTGCCTGGACGATGGCGTAATATTCGGGCGCGTTCCTTTCGTCGACCTCGACGGCACGGTTCATCGACAGCACCATCTTGTCGGCATTCCAGTAGCTGAACAGGTTGGTGCCGGCGGCGATCAGCAGCGCGATCATCATGCCGCCGGTTCCGCCGATCAAAAAGCCGACGCCCATGAACAGCGCGGTCATCGCGGCAAGAAGCATGGCGGTGCGGATGGTGTTCATCGTCTGCTCCTGTCCGGGGGATAGCGAAAAGGGGTCGATCGTCGTGGGTTCATGGCTATATGATGGGAAACGCCAGTTCCTGTTTCAATTGACTGGACTCAATCTGCTGACTGGACTCAATCTACCGAGATTATCGCATGACCGACGAAATCAGTAAAACAGGCGCCGCTCCTGCCGAAGCGGCATCGCAAAGAGAGCTAGCGCCGGCCGCACGCCGTGCGTTGGCCGAGGCCGCAGCGCGGCGGGAAGACTACCGCGAAAAGGAGGCCGCGCTGCCGAAGGAGATCGGCGGCCGCGGCGGCAAGGAGCCAGGGCGCTACGGCGACTGGGAAGTAAAGGGCCTGACCAGCGACTTCTAGATGCCTCCCTACGCAGCGTTGCGCTGCGGCTCGAGCGCGATCCAGCCACGCTCGTCGACCGTGATGCCGACCATGTCATAGCCTGCGATCGCGGCATGTTGCGTTGGCAGGGGATGCTTGTGCGTGGCGCTGATGACCATGACCGCCGCGCCCGCCGCTTCGGCTGCCGCGATGCCAGCTGGAGCATCCTCGAAGACGAGGCAATCGCGCGCGTCGACGCCGAGTCGTTCCGCGCCAAGCCGGAAGCAATCGGGCGCCGGCTTGCCGCGGGAGACATCTTCCGCCGCGACGATGACGCCCGGCACGGGGATGCCGGCGGCCTTCATGCGCAACAGCGCCAGCTCACGTGGGGCGGAGGTTACGATCGCCCAGCGTTCGGGCGGCAGCGAATCGAGAAATGCCACGGCGCCGGCGATCTGGAGAATGCCATCGAGATCGGCCGCCTCGGCCTTCAGCAGCAGATCAGCCTCGTGTGCCGGATCGACGCCCGGCAGCGCCAGGCCGGTGATGGTCTCGATCGCGCGCACGCCATGGATCGTCGGCAGGAAGGCGGCGACGTCGAGGCCCTGGCGGCGTGCCCAATCGCTCCACACCCGTTCCGCCGAGGCGATGGAATTGATGAGCGTGCCGTCCATGTCGAAGAGGAAGGCCGCGAAGTTTCTGCCTGAATACATGATTTTCCTTGAGTTCGGGGAGCGCTGGTGGGGTTGCCGAACCTAACCCCTCGACCGCGGCAGGGGAAGACACGGGGTGGGCTTTTCGATCGGCCCAGGGAACCGCGGTATCCTCCGGGCGTTTGGGAAGGACTGCTTCTCACAACAACGATCGAAGGGGGACCAACGATGCTGATCCGGCTCGGCTACGAAATCGCCATCGAATGCGTAGCCGCCACGCCGGTGATTTCAGTGCTCGAGATCCATCGGGACAGGCAGGCCGACATCAAGCGGCAGACGCGGGTGCTGACCTCGCCCGCGGTGCCGACAAGGCTGTACCATGACCTGCATGGCAATGCCTGCCGGCGCTTCACAGCACCCGCCGGTGGTTTTCGCATCCTGTATGATGCGGTCGTCGAGGACAGCGGCGAGACGGACGAGGTCAACACGCTGGCCAGGGAAGTGCCGGTGGCGGACCTGCCCGACGAAGTTCTCGGTTATCTCCTGGGCAGCCGCTATTGCGAGACGGATCATCTGAGCAGCCTGGCCTGGGAGCTCTTCGGCGACATCCCGTCCGGCTGGGCGCGCGTGCAGGCGATCGTCGATTATGTCCACAACCGGCTGTCGTTCGGCTATGGCTATGCGCGCTCGACCCGCACCGCGGCGCAGGCGCATGAGGAGCGCGTCGGGGTCTGCCGTGACTTCGCCCATCTGGCGATCACGCTTTGCCGCTGCATGAACATTCCGGCACGCTACGTGAACGGCTATCTCGGCGATATCGGCGTGCCAGCCGATCCGGCGCCGATGGACTTCTCGGCGTGGCTGGAAGTGTTCCTCGACGGCAAATGGTACACGTTCGATCCTCGCCACAACACGCCGAGAACCGGCCGTATCGTCATCGCCCGCGGCCGCGACGCCACCGACGTGCCGCTGCTGCACAGTTTCGGCCCCCACCGGCTCAGCCTGTTCAAGGTGTGGACCTACGAACAGGAAGGCAATCTGTTCAACCCGCCCTACCACGGCATCGACAGGACCGTCAGCGCACAGATGCTGGCGTAGTCGCGAGGCCTACCGTTGCAACTGCTCCAGGGTGGTCAGGAGGTTTTCTCCGGGCCGCAACTTTCGGGACACATGGTCCGCTTCGGCACAGTGAGCTTGTGCCGCAACAGGACGCCGTCGACGGCGTCGCGGTGCCTCGGGCCAGATCATGGTAAGCGGCTGGTAAACGCCAGCGCCATGGTGCGTTCCCGTTTACCAGCCGTTCACCTTTGTTGGTTCCAAAGTTTAACAAAAACAGCGACTTGCTACTGGAAAGCCAGCTCTCCGCCCAGCTAGGGCGTCATCCGGCGGGAATCCTGCATTGCCCTTTCCGCGGCGACGAGGCCGAGGCGAGTGGAGGCTGTAGGATGCGAAATTACGGGGGTCTTGTTCACGCGGTTGGCGGGTTCGCCAGGGATCGCGGTGGAAATTTCGCAGTCCTGTTCGGCCTTAGCGCCTCGGTCTTGGCGCTGGCCGTGGGCTTTTCAGTCAACGTATCGCAGCTCTACAATGCGAAAACGAGCCTTCAGGGCGTGGTCGACGCCGCGGTCACGTCGACGGCACGCGACCTGACGACCGGTGTCATCAAGGAAGCCGATGCCAACAAATCGGTGCAGGCCTTTCTCGACGCCAACAGCCAGGCAGGCATTCTGCAGGCCGACCAGATCGTACTCGACAAGCTGATCGTCAACAGGACTGCCAAGACGGTCCAGGCCGACGCCCATGTCGATGTCGGGCTGTATTTCCCGATTTTTGGCACGGGCGACATGAAACGCGTCGCCGCCTCCACGACGGCGCTCTATTCGGACAAGACCATCGAAGTGGCGATGATGCTCGATGTGACCGGGTCGATGAGGAAGCGCGGCAAGGTCGACAAAATCGGCGATCTGAAAGCTGCTGCAAAATGCCGTCCGGACGATGCTGCAGAACCAGGATCCGAAGAACCCCCGCATCCGCGTCGCGATTGTGCCTTACGCATCAGGTGTGAACGCCGGCAAGCTGGCGGAAAACGTCTATGCCGAGAAGCAAGGGAGCTCTGAACTGCCACCCGTCGCCGGCAGTCCGCTTCTCGTCGCCAAGACGGGCAAAAATCTGCTGCCCTCCTTCAGCGAGTACATCTCCATCGTCGGCGCGGCGATGCCACATCCCGACAACTGCGCCACGGAGCGCAAGGACAAGAACGGCAACGCGGATATGAGCGCCGACGGCCCAGACACGGTTCGCACCGACAAGGAAGGCAAGAAATATTATGCCCTGGTCAATCGGGACGATCATCTCGGCGGGGACATGAACAGGTGCCCTGATGCGGAAGTGATCCCGCTGACCGCCGATTCCGATGCATTGCTTGAATCGATCGAGGACTTCCAGGCCGATGGCTACACGGCCGGCGCGATCGCCATTCAGTGGACCTACTATATGCTGTCGCCGCAATGGCGCACTGCGATCAGAAATGCCGGTCTCGGCAAAGGCGCCTCGGACGCCGATCCGAAGAAGATCGCCAAGGTCGCGATCCTGATGACCGATGGCCAATTCAATACCGCCTTCGCCGGTGCTGGGGACAGCTACAACAGCCAGGGCAACCTTGCGCGCGGCAACGCCGGAACGCTGTGCGGCAACATGAAAAATGACGGCATCGAGATTTTCACCATCGGCTTCGATCTGAACAACAAGGACATGTCGGCAACCGAGCGGGACCAGGCAAAGGCGGTGCTGAAGGACTGTTCATCGAAGGACGCCTCCGCCGCCAAGAGGCATTTCTTCGACGTGTCCACCGGAGCCGAATTGGACGACGCCTTTCAGGAAATCATCCGCAACACCGAAAAGGTCGCATTGACCCAGTAGTCTAGTCCGCAAACGGAAAAGGCCGCCGCTTCTTTCGAAGCCGGCGGCCTTCCGTGTTTCCGTCCGTGGCGCGGCCCTATGGCGATGACCTATGAGGTCACCCGCCGCGCATTTCGCGCCTTAACGGGAAGACTGCTTCCCGAAAGTGCAATCCGCTGAGGCCACGTTCTGGAAAACGAAATCACTCGACATCGGATCACCTCCTTTCGATTTGTTGAACACATACTCATGATGGGGTGCGTTGCAGCAAAAGACAAGGCGCAGGTTTGAAAAAGTGGGAAGGTGCTTTTGGCACGACACTGGGTTGCGGGCTGTCGGCCGGGCAGGCAAGATCATGGCATAGAGCCGAGCCGGCAATCCGGGTCGGCCCCTGTGGGAGGGATGCATGGAGGCAGCCGAGAGAGCGGCGCGGATCGTGCGGACGGTTGTCGAGACGCTGAAACCGGGCTTTGCCGTCAGGCTGTGGACCGGGGAGCGGATCGGCCCCGCCACGGGTCCAGTGCTCACCATCAACGACCAGGACATCGTCTGGCAGGTGGTGAAGCGACCATCCCTGTCGACGCTGATCGAAATGTGGATTTCCAAGACGATCGATATCGAAGACGGGACGTTTTTCGACTTCTACGCCCTGCCGTCGCAAGGCAAGCTCAGAACCAAGCTCAAATCGCTGCCGAAAATGGCGATCCTGCGCGACCTGCCTTCCGTGCTTTTGGCACGCAGGCAGATGACGGCGCGGACCGATCTGTCGGGGCGCAACCCCTATGTCAGCGGTTCGAGCCAGGAGGCGATCCAGCATCACTATGACATTTCGAACGCCTTCTACCGGCTCTTCCTTGACGAGCGCATGGTCTACAGTTGCGGCTACTTCAAGGATTTCGCCAACAGCATCGATCAAGCGCAGATCGACAAGCTCGACCATATCTGCCGCAAGCTCCGGCTGAAGCCTGGCGAACGACTGCTCGACATCGGCTGTGGCTGGGGAGCGATGCTCATCCATGCCGCGAAGAACTATGGCGTCATCGGCCACGGTGTCTCGCTGTCGCAGGCCCAGACCAATCTTGCCCGTGAACGCATCCGCGCCGAGGGTCTGGAGGACCGCATCACCATCGAGATCAAATCCTATGCCGAACTCACCGGCTCGTTCGACAAGATCTCGTCGATCGGCATGTTCGAGCATCTCGGGCTCGCCAACCACGCGACCTATTTCTCAACTGTCCACCGCCTGCTGAAGCCCGGCGGCATCTATCTGCATCACGCCATCACCAGGCGCAGCAAGGGCGACATGAAGAAGACCCTGCGCAAGGGGCCGGAGTTCAAGGCGCTGATCAAATACATTTTCCCCGGCGGCGAACTCGACACGATCGGCATGACAACAGGCAATCTCGAGGCGCACGGCTTCCTGGTCTACGACGTCGAGAATCTGCGCGAGCATTACGCCCGCACCTGTCGCCTGTGGGCCGAGCGCCTGCACGCGCGTTTCGACGAGGCTACCGCCGAGGTGGGCGAGGCCAGGGCGCGGCTATGGCTGCTCTACCTGACCGGCTGTTCGATCACCTTCGAACGTGCCTCGGCACAGATTTTCCAGACCGTCGTCACCAAGCGCGCGCGCGGCCCAAGCGGCCTGCCGCCGACGCGGGCAGATCTGTATCGATAGCTTACACGAAGCGCATCGCGTCGCCGACTTCGACGCGCGCCGGCCGGTCGATCGTGCAGTAGACGCCGAGATTGTGGGCGTTGTGGCGGACCAGGTTGCGCAGGATCGCCGGATCATGGTCGAAGCCATCCTGGGCGACGATGGTGAAACCGCAGCGGCGGCAGGGTTCGGAGACAGTCAGCAGGAGATCGCCGATGGCAAGCTTGCGGCCGATCCATTCCGTTTCCGGAAACGACCCTTCGATTGCCGTCATGTCGACGACGATGTTGGGGCGGAAGCGGCGTGGGTCGGCGACCCCTTCCGGATGCAACGCTTTGAGCCGTGCCAGCGAGGCGGTGGTCAACAGATGGATGGGCGCCTTGCGGTAGCGCTCCGCGGTCAGCGGGCCGGAATAGCTGGGTGCGGCATTCTCGCGGCGAAACGGCCGGATCGAGGCCTCGAAGCCGAGATAGGCCGACACCGCGCGGTCGCTCTCGATACTTGGCGCAGCCAGCCAGTTGTCCCCGGGAACGGCAATCTCGAGTTCCAGGGTCGGCGACAGCCGGGTGCGGATGCGCGGCACCTTGTGCCATTTCGGGTCGCGGTCCGGTCGCGCGATCTCATTGTCGGACGCGTCGACGAGGCCGAACATGCGGTCGCCCTCGATGCTCTCGATATCGACCGAGATTGTTTCCCGACGCTCGCCGGCAAGCGAACTCGCCGGATAGCGCCAGAGTTCACTGACAGTGCCGAGCGCGGCCTGCATTATCAGCTCTTCTTGTTTTGCCGGTTGGCGACCAAATCATCGACGACGGCCGGATCCGCGAGCGTCGAGGTATCGCCGAGCGCTGAAAAATCGTCCTCGGCAATCTTGCGCAGGATGCGGCGCATGATCTTGCCGGAGCGCGTCTTCGGCAGGCCGGGCGCGAACTGGAGCTTGTCGGGCGAAGCGATGGCCCCGATCTCCTTGCGGACATGGGCGATCAGCTCCTTGCGCAGATCCTCGCTCGGCTGCTCGCCGGCCATCAGCGTGACGTAGCAGTAGATGCCCTGGCCCTTGATGTCGTGCGGATAGCCGACGACGGCGGCTTCCGAAACCTTGTCGTGGCTGACCAGTGCGGATTCGACCTCGGCCGTGCCCATACGATGGCCGGAGACGTTGATGACGTCGTCGACGCGGCCGGTGATCCAGTAATAGCCATCGGCGTCGCGGCGGCAGCCGTCGCCGGTGAAGTACTTGCCCTTGTAGGTCGAGAAATAGGTCTGGATGAAACGATCATGATCGCCATAGACGGTGCGCATCTGGCCGGGCCAGGAATCGGTGATGCACAGATTGCCGTCGGCGGCACCTTCCAGCACCTTGCCCTCGCCGTCGACCAGCTGCGGCTTGACGCCGAAGAAGGGCCGTGTCGCCGAACCCGCCTTGAGGTCGGTGGCGCCGGGCAGCGGCGTGATCAGGATGCCGCCGGTCTCGGTCTGCCACCATGTGTCGACGATCGGAACCTTGCCGTTGCCGACGATGTTGAAATACCACTCCCAGGCTTCCGGATTGATAGGCTCGCCGACCGAACCCAGCACGCGCAGCGACTTGCGCGACGTCTTGGTGACATGCGCATCGCCGGCGCCCATCAGCGCGCGCAGGGCCGTCGGCGCGGTGTAGAAGATGTTGACCTTGTGCTTGTCGATGACTTCCCAGAAGCGCGACTGCGACGGATAGTTCGGCACGCCTTCGAACATCAGCGTGGTGGCGCCGTTGGCGAGCGGGCCATAGACGATGTAGCTGTGGCCGGTGACCCAGCCAACATCGGCGGTGCACCAGTAGATGTCGCCGTCATGGTAGTCGAAGACATATTGGTGCGTCATCGAGACGTAGACGAGATAGCCGGCGGTGGTGTGCAGCACGCCCTTCGGCTTGCCGGTCGAGCCCGATGTGTAAAGGATGAACAGCGGGTCCTCGGCCTTCATCTTCTCGGGCTTGCATTCGGCTTTCACCGTCGCGATCTCGTCGTGGTACCAGACGTCGCGGCCGGGAACCCAGCCGGTCTTGCCGCCGGTGCGGCGCACGACCACCACCTTTTCGACTTTCGTTCCGGCTTTCGCGGCGATCTCGATCGCCTTGTCGGTGTTTTCCTTCAAAGGGATCGGCTTGCCGCCGCGCAGGCCTTCATCTGATGTGATGACGAAGGTCGACTTGCAGTCGTCGATGCGGCCGGCCAGCGCATCCGGCGAGAAACCGCCGAAGACGATCGAATGGACGGCGCCGATGCGCGTGCAGGCCAGCATCGCATAGGCCGCTTCCGGAATCATCGGCATGTAGATGGTGACGCGGTCGCCTTTCTTGACGCCGTGCTTCTTCATCACATTGGCGAGCCGGCAGACATGCTCGTAGAGCTCGTTGTAGGTGACCTTCTTGTCGTCGTAGGGATTGTCGCCTTCCCAGATGATGGCGGTCTGGTCGCCGCGCTTCTTCAGGTGCCGGTCGATGCAGTTGTAGGAGACATTGGTCAGTCCGTCCTCGAACCATTTGATCGAGACCTTGCCGTCGAAGGAGGTGTTCTTGACCTTGCTGTAGGGCTTGAACCAGTCGATGCGCTTGCCGTGCTTGCCCCAGAATTTGTCCGGGTTCTTGACGCTGTCGGCATACCATTTCAGGTAGGTGTCATTGTCGATCAGCGCGTTTTTCTTCCACGCCGGCTGGACGCGATGGACATGAACCTCGGACATTCCTGACTTTCCTCCCGAACCAATCGCCGGCTTGAAATGTCGGCGGGATCGCAGCGGCACGGCCGCGAATTCGGCGGCATTATTACCAGTTCCGCCGTTACGGCAACATTAGACGTTGGATTCGCGCGGCGGGATGCCGCAGGTGTTTTTCCCGCCGCTGTCAGCACTCGATCAGCGTCGCTGCTAACTGCATGTTTTCGCGCGGAAAACCCGTTTTCGATCAGGAAAAATCAATAGACAGTTAAGCAACGGCGCGCACACTCTGACATTGGGAGGAAAGGAGACTCAACCAGGACCGCCCAAGGGGGACTGCCATGCGCGACCATTCCGAAATGGACCTGATGCTCAAAGGCTATGGCCTGACCACGGCCAAGATTCTCTATCACTTTCCCGATCATCCGCATCTGTTGCAGAGCTTCATCTGGCAGGACTACGATCTGGCGCCACAATTTCCGGTACTGATCAAGTTCATCGAGTTCTGGAAGGCCAAGCTGGACGGGCCGCTGCATTCGATCAGCTACACCCACCAGAAGCTGATCGCGCCGAATGAATGGCGCAAGGTGGATGGTGAGTTCGTGCTGCACTGAACGCGGTACAACCGATCTCCCCCGCAAGGGGGGAGATTGGCAGCTTCAACGCCAGTGCTCACACCACCGGCGAATTGAGCCGGGCAAAGCCTTCCTGCCGCCGATACGGGAAGTACGGGTAGGGCGCGGTGACTTCGCTTGCCGCGTCGAGTTTCCTGATCTGCTCCGGCGTCAAATTCCAGCCGACGGCGCCGAGGTTCTGGCGCAGCTGTTCTTCGTTGCGGGCGCCGATGATGACGGAGGAAACAGTCGGACGCTGCAGCAGCCAGTTGATGGCGATCTGCGGCACGGTCTTGCCGGTTTCCAGCGCCACCGCATCGAGCGCATCCATCACCCGATAGAGATGCTCGTCCTCGACCGGCGGTCCGAAGCTTGCCGTGTCGTGCAGCCGGCTCTTTTCCGGCAAGGACTGGCCACGGCGGATCTTGCCGGTCAGGCGGCCCCAGCCAAGCGGGCTCCACACCAGCGCGCCGACGCCCTGGTCGAGGCCGAGCGGCATCAGCTCCCATTCATAGTCGCGCCCGACCAGCGAATAGTAGACCTGATGCGCGACATAGCGTGGATAGCCTTGGCTGTCGGCTTGCGCCAACGACTTCATCACCTGCCAGCCGGAGAAATTGGAGACGCCGACATAGCGCAGCTTGCCGGCGCGCACGAGTTCGTCCAGCGTCGACAAGACCTCCTCGATCGGCGTCCCGGCGTCGAAAGCGTGCAGTTGCAACAGGTCGATGTAATCGGTGCCGAGGCGCCTCAGCGCATCATCCACGGATCTGATCAGCCGCGACCGAGACGAGCCATAGTCGGCCGGCCCATCGCCCATCGGCAGCGCGGTCTTGGTCGAGATCAGCACGGCATCGCGGCGGCCTTTTATCGCTTCGCCAAGCACCTCTTCCGAGGCGCCGTTCGAATAGACGTCGGCAGTATCGAACAGATTGACGCCGGCCTCCAGGCAGATGTCGATCAGCCGCCGCGCTTCCCTGGCGTCGCTGTTGCCCCAGGCGCCGAACAGCGGGCCGGAACCGCCAAAGGTTCCCGCGCCAAATGAGAGTGCGGGCACTTTCAGGCCCGATGCACCGAGACGTCGGTAGTCCATCTTTTTGCTCCTGTGGAATGAAGGGTGTGGAAAGCGGGTTTGCAGAGGACGGTCACGACCGGATGGAGGCAGGCTCGCCGAGCGTGGCGGTGCGATCGAGACGCAGCGCCAGCCCCGCCACACCGAGTGCCGCGAGCGGCAGCAGGGCGGCGACCCAGGTGAGTGAGCCCAGGCCAAGGCCATGGGCAATCACCGCACCACCAAGCCAGGCACCTGCCGCATTGCCGAGATTGAAGGCGGCGATGTTGAAGGACGAGGCGAGGCTCTGGCCGGCACCTTGTGCCTTTTCCAGCACCCACATTTGCAGCGGCGCCACGGTGGCGAAGGCGGCGGCCCCGAGCAGACCGACATAGATGACGGCCATCACCTGGCTGTGGATGGCGAAGGTCATGGTGGCGAGCACCAGGGCCAGCACCACGAGACTGCCCAGCACGGCCGGCACCAGCCAGCGGTCGGCGACCTTGCCGCCAAGCAAGTTGCCGGCAATGAGGCCGCCACCGAAGACGAGCAGGATCGGCGACACGGCCGCTTCCTTGAAGCCGCTGATCTCGGTCAGCAGCGGCGCGATATAGGTGAAGACGGCGAAGACACCGGCATAGCCGAGCACGGTGGTGGCAAGACCGAGCAGGACAGGCGTGCGGCGCAAAACGGCGAGATCGGCGCGCAGATCGCTCTTTTCGGGCGCTGTTCGGCTGCGCGGCACCAGAGCCAGGATGACGGCGAAGGCCGCCAGACCGACCAGTGTCACCGCCCAGAAGGTCGCCCGCCAGCCGAAGGCCTGGCCGAGCCAGGTGCCGAAGGGTACGCCGAGGATGTTGGCGATGGTGAGCCCAGTGAACATCAGCGCGATCGCCGAGGCTTGTCTGTTGGGCGCGACCAGCCCGGTGGCGACGACAGAGCCGACGCCGAAGAAGGTGCCATGGGCGAAGGCGGTGATGATGCGGGCGCCCATCAGCGTCCAGTAGTCGGGCGCCAGTGCACAGGCGAGATTGCCAAGCGTGAAGATCGCCATCAGCGCCAGAAGCACGGTCTTGCGTGGCCAGTTGCCGGTGGCGATGGTCAGCAGGGGCGCGCCGATGACGACGCCGAGCGCATAGCCCGAAATGAGCTGGCCGGCGGCCGTGATCGAAACGCCGAGATCCTTGCTGACATCGAGCAGCAGACCCATGATGACAAATTCGGTGACGCCGATGCCGAAGGCACCGGCGGCAAGGGCGTAAAGAGCAAGAGGCATGGCGATTTCCACTTCGATGAGGAAGAGCGCCGTCCCGCGCCCCGACCCGTGAGATCGTGCTGCGACGCATTGTGAACCAGACTTGCCTTGGGCACATTTTCTGTGAAATAGATTCACAAATGGCCAGACCCGACATCAATCGCTCCGGTGAGATCGAAGTGTTCGTGCGCGTTGTCGAGGAAGGCAGTTTTTCCTCTGCCGCACGCGCCTTGCGCATGACGCCATCGGCGGTGAGCAAGCTGATCGCGCGGCTGGAGGCCCGGCTTGGCGCGCGGCTGGTCAGCCGTTCGACGCGAAAGCTGCAACTGACGCCGGAAGGCACAGCCTTCTACGACAGCGGCCTGCGCATCCTCGCCGACATGGCGGCGGCCGAGCAGGAGGCAGCGGCGGGTGCTTCACCGCGCGGACGTTTGCGCGTCAACAGCTACGTGCCCTTCGGAGTGCACCGGCTGATCCCGCTTCTGCCTCGGTTCCTCGAACGCTACCCCGAAATCTCAGTCGATCTGGTGCTGACCGACAGCGTCATCGACCTGATGGCGGAACGGGCCGATGTCGCCATCCGTGCCGGGCCGCTGAGTGAGTCACGGCTGGTGGCGCGCAAGCTCGGGCAAAGCCCGGTGGTCGTCGTTGCAGCACCTTCCTATCTGGAGGCGCACGGCACGCCGCTGACGCCAGCGGATCTCGACAGGCACAACCGCATGGGCTTCGGGTTCGTCAGGCATATCGATGGCTGGCCGTTCCTCGACGCGGACGGCCGCGCCATCATGGTTCCCATCACCGGCAACACGCTGGTCAGCGATGGCGAGGCGATGCGGCTGATGGCGCTGGCGGGCGCGGGCGTCGCCCGGCTGGCCCACTGGCATGTGGCGGCCGATATCGCCGCCGGTCGGCTGGTGTCGCTGCTGGAGGCATTCAATCCCGGTGACGAGGAGCCCACCCACGCCGTCTATGTCGGCCAGGGCCGGCATCTGCCGGCGCGGGTGCGTGCCTTTCTCGATTTTCTGGGTGAGAGCGTCCGGCTGACCTGACATCCCGGGAGCCACGGCTCCCGGGATGTCAGCGTGGGCTGTATTTATGCTTTCGGCGTGAACGGCGCCGGGCGGCGGCCCGCTGCCTGGCGCTCCAGCATCCAGCCGGGATATTCGGACGGCAGGGCGCTGACCTCGTCGAGACGAAACAGATCGTCGCTGTCGAGCTTCACTTCCGTCGCGGCAAGGTTCTGCTCCAGCTGCTCCATGCGGCTGGCGCCGATGATGACGCTCATCACGAAGGGCTTGGCCAGGACATAGCCGAGCGCCACCGTGGCGACGCTGACATCATGCTTTTTGGCGATTTCGCGCATGACGGTAACGGTCGCCCAGGCACGGTCCTCATTGACCGGCGGGAAGTTGAAGGACGCGCGGCGGCCTTCGCCATTGCCGGGCGCGCCGGGGCCGTACTTGCCGGAGAGCAGGCCACCGGCCATCGGCGACCACACCATCAGGCCGAGCTTCTCCTCGTTGAGCAGCGGCACGATCTCGCGCTCGAGGTCGCGGCCGGCGATCGAATAGTAGGACTGCACGGTCTCGAAACGGGCAAAGCCCTTGCGCTCGGCGATGCCGAGCGCCTTGGCGATGCGCCATGCCGCCCAGTTGGAGACGCCGACATAGCGAACCTTGCCGCTGGCAACGAGATCGTCGAGCGCCCGCAGCGTTTCGTCGATCGGCGTCACGGTGTCGGTGCCGTGCAGCTGGTAAAGATCGATATGGTCGAGTTGCAGCCGCTTCAGGCTGGCATCGACCGAATCCATGATGTGGCCGCGTGAAGAGCCGCGCTGGTTCGGACCGTCGCCCATGGCGCCGTGGGCTTTGGTGGCGATGACCACATTCTGCCTGTTCACGCCGAGATCCCTGAGCGACTGGCCGAGCAGCCGTTCGGATTCGCCAAAGGAGTAGACGTCGGCCGTATCGAAGAAATTGACGCCGGCGGCGAGCGAATGGGCAACGATCTCGTTGACGCCCCTCTGGTCGAGACTGGCGATCAGGCCCCATTGGGCATTTTCACCGGCAGCACCGAAGGTCATGGTGCCGAGGCAGATTTCGGAGACGAACATCCCCGTATTTCCAAGCTGATTGTAACGCATGGTGGCGGCTCCAGAGAGTTTGTGATGACGCAAAGCAAATAGGAACGGTACGTTTCGTTTCCAATTGCTGGCTCAACGAGCCCGCCGAGTTGGCCTATAACCCCTCACCGCATCTAATGCCGCCATCAGAAAGCGCCCGCTGCATTCACCGAACGAGGTTCGCATGAGTATGCGGATTATAAGTCTATAACTCGGATCTTCGTCTTCGGGCGGCGATTGACCTCCTCGACGAAGTCGTCATCCCACACGGGACCTGAGAGAAGATATTCCGCAAGCGAAGGTGTTGCGCCGACCAGTCGGTCGTAGTTCTCGGGGGAGAGTACGACAGCAGTTGGCTTTCCGCGCACCGTGATGGTTTGTGGCCCTTGTTCCCGCGCCTGCCGTACGAATTTCGACAGATTGTTCTTCGCGTCCTTAAGATGCCAGTTCAAGGGCACTACTCGCTAGATGGCTTCGCTAGTCATATACCAGATGCCGTTGAAGCATGGCAGGGTTTCCGCTCGAACAGATGTGTTGCTAGTCCCTCGACATGGGTTGGAAGCTATTGGCAGCGAGAATCTATAAGCCTCTTTCGGCGGCAGATCGCAAACCTCGGGATAAACATCTCTCTCGTCGTCATCCACGGGCGGAGCAAGGAGCGCAGCGACGCAGCGCAGACCCGAGGATCCATCCCGCGACATCTGCCGAAGAATGCAGCGGAACAGAATTCTGCACCGCTGCATTTTCCTTGTCGTCACGGCATGGATCCTAGGGTCTGCGCTCCGCTTCGCGTCGCTCCGCCCTAGGATGACGAAGGTGTGGTGGCCTGCAGCCAATCGAATATGTTGGAATTTAGCGACTAGAGACCGGTCTGTGCATCGGAACTATCGGCTGCCGAAGATCGCCGAACCGACGCGGACGCTGGTGGCGCCGAAGGCGATCGCCGTCTCGTAGTCGCCAGACATGCCCATCGAGAGTTTGGCGACGCCGGCTTCCTTGCCGAGCTTTTCCAACAGCGCGAAGTGCGGGCCGGGGTTCTCATCGGCCGGCGGGATGCACATCAGGCCCTCGATGGCGAGGCCATGCACGTCGCGGCAGCGGGCGACAAAGGCCACGGCGTCGCGGGGCTCGATGCCTGCCTTCTGCGGCTCGGAGCCGGTGTTGACCTGGACGTAGAGCTTCGGTGCGCGGCCCTGCCTGGCGATCTCCTTGGCCAGTTCGGCGGCGATCTTCTCGCGATCGATCGTCTCGATGACGTCGAACAGCGCCACAGCCTCCTTGGCCTTGTTGGATTGCAGCGGGCCGATCAGATGCAGTTCGATGTCGGGAAATGCGTCCTTCAGATCAGGCCATTTGCCTTGCGCCTCCTGCACGCGGTTCTCGCCGAAGACGCGCTGGCCGGCCTCGATGACCGGGCCGATGTCGGCAGCGTCGAAGGTCTTTGAGACCGCGACCAGCGTCACGACGCCGGCTTCGCGGCCGGCCTCGCGCTCGGCGGCGGCGATCTTCGCCTTGACCGCGAAAAATTGCTGAACGGCGTCACCCATATGCAAATCCTGCTGTTTTGACCGGCGTTTTTGTCAGACGCGATACCCATATGGTTGACGGGTTTGCCAAACCATGGTGAACACCCGGACCACATTCCCTGAACTGCCGAGCCATCGCCCGCAGTTCGCGCCTGCTTTTAAGTGAAAAACGTCCCATGGCAACCGAACGATACAATCCGCGCGCGTCAGAGCCCAAATGGCAGAAGGCCTGGGACGCCAAGAAGCTGTTCGAAGCGCACAATGACGATCCGCGCCCGAAATACTATGTGCTGGAGATGTTCCCCTATCCGTCGGGGCGCATCCATATCGGTCATACCCGCAATTACACGATGGGCGATGTGGTGGCGCGCTACAAACGGGCCAAGGGCTTCAACGTGCTGCATCCGATGGGCTGGGACGCCTTCGGCATGCCGGCCGAAAACGCGGCGATGCAGAACAAGGTCCATCCCAAGGAGTGGACCTACCAGAACATCGCCACCATGCGCGAGCAGCTCAAGGTCATGGGCCTGTCGCTGGACTGGGCGCGCGAATTCGCCACCTGTGACGTTGACTATTACCACCGCCAGCAGATGCTGTTCCTCGATTTTGTCGAGAAGGGGCTGGTGACGCGCAAATCCTCCAAGGTCAACTGGGATCCGGAGGACATGACGGTGCTTGCCAACGAGCAGGTCATCGATGGACGCGGCTGGCGCTCGGGCGCGCTGGTCGAACAGCGCGAACTGACGCAGTGGTTCTTCAAGATCACCGACTTCGCCCAGGATCTGCTGGATTCGCTCGACGGCCTCGACGAATGGCCGGAAAAAGTGAAGCTGATGCAGCAGAACTGGATCGGCCGCTCGGAAGGCCTGCTGATCCGCTGGCCTCTGGCCGACGCCTCTGATGGCGAGCATGAGCTGGAAGTCTATACGACAAGGCCCGACACCATCTTCGGCGCTTCCTTCATGGCTGTCGCCGCCGATCATCCGTTGGCCAAGAAGGCCGCTGCGGACAATCCGGCGCTGGCGAAGTTCATCGAGGATATCGGCCATATGGGCACCTCGGTGGCGGCGCTGGAGACAGCTGAGAAGAAGGGTTTCGACACCGGCATCCGCGTCGTCCATCCGTTTGACGACAACTGGACGCTGCCTGTCTATGTCGCCAATTTCGTGCTGATGGAATACGGCACCGGCGCCATTTTCGGCTGTCCGTCCGGCGACCAGCGCGACCTCGACTTCGCCAACAAATACGGCCTGCCGGTGATTCCGGTGGTGATGCCGGAAGGCGAGAATCCGGCGACGTTCCAGATCATCGATGAAGCCTATGTCGATGACGGCGTGATGATCAATTCGCGCTTTCTCGACGGCATGAAGCCGGATCAGGCTTTCGACGAGGTCGCCAAACTGCTGGAGCAGAAGACGATCGGCAACCGGCCGATGGCCGAGCGCAAGGTGAATTTCCGCCTGCGTGACTGGGGCATTTCGCGCCAGCGCTACTGGGGATGCCCGATCCCGATGATTCATTGCGAGGGTTGCGGCGTGGTGCCGGTGCCGAAGGCGGACCTGCCGGTGAAGCTGCCCGACGATGTCGATTTCGATCGCCCGGGCAATCCGCTCGACCGGCATCCGACATGGCGCCATGTGAAATGTCCGCAATGCGGCAGGGATGCGCGGCGCGAAACCGACACGATGGACACGTTCGTCGATTCGTCGTGGTACTTCGCCCGCTTCACCGCGCCGTGGGCGCATGAACCGACCGATCCCAAGGCGGCCAACGAATGGCTGCCGGTCGACCAGTATATTGGCGGGATCGAGCACGCGATCCTGCATCTGCTCTATTCGCGCTTCTTCACCCGCGCCATGCGCGAGGCCGGCCATGTCGATCTGGCCGAGCCGTTCAAGGGCCTGTTCACGCAAGGCATGGTGGTGCACGAAACCTATCGCGTCGGCTCGGCATCGAATGGCCGCTGGCTGGCGCCCACCGAAGTTCGGCTGGAGGATGTCGACGGCAAGCGCAGCGCCATCGACATCGCCACCGGCGAGGCCGTCACCATCGGTCCGCTGGAAAAGATGTCGAAATCGAAGAAGAACACGGTGAGCCCGGAAGACATCACCGATGGCTACGGCGCCGATACGGCGCGCTGGTTCATGCTGTCGGATTCTCCTCCCGAGCGCGATGTCGAGTGGACCGACGATGGCGCTGCCGGTGCGCATCGCTTCATCCAGCGCATCTGGCGCCTGGTGTCGACCGCGGCCGAAACACTGGCCGGCATCAAGCCCGTGGCGGCCAGCAGCGGTGAGGCCGCGGTGGTTTCCAAGGCCGCGCACAAGATCCTGAAGGCGGTCGGAGAGGATATCGAGAAGCTCGCCTTCAACCGCGCCATCGCCCGCATCTACGAACTGGCCAACGCGCTGACCACGCCGCTCAACGAGGTGGCCGAAGGCAAGGCCGATGCAGCGCTGAAAGGCGCCTGCCGGCAGGCGGTGGAGATTCTCGTGCATCTGATCGCGCCGGTCATGCCGCATCTGGCCGAGGAGTGCTGGGCAGCGCTTGGCGGCACCGATCTCGTTGCCGAACGGCCTTGGCCGGTCTTCGATCCGGCGCTGGTCATCGACAACGAAGTCACCTATCCGGTACAGGTCAACGGCAAGAAGCGGGGGGATTTGACAATTGCCCGCGACGCGGACCAAGGTGCGGTCGAAAAAGCGGTATTGGCTCTCGACTTCGTGCAGAAAGCACTCGAAGGGAAGGCTCCGCGCAAGGTGATCATCGTGCCGCAGAGGATCGTCAATGTCGTTGCCTGATCGGGAAAAGACAGAGTTGAGCCATTTGCTGCGCCGCATAGCGCTTGCCGGCCTGATAGGTTCGCTCGCGCTTGTCTCGGCCTGCACGGTGCGGCCGCTCTATTCGAGCGCGCCACTGTCGGGTTCGCAGGCCAGTGCCAGTGCCGAACTGGCGTTGATCGGCATCAAGCCGGTCAATACGCGTTACGGCCAACAGGTGCGCAACAATCTGATTTTCGGGTTTGGACGAGGCGCCGGCGAGCCGGCCTCGCCGGCATATTCGCTCAATCTCGGCGTGACCGAAGCGGTCGAGTCCGCGGCACTCGTGCAGGTCGGAACGGATGAAGACGAACCGACCGCCGGTTCCGTGACGCTGACTGGCAGCTATACGCTGGCCGATGCGAAGGCCGGCGTGGTGATCGCATCCGGCAAACGTTCGATCACCTCGTCCTTCGACAGGCCGCGTCAGGAATTCGCCGCATACCGGGCGCAGATCGACGCCGAGAATCGCGCTGCGCGAGAGTTGGCGGAAGCGCTGCAGCTGTCCATTGCCCAGGACCTTGTCCGGCACGGCAAGACCGGCTAGCGCACCTCATCGCTTCACGGAAACGGTCTGGCTCCAGGCACGATGGGGTGATCGTGGGATCATGACCAGATTCTCGAACAGAGATTGTCCGAAGACCCATCGAGCTGCTGCGGCACGGCGAGTAGATCGCGCCACCAGCGTGGATGCGGCGAGACGACGATCGTGCCGTGTCGCTCGCAGACCACCACGAAGATTTTGGTGCCCAGGATGGTCGGCGATCCATCCGGGAAGCAACTGTTAACCAATCGCTCCCTATTGCTCGGCAGACATTTCAAAGTGAGTCTTGAGAATGGAAGCCAAGCGTTTTTCCCGGGTCAATTTATCGACGGCTGCATTGCCTGATGGCCCCGAGGGGAAGCGCTTGGAGAGCATCGGCGACAGGGGTGGTCAGCGAAGTTCTTCCGCGGCAGGCGACCTTGATCGTCCGGCTCGCAAGGAGCCGGACGGCCGGCAGCCCACCACACGCCGGGCCGGCTATTCCGCACCGGTGGTCGATCTCGGCGGCAACAAGCGGCCCTATATGGAGCCGCGGGGTGGCTCGGACGATACGCCTTCGAAAATCGGCGATATCGAGAGCCCTGCCTGGCAGGAATATTTCTTCCTTGCACCCAACGTGCGTTTTACACGCACGCCGGACTATGAGGCCAGGAAGCATCGTCCGCCGCACGAGCGTGTTGTCGAACACGCCGCGACGCGCCCAGCAGAGCAAGCCGTTGCTCAATCCATGATCAACGGGGCGTCTTCCGCGCCTTCGCTACTGGCATTGCCGGCTTCGGTGAAAAGCCCTGCTTCCCAGCCGCTGGCCGGCCACGCCTCGCAAGGGTCATCACCGCCGGCTGCTGCTTTTGTTGCCCCGGGGCGCGCCAGGGAGAAGGTGCCAGCCGTTGCGCCGGTGCCGCCGAGGTCGGTCGCTACGGCACGGGCATCCGCGCGTGCGTCCGTTGCTCCGGGCGCCAAAACGACCACTTCCGAAAGGCTGCGCTGGCCATATCTTTCGGATCATGCCTTCTTCGAGGCCATGGCACCCTATCTGGTCGACGTTTCGTCGCCGGCCCGGCAGACCGGTCCAGCGTCGCCTGCACCGGTCGCCGTGGCGCCAGTGACCACTATGCCGATCGACATTCGCCCGACGACAGGGACCGATGCCACCGCATTGTTTCGTGTCATCGACTGCCTTCCGGGCCAGGTCTTGAAGCCGTTGCCGGATGTTTGGCCGGCCAATTCGAACCGGACCGTCGCCCAACCTGGCGTGCCGGCGAGCAATGCGCCGTCGCCGGTCCAGGCTGTCGCAATCCCAGCCGCCAAAAGCGATGCCGTTTCCGTGTCGGCCGCGCCAAGTGTGAACGTCCCTGCCAGGGCCGTTGGCGCCCGCTCCGCGCGCTTGCCTGGGGCTGGAAAGGTCGTGCTGTCAACCGCAGGCGATCCCTATGAGCTTCCCTCGGAAGAGCTGTTGCAGCAGCCACCGGAGGGACAAGGCTTCTACATGTCGCAGGAGCGGCTCGAGCAGAACGCCGATCTGCTGGAAAGCGTGCTCGAGGACTTCGGCGTGCGTGGCGAGATCATTCATGTTCGCCCAGGCCCGGTCGTCACGCTCTATGAGTTCGAGCCGGCGCCGGGCGTCAAATCTTCTCGCGTCATCGGGCTTGCAGACGATATCGCCCGCTCCATGTCGGCGATTTCGGCGCGCGTCGCCGTCGTGCCTGGCCGCAACGTCATCGGCATCGAGCTCCCGAACGAAACGCGCGAAACCGTCTATTTCCGGGAGTTGATCGAATCGGAAGGCTTTCGCAAGACCAGCTGCAAGCTGGCGCTTTGTCTCGGCAAGACGATCGGCGGCGAGCCGGTCATCGCCGAGCTGGCGAAGATGCCGCATTTGCTGGTGGCCGGAACCACCGGCTCCGGCAAGTCGGTTGCCATCAACACCATGATCCTGTCATTGCTCTACCGGCTGAAGCCGGAAGAATGCCGGCTGATCATGGTCGATCCCAAGATGCTTGAACTCTCCGTCTATGACGGCATCCCGCATCTGCTGACGCCCGTCGTCACGGATCCCAAGAAAGCCGTGACGGCGCTCAAATGGGCGGTGCGCGAGATGGAGGACCGGTATCGCAAGATGGCGCGGCTCGGTGTGCGCAACATCGACGGCTACAACGAGCGTGCCGCCGCTGCCCGCGACAAGGGCGAGACGGTCGTCATGACCGTGCAGACCGGCTTCGAAAAGGGCACCGGCGAACCGCTTTTCGAACAGCAGGAAATCGACCTTGCGCCGATGCCCTACATTGTCGTCATCGTCGACGAGATGGCCGACCTGATGATGGTCGCCGGCAAGGAGATCGAAGGCGCGATCCAGCGACTGGCGCAGATGGCGCGCGCTGCCGGCATTCACCTGATCATGGCAACGCAGCGCCCCTCGGTCGATGTCATCACGGGCACGATCAAGGCCAACTTTCCAACCCGGATTTCCTTCCAGGTGACATCGAAGATCGACAGCCGCACAATCCTGGGCGAGCAAGGCGCCGAACAATTGCTTGGCCAGGGCGACATGCTGCACATGATGGGCGGCGGGCGCATTTCCCGCGTGCATGGGCCGTTTGTTTCCGACGCGGAGGTCGAGCATGTCGTCGCGCATCTCAAGGCGCAAGGGCGCCCTGAATATCTGGAAACCGTGACGGCCGATGAGGACGAGGAAGAAATCGAAGACGATCAGGGCACGGTCTTCGACAAGGGATCCGTTGCAGCCGAAGACAGCGACGCGATCTACGACGAGGCGGTGAAGGTGGTGGTGCGCGACAAGAAATGCTCGACGTCCTACATCCAGCGGCGCCTCGGCATCGGCTACAACCGCGCTGCGTCCCTGGTCGAGCGTATGGAAAAGGAAGGCCTGGTCGGCACACCCAACCATGTCGGCAAGCGCGAAATCATCATGGGCCGGCGCCAGCCGGCGAGCGCGCCCGAGGGTGACGGCGCGGATTGAGCGGCAGTCTGCTTGGAGCGCACATGAAAAAGGCCGGTTGCCCGGCCTTTTCATCACAAGCGAATTGGCTTTAGCCGATCGCCATTCTCAGCCGATCTTCTGGCCGGTTTTTGCCCAGTCGGCAAGGAACTGTTCCAGGCCCTTGTCGGTCAGCGGGTGCTTGACCAGTGCCTTCAGGGTCGCCGGCGGCGCGGTCACGACATCGGCGCCGATGAGTGCCGCCTGCTTGACATGGTTCACGGTGCGCACCGAAGCGACCAGGATCTCGGTCTGGAAATCGTAATTGTCGTAGATCTGCCTGATCTCCTGGATCAGCTCCATGCCGTCGATGCCGATGTCGTCGACGCGGCCGACGAAGGGCGAGATGAACGAGGCACCGGCCTTGGCCGCCAGCAGCGCCTGGTTGGCCGAAAAGCACAGCGTGACGTTGACCAGGCGGTTCATCTCGGTGCGGATCGTCTTGCAGGCCTTGAGCCCGTCCAGCGTCAGCGGCACCTTGATGCAGACATTGTCGGCGATCTTGGCCAGAACCTTGGCCTGCTGCATCATCTCGGAATATTCGGTGGCGGTGACTTCAGCCGAGACCGGACCCTTGACGATGTCGCAAATCTCTTTGGTGACCTCGGCGATCTTGCCGCCGGATTTGAGGATCAGCGACGGATTGGTGGTGACGCCGTCGAGCAGCCCCAGATCGTTCAGCTCACGAATATCCTTGACGTCGGCGGTGTCGACAAAAAATTTCATGGCGGGTCTCCTGAAGATTTTCATGTGCATGTCATGCACATTCGGGGTCGGCCTTTGATCTAGACCAAAGTCAGGGCAAGGTCACGCCTCATGATCGAAGATTCGCCCTTTGTCGCAGCCGCACCGGTGCTGGTGCCGATGCCCGCCGAACGCCCCTACACCTATGCCGTGCCGGCCGGCATGCGCGTGGTGCCGGGCTCGATCGTGCGCGTGCCGCTCGGTCCGCGCCAGGTCGCCGGCATCGTCTGGGATGGCGCGGTCGAGAAGGTCGACGCGAAAAAGCTGCGCCCCATCGAACAGGTTTTCGACTGCCCGCCGATCGACCGCGCGATGCGCCGCTTCGTCGACTGGGTGGCGCAGTACACGCTGTCGCCGCCGGGCATGGTGGCGCGCATGCTGCTCAGGGCGCCGGAGGCTTTCGACCCCGAACCGTGGATCGAGGGATTGCAGCGCACGCTTCTCGCACCCGACCGGATGACGAGCGCCAGGCAGCGCGTGCTGGAGACGGCCGAAGGCGGCCTTGCCTGGACGCGCTCCGGCCTCGCTCACGCCGCCGGCGTGTCGTCGACGGTGATCGACGGCCTGAGGGCGCAAGGCGTGTTCGAGACCGTGATGATCCCGCCGCGCCCGGTGGTGGCCGCGCCCGATCCCGCCTACGCCACACCGGAACTGATGCCGGACCAGAGCGCCGCGGCGCAGATGCTGCGCGCCAATGTCGCAGCCGGCGTGTTCAACGTCGCGCTGCTCGACGGCGTCACCGGATCAGGTAAGACGGAGGTTTATTTCGAAGCGGTGGCGGCTGCGCTCGACCAGGGCAGGCAGGTGCTGATCCTGCTGCCGGAAATCGCGCTGACGCATGCCTTTCTCGAGCGCTTCCAGCAGCGCTTCGGCGCCAAGCCGGGTGAATGGCATTCCGACCTGCCGCCGCGGATGCGCGAGCGGGTTTGGCGGCAAGTGGCGGAAGGCGGCGTGCGGGTCGTCGCCGGTGCGCGTTCGGCGCTGTTCCTGCCGTTCAAGGAGCTTGGCCTGATCGTCGTCGACGAGGAGCACGACCCTGCCTACAAGCAGGAGGACCGCGTCTTCTACAATGCGCGCGATATGGCGGTGGTGCGCGGCCATATCGGCAGCTTTCCGGTCGTGCTGGCGTCGGCGACGCCATCGGTTGAAAGCCGGGTCAATGCCAGCCAAGGTAAATACAACAGAGCGGTGCTTTCCGCTCGCTTCGCCGAGGCGGCGCTTCCGCATCTGAAGGCGGTCGACATGCGGCGCGCGCCGCCGGCGCGTGGCGGTTTCCTGTCGCCGGTGCTGCTCGACCAGATGCGCCAGACGCTGGAGAGGCAGGAGCAGTCGCTGCTGTTCCTCAACCGGCGCGGCTATGCGCCGCTGACGCTGTGCCGGGTCTGCGGCCACCGCTTCGGCTGCCCGGTCTGCTCGGCCTGGCTGGTCGAGCATCGTTTTCGCGGCCAGCTGGTCTGCCATCATTGCGGGCACAATGAGCGCCGCCCCGAAGCCTGCCCGGAATGCGGCACGCTCGATCATCTGGTCGCCTGCGGGCCAGGTGTCGAGCGGATCGCCGAAGAGGTCGTTACGCATTTTCCCGACGCGCGCACCATCGTCTTGTCGTCGGACCTGATGGGCGGCGTAAGGCGGCTGCGGCTGGAACTGGAGGCGATCGCCGATGGCGAGGCCGACATCGTCATCGGCACGCAGCTCGTCGCCAAGGGCCACAACTTTCCCAACATGACCCTGGTCGGCGTCGTCGATGCCGATCTTGGCCTTGCCAATGGCGATCCGCGCGCCGCCGAGCGCACATTTCAGCTGCTCAGCCAGGTCACCGGCCGCGCCGGCCGCACCGGCAAGAAGAGCCTTGGCCTGCTGCAGACTTTTCAGCCCGACCACCCGGTGATGCGGGCGATCGTCTCGGGCGACGCCGAGGCGTTTTACGAACGTGAGATCGCCGAGCGCGAACGGGCCGCACTGCCGCCCTTCGGCCGGCTCGCAGGCGTCATCGTTAGTGCGGTGACGCGGGCTGAAGCCGAAGGCCATGCACGTGGCCTGCGCCGCGCCGCGCCCGAGGCGACGGATTTGTTCGTGCTCGGCCCGGCGGAGGCGCCGCTGTCACTGCTCGGCGGCCGCCATCGCTTCCGCCTGCTGATCCAGGGCGAGCGGCGCGCCGATATGCAAGGTTTTCTCAGGGCCATGCTGGCCAACGGGCCGAAGCAACGCGGTTCGGTCAGGGTGCAGGTCGATATTGATCCGCAGAGCTTTTTGTGACGGCTTATTTACCGCCCTTGGCCTTTTTCACGTACCGGTCCTGAAATTCGGTAATATCCACAAACGCTGCAAAACTATTCGATCGCTTCGCAATGGTCGCCAAGTGACCCTCCATTTTTTCCGTCGAGTCAGCGATCCTCCGTTCAGCTGCCTTGGCCAGAACCCCCCGCAGCCCCGCAAATTGTTTTATATCAATAGTGCGTTCTCGAGCTATCTCCTTGCCGAGAACATCCAAGTAGCGCAGTTTCACTTTGAAGGCTTTCAAGGGACCAATATCAGCCCCGCCGATCTGTCCATATAGCTCAAAGCTAATACCGAAGAGGGCATATATCTTTTCGTCCTGCGGTATGACCGTCATCGGCATGCGTTCTTTGTCATTTACGAGCATTACATCGTGACTTTTGAAGTCTTGCTCATCGTACAAAAGCTCGAATCTAACGTCGAAGGCAGGTCCTCTTCCGACATTGGCCAATACGAAATTTATAGCGCCGTTGCCATCCGAGTGTGGTGATAGGTAGGCTACTATTTCGGGAGCGATCCCAGCCTTCCGAAGGCTTCGATTCTCGAACCATAAGAAGGCAGTCAATAAGGCAATAACACCGGTTGCGACAGCGGAGACAGCTGTTGCTATTGCTGAAACCGTTGAACTCGCATTTGCATCGAATACGCCTAGAAACTCGCCCATTGCCCTCATTCCGTGTATGCCCAACCGCTATAGACACCCAGAATCGAGAGAGGACCAGCCTATTGTGAAAACCCTTGGCCTTCTGGGCGGCATGAGCTGGGAATCGACGGCCATCTACTACCGCCTGCTCAACGAGATCGTGCGCGAGCGGCTGGGCGGGCTGCATTCGGCCAGATTGCTGCTCTGGTCGTTCGACTTCGCCGAGATCGCCGAGCGGCAGCATCATGGCGACTGGGACGGCGCCGGCGTGCTTCTTGTCGAAGCAGCGCGCAAGCTCGAGGCCGGCGGCGCGGAAGGTCTGCTTTTGTGCACCAACACCATGCACAAACTGGCCGACCAGGTGCAGGCGTCGGTGTCGATCCCGCTGATCCACATCGCCGACGCCACCGCGGTGGCGGTCAAGCGCGCCGGCATGCAGCGCCCGGCGCTGCTGGCGACGCGCTTCACCATGGAACAGGACTTCTACAAAGGCTGGCTCGCCGACAGATACGGCCTGCGGCCCGTGGTGCCCGATGCTGCCGGGCGCGACATGGTCCATCGCGTCATCTACGAGGAATTGTGCCAGGGCATCGTCACCGAAATCTCGAAGGCGGCTTACATCGCCGAGACCGAACGCCTGCGCCGCGAAGAGGCAGCCGACAGCGTCATCATGGGCTGCACCGAGATCACCATGCTTATCGGCCAGCAGGATTTCGACATCCCGGTCTTCGACACGACGCGTATCCATGCCGAGGCGGCTGTGGCATTCGCGCTTGGCTGATGCGCGCCGCCTAAAGTGCGTGGACCATCTGGCGCGGGGGTTTTCCTCCGTTAGAATGCCCGGAATTTCAAAACAGGCACTTCGAGGGGACAAGATGGATTTTGCGCTTCCATGGCCAACGAGCCAGGGCGAATGGCTGGCCTGGTCGAGCGCCGTCGTCACCGTGCTGCTCGGTCTTTTGTTCTTTCTGGCGCCTGGCCTCGCCTTCCGTGCCCTGCGCTTGCAGGTCAAGCCAGAGAAGGCTGCGGCGATCGCCGAGGGGCGCGGCAGGATGTCGGGCTTCTATCTCGGCGTCGGCCTGTGCTGCATCCTGCTGGCGCAGCCGCTGATCTACATGGCGCTCGGCTTTTCCTGGTTGTTCACCGCCTTCGGCCGGTTGCTGTCGATGATGTCGGATGGCGCCAACACGCCTTTCAATTGGGTTTCCATTGTGCTGGAATTGGTGCTGGCGGCGTTACCGCTCGCCTTTGCCTTCGGCTTTTTGCCTTGAATCGTTGGGTATTCCGCGATGGAAGACGGGTGACTTTCGCCGGATGCGACAATAGTGCCTGAAAACCATGCGGAACGACGCATTGCGGTCTTAAAATGCCTGTGCTAGACGGCAATCGACTTTCGGCCGGGGATAGCGGAAGCCGCGCCTCCGTGCTCGAAAAAATGCAGTAAGGTCAAAGATTTAGCCAGAGTTTTTGCTCGCGCCAACAATCTACGGCCTGTCAGACAAGAGAAAAGACGGTCCGTGGCTCAATCGTCATCGCCAATCTCAGGTGTCGCAGAACGCTATGCGGGTTCGCTGTTCGAACTCGCCCTGCAGGCAAATTCCGTGGCCAAGGTCGAAGCCGACCTCAACAGCTTCGAAGTCATGCTCGCGGGCAGCGCCGACCTTACCCGGCTGATCAACAGCCCGGTGTTCTCCAGCGAGGACCAGGCGAAGGCCATCGCGGCAATCGCCGACAAGGCCGGGATTGCCGGCCTCACTGGCAATTTCCTGCGCGTCGTCGCCCGCAACCGCCGGCTGTTCGCCATTCCCGGCATGATCAGGGCGTTCCGTCAGATATCAGCCGAACATCGTGGCGAGACCGCTGCTGAAGTGACGTCGGCTCACGAACTGACGGCTGCCCAGCAGACCGAACTCAAGGCGGCGCTGAAGAGCGTTGCCGGCAAGGACGTGGCTATCTCCGTCACCGTCGATCCGTCGCTGCTCGGCGGGCTGGTGGTCAAGATGGGCTCGCGCCAGATTGATACGTCGCTCAAAACCAAACTCAATTCGCTCAAGCTTGCACTGAAAGAGGTCGGCTGATGGACATCCGCGCCGCGGAAATTTCCGCAATTCTGAAAGACCAGATCAAGAATTTCGGCAAGGAGGCCGAGGTCTCCGAAGTCGGACAGGTGTTGTCCGTCGGTGACGGTATCGCCCGCGTCTACGGCCTCGACAATGTCCAGGCCGGCGAAATGGTCGAGTTTCCCGGCGGCATCCGCGGCATGGCGCTCAACCTCGAAGCCGACAATGTCGGCGTCGTCATCTTCGGCGCCGACCGCGACATCAAGGAAGGCGACATCGTCAAGCGCACCGGCGCCATCGTCGACGTTCCCGTCGGCCCCGGCCTGCTCGGCCGCGTCGTCGACGCGCTCGGCAATCCGATCGACGGCAAGGGTCCGATCAAGGCAGTCGAACGCAAGCGCGTCGACGTCAAGGCGCCCGGCATCATCCCGCGCAAGTCGGTGAACGAGCCGATGTCGACCGGCCTCAAGGCCATCGATGCGCTGATCCCGGTTGGCCGCGGCCAGCGCGAGCTGGTCATCGGCGATCGCCAGACCGGCAAGACCGCCATCATCCTCGACACGATGCTCAACCAGAAATCGGTGCACGACAACGGCCCCGAGAAGGAAAAGCTCTACTGCGTCTACGTCGCCGTCGGCCAGAAGCGCTCGACCGTCGCGCAGTTCGTCAAGGTGCTGGAAGAGCGCGGCGCGCTCGAATACTCGATCATCGTCGCCGCCACCGCTTCCGATCCGGCACCGATGCAGTTCCTGGCGCCGTTCGCCGGCGCCACCATGGGCGAATACTTCCGCGACAATGGCATGCACGCGCTGATCAGCTATGACGATCTGTCGAAGCAGGCCGTCGCCTATCGCCAGATGTCGCTGCTGCTGCGCCGCCCGCCGGGCCGCGAAGCCTATCCGGGCGACGTCTTCTACCTGCACTCGCGCCTGCTCGAGCGCGCCGCCAAGCTCAACGACGATCTGGGCGGTGGTTCGCTGACCGCGCTGCCGATCATCGAAACGCAGGCCAACGACGTGTCGGCCTACATCCCGACCAACGTGATCTCGATCACCGACGGCCAGATCTTCCTCGAAACCAACCTGTTCTTCCAGGGTATTCGTCCTGCGGTGAACGTCGGCCTGTCGGTCAGCCGCGTCGGTTCGGCCGCGCAAATCAAGGCGATGAAGCAGGTTGCCGGCTCGATCAAGGGCGAGCTCGCGCAGTACCGCGAAATGGCGGCGTTCGCGCAGTTCGGCTCGGATCTCGACGCCGCCACGCAACGCCTGCTCAACCGCGGATCGCGCCTGACCGAACTCCTGAAGCAGCCGCAGTTCTCGCCGCTGAAGACGGAAGAGCAGGTCGCGGTGATCTTCGCCGGCGTCAACGGCTATCTCGACAAGCTGCCGGTCAACCAGGTCGGCAAGTTCGAGCATGGCCTGCTCAGCCACATGCGTTCGGCAGGCAAGGACGTCCTCGATGCCATCCGCAAGGAAAAGGCGCTGTCGGATGATCTGCGCGCCAAGCTGAAGGCCGAGATCGACACTTTCGCCAAGACCTTCGCCTGAGCGAATTGCAAGACGGGATCAGGTTTGAAGCATGCCTTCATTAAAAGACCTTCGTAACCGTATCGCCTCGGTCAAGGCGACGCAGAAGATCACCAAGGCGATGCAGATGGTCGCCGCGGCGAAGCTGCGCCGTGCGCAAGAGGCTGCGGAAGCGGCGCGCCCCTATTCGGAGCGCATGGGTTCCGTGCTGGCCAACATCACCCAGGCCATCGGCGGCGGCGGCGATGCCCCGGCGCTGATGACCGGCACCGGCAAGGACGACGTGCATCTGCTCGTCGTCTGCACCGCCGAGCGCGGCCTGTGCGGCGGCTTCAATTCGCAGATCGCCCGCCTTGCCCGCGACCATATCCGCAAGCTTTTGGCGGACGGCAAGCAGGTCAAGATCATCTGCGTCGGCAAGAAGGGTTTCGACATCCTGCGCCGCGACTATGCGTCGATGATCATCGACCGCGTCGATCTGCGCGAGGTCAAGACACTCGGCTTCGTCAATGCCGATGCGATCGCCAAGAAGGTCATCCACCTCTTCAACGAGGGCGGCTTCGACATCTGCACGCTGTTCTATTCGCAGTTCAAGTCGGTGATCAGCCAGATCCCGACCGCGCAGCAGATCATTCCGGCCGGCGTTGCTTCGGCTCCGGCCGAGGCGATCGATGGCGGCAACGCCGTCTACGAATATGAGCCGGAGCCGGGCGAAATCCTCTCCGACCTCATTCCGCGCAACATCTCCGTGCAGGTTTTCCGGGCGCTGCTCGAAAATGTGGCCGGCGAAATGGGCGCCAAGATGAGCGCCATGGACAATGCGACGCGCAACGCCGGCGACATGATCAACAAGCTGTCGATCACCTATAACCGCCAGCGGCAGGCGCAGATCACCAAGGAACTGATCGAAATCATTTCGGGCGCCGAGGCGCTCTAGGCGTGGTTCGCGGGTCATCGACCCGCGATCGGACCGCGTGAGAAACAAAGGACGAAAAAGGGTAAAGACGATGGCGAAAGCAGCGACCCCCCAGAAGGCGACATCCAAGACGGCAGCCCCCAAGGCCGCAGCCGCGAAAACCGCAGCCCCCGCGAAGGCGGCAAAGGCTCCAGCAGCAGCCGCGAAGGCTGCCCCGGCCAAGGCGGCAGCACCGGCGAAGGCCGCCGCTGCCAAGACATCGGCAGTGGCCAGCAAGGCAACCGGCGTTGTCGGCAAGGTCCGCCAGGTCATCGGCGCCGTTGTCGACGTGCAGTTCGGCGATCACCTGCCGGCGATCCTGAACGCGCTCGAGACCACCAATGTCGGCAACCGACTGGTGCTCGAAGTCGCCCAGCACCTGGGTGAAAACACTGTGCGCTGCATCGCCATGGACTCGACCGAAGGTCTGGTTCGCGGCCAGGAAGTGCGTGACACCGGCGCGCCGATCACCGTGCCGGTCGGCCCGGGCATGCTCGGCCGCATCATCAACGTCATCGGCGAGCCGGTCGACGAAGAAGGCCCGGTCGACGCAACCGAAATGCGCTCCATCCACCAGCCGGCTCCGACCTATGTCGAGCAGTCGACGGAAGCCCAGATCCTGATCACCGGCATCAAGGTGCTCGACCTGCTGGCTCCCTACGCCAAGGGCGGCAAGATCGGCCTGTTCGGCGGCGCCGGCGTCGGCAAGACCGTGCTGATCCAGGAACTGATCAACAACATCGCCAAGGCGCATGGCGGCTACTCGGTGTTCGCCGGCGTCGGCGAGCGCACCCGCGAAGGCAACGATCTCTATCACGAGTTCATCGAATCCGGCGTCAACAAGAAGGGCGGCGGCGAGGGCTCCAAGGCCGCACTCGTCTATGGCCAGATGAACGAGCCGCCGGGCGCGCGCGCCCGCGTCGGCCTGACCGGCCTGACGGTTGCCGAATATTTCCGCGACCAGGGCCAGGACGTGCTGTTCTTCGTCGACAACATCTTCCGCTTCACGCAAGCGGGTTCGGAAGTGTCGGCTCTGCTCGGCCGCATCCCGTCGGCCGTCGGGTATCAGCCGACGCTCGCCACCGACATGGGCGCGCTGCAGGAACGCATCACCACAACCACCAAGGGCTCGATCACGTCCGTGCAGGCCATCTATGTGCCCGCCGACGACTTGACCGATCCGGCGCCGGCGACCTCGTTCGCCCACCTTGACGCGACGACGACGCTCAACCGCGCCATCGCCGAAAAGGGCATCTATCCGGCCGTCGATCCGCTGGATTCGACCTCGCGCATGCTCGACCCGCTGGTCGTCGGCGACGAGCATTATGGCGTCGCGCGCCAGGTGCAGTCGATCCTCCAGCGCTACAAGTCGCTGCAGGACATCATCGCCATCCTGGGCATGGACGAGCTGTCGGAAGAGGACAAGCAGACCGTGGCCCGCGCCCGCAAGATCGAGCGCTTCCTGTCGCAGCCCTTCTTCGTCGCCGAAGTGTTCACCGGCGCGCCGGGCAAGCTGGTCGATCTCGCCGACACCATCAAGGGCTTCAAGGGCCTCTGCAACGGCGACTACGATCACCTTCCCGAAGCCGCCTTCTACATGGTCGGCGGCATCGAGGAAGCGGTCGAGAAGGCACAGCGCCTGGCGGCTGAAGCGGCTTAATTTAGGGAATAGGGAGTAGTCAGTAGTGAGCAGGGAATAGCAGCTGCGTGATGTGGGCCGGTTAGGACCACTTACTACTGCCTAGTTCCTATTCCCTACTCACTAAATTGATCATGGCTGAAGCTTTCAAATTCGAACTGGTCTCGCCGGAGCGCCTGCTTGTTTCCGAGCAGGTCGAATCCGTCGTCATTCCGGGCGCCGAGGGCGAGATGACCGTGATGGCGCATCACGCGCCGGTCATGACCACGATCAAGCCGGGCGTCGTCACCGTGAAGACCGCGGCGGGCGGCGAAGAGCGCTATGTGGTGTTTGGCGGTTTCGCCGACATCGTTCCGGCCGGCTGCACGCTGCTGGCGGAATCGGCTGTCGCGGTGAAGGATGTCGACCGCGCCGATCTCGCGCGCCGCATCCAGGAAGCCAGGGAAGACGCCACTGATGCCAAGGACGACGAGGCTCGCAGCAAGGCGGAACAGTTCCTTAGCCAGCTCACCACGCTGGAAGGCGCCATCCTGCCGGCGTAGGCCTGAGCGCAGACTCTGGAATTCATGCCATTGGTAGCGCGCAGGACGGGCGTTCTGTCGCGATCCTTCGCGCCCCCCTCTGTCCTGCCGGACATCTCCCCCACGAGGGGGGAGATTGGCAGCTCGGATGTCGGTGCTCTTCCTGTAACGTTAGAGATTTGCGAAAGAGGGGGGCGCTGTCCCGCCGACATCATAACCGCGAGGCCGTAGCTCAGGTCTGCTCGCTCTGTATGCCCAAGGCGGCGAAGGCCAGAACCGGACCATCGCGCCGCAGGTGGACGAGATGGACAGCCACAAGTTCGATCAACGTCTGCCGCTCGGCATGGTCCCTGGCGAAGCCGGCCAGGTCGAACACCGCGGTCACGGTTTCGTTGGCCGGCAGCTGCTCGCTCAAAAGTGCCGTCAGCGCCGCGTCGAGCGGATCGGTGAAATGTCCCGCCGGCAAGGTTTTTCCTCGCGCGGCGCAAGCGGCGATCCAGGCAGCCACCACCAGGGTTAGATGGACCAATTCAGTACCGGCTTCGAGGCATTCGATGGCGGAGGCGACGATGCGCTGCGGCAGTTTCTGGCTGCCGTCATTGGCGATCTGCGCCGTGCGATGGGCAAGTGCAGTGTTGGAAAAACGCTCCGCGAGCTCCGCAGTATAGGCGCTCGTGTCCAATCCGGCATCCTCGGGCAGGGTCGGGATGGCTTCGGCCCACAATGCATCAACGAATTGCCGGATCGCCGGGTCGGCGAAGGCGCGGTCGACGGTGGCATGACCGCTGAGCAGGCCAAGATAGGCGATGGCCGAATGCGAGCCGTTGAGCAGCCTGAGCTTCATGTCCTCGAACGGGCCGACATCGCGAACCATGGTGACGCCGAATTGTTCCCACGCGGGCCGGCCAGTCGGGAACTTATCTTCGACCACCCACTGACAAAACGGCTCGGTCATCACGGGCCAGGCATCCTCGACGCCGAGTTCTTCAGCGATCCGCACCCGATCGGCGTCAGTGGTTGCGGGCACGATGCGATCGACCATGCTGGAGGGAAACGCGACTTGTTGTGCGATGTGGTCGGCAATTCCGACATCGCTCGATTGCGCGAGCCCGGCATCTCGCAACTGGGCGAATTCGACCAACAGCCGGTGCAGCGTGGCGCCGTTGGCCGGCAAATTGTCGCAACACAGGACAGTGAAGGGCGGCGTGCCGGCGGCGCGTCGCCGGGCAAGCGCCTCGGTCAGAAAACCATGCGCTGTCTTCGGCATCCGGGGATTGGCCAGATCATGGGCGATATCGGGATGTGCGGCGTCCAATCCGCCGCCTGCCGCCCTCAGATAGGCCTTTTCAGTGATCGTCAGCGTGACGATGCGGGTGCGCGGATCGGTCAGCGCGACCAGCACCGCCCTGGGGTCCTCCGGCGCCACCAGCATCACACCGATCGAACCGATGACCTGAAGCCTTTCGGTTCCACTGCTTCTGATCGCCAGCGTGTAGAGCCCGTCCTGCGGCGTGAGAGCGTCGCGCGTGTCGGTGCTGCGCAGCGAAACGCCTGTTATGCCCCAATCCGCGTCGCCTGCCGCCAGGCAATCGTCGACATAGGCTGCCTGATGGGCGCGGTGGAAGGCGCCGACACCAAGGTGCACGATGCCCGGGACGACGCAGCTGCGATCATACGCAGGTGTCGCGATCGAAGCCGGCAGTGCGCGCACCGTCTTCGTGGAAAGGCGTTCGGTCGTCGTGGTGCGACTGGTCTGGTCGGATGACATGAGTGGCCTCGGCAGGGATCGGCAAAGCGGCGTAACATTCGATTTCCTGCCACACAATGGGTCGAAAAGTCATCATACAACAATCGGATTTTTGTATGTTGACATTATTTCTTGCCGCCCCTACCGATAGTGGCCTTGGGAGGATGACCGTGACACTGACCCATGCGGATCTGCTGTTTCCCGCCGAGGCGCATTCGCGCGCGATTGCCCGTGATCTCTATGCCGGGATCAAGGACCTGCCCCTTGTCAGCCCGCATGGCCACACCGATCCGCGCTGGTATGCGCTGAACGAGCCATTCCCGGATCCGGCGCAACTGCTCATCGTCCCGGATCACTACATCTTCCGCATGCTGTTCAGCCAGGGCGTCCGCCTCGAGGATCTCGGCGTCGCGACGCTGGACGGCGCGCCTGTCGAAACCGACGGCCGGACGATCTGGCGGCGCTTTGCCGAGCACTATTATCTGTTTCGGGGCACACCGACCCGGCTGTGGTTCGACCACGTACTTGCCGATCTGTTCGGCATCGACGAACCGCTGACCGCCGCGACGGCCGACCGCCACTACGACACGATTGCAACGCTGCTGCAGTGGGAGAATTTTCGCCCGCGCGCGCTGTTCGAGCGTTTCAACATCGAGGTCATCGCGACCACGGAAGGCGCGCTCGACGATCTCAAATGGCACCAGATGATCCGCGACAGCGGCTGGCAGGGCCGTGTGGTCACCGCCTACCGGCCGGATGCCGTCGTCGATCCTGATTTCGAGGGGTTTTCACCCAATCTCGATCGGCTCGGCGAGATCACCGGCTGCGACACCGGCAGCTGGGCCGGATATCTCGACGCGCATCGCCAGCGGCGCGCCTTCTTCAAAAGCTTCGGCGCGACTTCGTCAGATCATGGCCATCCGACGGCCGAGACCGCCAATCTTTCGGATGCGGCGGCGCAAGAGCTGTTCAATCGGGTTCGCCGTGGTTCCGACGATGAGCGCGAGCGAAAACTGTTCCGCGCCCAGATGCTGACCGAGATGGCCAAGATGAGCCTCGACGATGGGCTGGTCCTGCAGATCCATCCCGGCTCCTGGCGCAACCATTCGCCCGCAATCTTCCAAAAATTCGGCCGCGACAAGGGCTTCGATATCCCGACCCGGACCGACTATGTGACGGCGCTGAAGCCGCTGCTCGACTGCGTCGGGCTGGAGCGCGACCTCACCGTCATTCTCTTTACGCTCGACGAAACCAGCTATGCGCGCGAGCTGGCTCCGCTGGCCGGCGTCTACCCGGCGCTGAAGCTCGGGCCGGCCTGGTGGTTCCACGACAGCCCGGAAGGCATGCAGCGGTTCCGCGAGATGACCACCGAGACGGCCGGCTTCTACAACACCGTCGGCTTCAATGACGATACCCGCGCCTTTCCATCGATCCCGGCACGTCACGATGTGGCGCGGCGGGTCGACTGCGCGTTCCTGGCGCGTCTCGTCGCCGAGCACAGGCTGCGCGAGGACGAGGCGCATGAGCTGGCGCGGGAACTGACCTATACGCTGGCGAAAAAGGCGTATCGGCTCTGAAGGGGCAACTCGCCCGCAATGCAAAGGGAGGAAACCATGTTGCATTTTTCAAGACTGACGGGAGCTGCGCTGCTCGCCGCCGCACTGATGGCCGGAATGGCAAGCGCCCAGACGGTTCTGCGCTCGTCCGACACCCACCCGGACGGCTATCCGACGGTCGAGGCAGTCAAATATTTCGGCGAGCTTGTAAAGGAGCGTACGGCCGGCCGCTATGCGGTCGAGCTCTATCATTCCGCGCAGCTAGGCGAAGAAAAGGACACGATCGAGCAGGTTCGCACCGGCGTGATCGACCTCAACCGCATCTCGATGGCGCCGTTCAACGGGCTCATTCCCGAAACCACTGTGCCCTCGCTGCCCTATATCTTCCGCTCGGAAGACCATATGCACAAGGTCATGGACGGGGCGGTCGGCGATCAGATCGCGGCGGCGTTCGAACAGGTCGGGCTGGTGCTGCTCGCCTTCTATGACAGTGGCGCGCGCTCCTTCTACAATTCGAAGAAACCGATCAACTCATTAGCCGATCTGTCCGGCATGAAGTTCCGCGTCATCCAGTCCGACATCTTCGTCGACATGGTGGCGGCACTCGGCGCCAACGCGACTCCGATGCCGTATGGCGAGGTGTATTCGGCGATCGAGACCGGGGTCATTGACGGCGCGGAAAACAATTTTCCGAGCTACGACACCGCCAAGCATGCGGAAGTCGCCAAGTTCTATTCGCTCGACGAGCACACTATGGTGCCGGAAGCCTTCGTCATGGCGAAGTCGAGCTGGGACAAGCTGACGCCGGAGGATCAGGCGATCTTCAAGGCGGCCGCCAAGGAGAGCGTCGCCAGGCAGCGCGAGCTGTGGACCGCCAAGGTCAAGGAATCGCGCGCCAAAGTCGAAGCGGCCGGTTCGCAGATCACGACGCCGGACAAGCAGCCCTTCATCGACGCCATGGGTCCGGTCTACGAGAAGCACGTCAAGGACGATAAGCTGAAGGCCATGGTCGAAGCCATCAAGGCCGTGCAGTGATCAAGCGGCGGCGCGGGCATTCCGCGCCGCCATCCCCCTTGCGGAGAGAACCGGTGACCTCCAGCCCAGCACACAGACCGCCCCTGTCCGGCGTCGCCCGCATGATGTCGCGCGTCAGCACAGCGGCGCTATGGGTCGCAGGCATCGGGCTGGTGCTGATGACCGCCTTCGTCGCCTGGCAGGTGTTCGGTCGTTATGTCCTGAACCGCTCGCCAAGCTGGACCGAGCAGGGCTCGGTGATGCTGATGAGCTGGTTCATTTTCCTCGGCGCTGCCGTCGGGGTGCGCGAGAACTATCACCTCGGCTTCGACGTCCTGCTCTACGTGCTGCCCAAAGGCGGCAAGCGTTGGCTGCGGATGATCTCGGACCTCGTCGCGCTCGCCTTCGGCATCGGTATGATCTGGTATGGCAGCCAACTGGTCGCATTGACCTGGGGCGCTACCTTGCCGTCGCTCGGCATATCGGGGGGCTGGGACTACGTCCCGCTGGTCGCGGGAGGCGTGCTCGTCGCGCTCTTCACGCTGGAGCGCATCGTGCTTCGTCTCTCCGGTGCGCCGATCGACGATGTGCTCGATGAACTGCCGCCGGCGGAAGTCGCAACCGAACTCGACACGGCGAACGTGAAGGTCTGACGGCATGGAACTCTGGATCCTCTTCGGCGTCTTCACCCTTCTGATGCTTATCGGCACGCCGATCGCTTTCTGCCTCGGCGTCGCAAGCTTTGCCACCGTCCTCTACATGGGCCTGCCGCCGCTCATCGTGTTCCAGCGCCTGAATTCCGGCATGAGCGTCTTTTCGCTGCTGGCCATTCCCTTCTTCATCTATGCCGGCGACTTGATGGTGCGCGGCGGCATCGCCAGCAAGATCGTTGCCTTCGCCGGCTCGCTCGTTGGCCATTTGCGCGGCGGCCTCGGGCAGGTCAACATTGCGACCGCTACACTGTTCGGCGGCATTTCGGGCTCCGCCGTGGCCGAGGCAGCGGCGGTCGGCGGCTTGATGATCCCGCAGATGAAGGCGCGTGGATATGGAGCGGATTACGCCGTCAACGTCACGTCGATGGCGGCGCTGATCGCGCTGCTCCTGCCGCCGTCGCACAACATGATCATCTACTCGATCTCGGCAGGTGGAAAGATCTCCATCGCCGACCTGTTCACGGCCGGCATCATTCCGGGCCTGCTGTTGGCCCTGTCGCTGATGATCACCGCCTATTTCGTGGCGCGCTCCCGCGGCTATCCGACCGAGCCGTTTCCGGGCTTCACCGCCGTCGCGCATCTCTTCGCTGTCGCGGTGCCCGGCTTGCTGCTGATCGCGATCATCTTCGGTGGCGTACGATCGGGCGTTTTCACGGCGACCGAAAGTTCCTGCGTCGCGGTCATCTATGCGTTGCTCGTTACTGTCTTCGTTTACCGGCAGATGACTTGGGAAGGTTTCGTTCATGCCACCCATGGTGCCGTGCGCACCACGGCCATGGTGCTGCTCATCATCGGCATGGCGGCGGCGTTCTCGTGGTTGATGGCCTTCCTGAAAGTGCCGGCAGCGCTCATAGCCTCCATGAACGCGATCTCGGACGATCCGCTGATCGTGCTTCTCCTGCTCAACGTCTTGATGCTGTTCCTCGGCACCTTCATGGACATGGGCCCGACGATTATCATCTGCACGCCGATCTTCCTGCCCGTGGCGCAAGCCTACGGCGTCGACCCGGTGCATTTTGGCGTTATCATGATCCTCAACTTCGGCATCGGGCTGAATACGCCGCCGGTGGGCGCTGTGCAGTTCGTGGCGTGCGCAGTGGGCAAGATATCCGTCTGGGAAGCGATGCGCTCGATCTGGCCGTTCTATGGGGCCGGGCTCGTGGTACTGGGGCTCGTCACTTACATTCCGGCCATTTCGCTCTGGCTACCGAGCGTCTTCAAATAGGGGCGACATGGCATCGGACACCGCAACCGACCTCAGGGTCGAGAGAAAACCCAAACTGTCGGAGACCGTGGTCGCGACGATCCGCAAGCAGTTGCAGGCGGGTGAGATCCTGCCCGGCCATAAATTACCGACCGAAGGCCAACTGACCGAAACCTTCGGCGTCAGCCGCACCGTCATCCGCGAGGCGCTGGCCAAGCTTGCCGCCGACGGGCTGGTCGAACCGCGCCAGGGCGCCGGCGTCTTCGTCACAGAGCACATCTCGACAATGTTCGGCGCGCTGGCCGCCGACATGGGCAGCAAGGATTCGATCGCACTCAACGTGCTCGAAGTGCGGCTGGCGATCGAGATCGAATCGGCCGGGCTCGCCGCCATCCGTCGCAACGCCGCGCAGGAGGCGGCGATCCAGGAAGCCTTCTTCGAATTCGAGCGGCTGCTGCTTGCCAGCGAGCCGACCGGTCCGGCCGACCTCGCCTTCCATCGCGCCATCGCCAGCGCCACCAGCAACCCCTTCTATGTCGAGATGCTCGACGTGCTCGGCCGGCGCGCCATCCCGTGCGACGTGACTTCGCCCTGGTCGACCGAACTGGCGCAATCCGACAGCTACCAGCGCGGGCTGCAACGCGAGCACCTGGTGATCCTCAACGCCATTACCTCTGGCGATGCCGAGGCCGCGCGCGAGGCGATGCGCGCACACCTCACCGCCAGCCAGCAGCGTTACCGCGAACGCCTGCATGCGCGTCAGGCCTTTTATGCCAGTTCGGTCAAGGCCGCCGCCGGCGAATGACCCATCTCAAGTCAGGACGAAAATGAGCCAGAGCCATATCGACTGTACATCACGCTTTGCCATCGACCCGGTCGCCGCCGCGGCGATGGGAACCGATGAGCTGCGTCACAATTTCCACATTGACGGCCTGTTCCAGCGCGGCCGCATCAGCCTGACCTACACCCATTACGACCGCATGATCGTTGGTGGCGCCGTGCCGACTGGCGCACCGCTGCCGCTGGAAGCGATCAAGCCGACCGGCACGAAGAACTTTCTCGACCGTCGCGAGCTGATCGCCGTCAACATCGGCGGCACGGGCGTCATCACGGCCGGCGGCCAGTCCTTCGAATTGCAGGCGCGCGACATGCTCTATCTCGGCATGGGCACCACCGACGTGTCCTTCGCCTCGGTGGACAAGACCGCGCCGGCTAAATTCTATCTGCTCAGCGCGCCTGCGCATCAGGCCTGGCCCAGCCGGCTGATCCGCATCGGCGACGCCAAGCGCCTCGATCTCGGCAGCAAGGACACCTGCAACGAGCGTTCGATCTTCCAGTTCATCCATGCCGAGGGCGTGAAGACCTGCCAGCTGGTGGTCGGCATGACTCAGTTGGCTCCAGGATCGGTGTGGAACACCATGCCATGCCATGTGCATGACCGGCGCATGGAGGCCTATCTCTATTTCGACCTGGCCGAGACGGCGCGCGTCTTCCATTTCATGGGCGAGCCTGACGAGACGCGCCATATCGTCATGAGCAATGAGGAGGCGGTGCTGTCGCCGGGATGGTCGATCCACTCCGGTGCCGGCACTTCCAATTATGCTTTCATCTGGGCGATGGCCGGCGACAATGTCGACTATACCGATGTCGACCCGGTGGCGTTGGGCGATCTGCGGTGAGCGACCCCTTCAGCCTTGCCGGAAAACGTATCCTGGTCACCGGCGCCAACACCGGCATCGGCCAAGGCATCGCCGTGTGCGTCGCACGCGCCGGGGGCGCGGTGGTCGGCGTCGGCCGCTCGTCGATGGACGATACGGCAGACAAGATTGCGGCGGTGGGCGGGCAATTCGAAGCGGTGAGCGCCGACCTCGCCGACACGTCGGCCGCCGGCCCGTTGCTCGACCGGATCTGGGACGAAAGCGGTCCGCTCGACGGGCTGGTCAACAATGCCGGCATCATCCGCCGCGCCGATGCCGTCGATCTCAGCGAGGCCGATTGGGACGACGTCATGGACGTCAACCTGAAGACGGTTTTCTTGCTCTGCCAGAGCTTCGCCAGACGGGCGCTTGCCGGCGGACGCCAGGGCAAGATCGTCAACATTGCCTCCGTGTTGAGCTTCCAGGGCGGCATCCGCGTTGCGTCCTATACTGCCTCGAAGCACGGTGTGCTCGGCATCACGCGTCTGCTCGCCTGCGAATGGGCGCAAAAAGGCATCAACGTCAACGCCATCGCGCCGGGCTATATCGAGACCAACAACACGCAGGCGCTGCGCGCCGATCCCGACCGCAGCGCCGCCATCCTGGCGCGGATCCCGGCCGGTCGCTGGGGGGAAGCGGGCGACATTGGCGATGCCGCCGTGTTCCTGCTGGCGCCGGCGTCGAACTACATGCATGGAGCGGTGGTGCCTGTGGATGGCGGCTGGCTTGCGCGATGAGGAGACGACGATGACCACAAAGATTTTCGCGCATGCCGGCGAGGGCGCCTGGACGCCGACCCCGGACGGCAACAGGCGACGCGTTCTCCTGCATACCGACGAGTTGATGCTGGTCGAATTCGGCTTCGACAAGGGTGGCGTCGGCGCCCTGCATTCGCACCCACACGTCCAGGCTAGCTATGTCGCCGAGGGCCGCTTCGAGGTGACCATCGACGGTAGGACCGAAACCATCGAGACCGGCGGCAGCTTCATTGTGCCGTCCGGTCTGGTGCACGGCGTCAAGGCGCTGGAAGCAGGGCGGCTGGTCGACAGCTTCACGCCGCACCGGGCCGATTTCCTCGGCTAGCCAGGGAAGACCCGCACCTCAAAAGAGGCGCGGGTTGTTGCCTGGGCGCTTGTGGCGCCGCGGTACTCAAGACATGACCGCAGGATGCGAACCTGCCGCATGATGGTGAACATAGGCTTAACGCGCCGGGTGTTCGTGATGGCGGTGACTGCGTCGGTCAGGTGATATGCCGGAGCAGGCTGAAGAGCCGCTCGAACGTCTTGCCGTAGGGCGGGCGCAACAAGGCTCCCGCGCTCAGCCGGGACTGCAGGAAAACCGGCTTCTCCTTGCTGAAGGTGCGAAAGCCCCATTCGCCGTGATAGGCGCCCACGCCGCTGGCGCCGACGCCGCCGAAAGGCTGGTTCTCCTGCACCAGATGCAGCATGCAGTCGTTGATGGTGACGCCGCCGGCGACGGTCTCATGCAGGATGCGTTGACGGTTGCCGCTGTCGCGCCCGAACCAGTAGAGCGCCAGCGGCCGGTCCGCCCCGTTCACATGGGCTATCGCCTCGTCGATCCCGGCATATTCGACGATGGGCAGTACCGGCCCAAAAATCTCCTCGCGCATCAGCCGCAGGTTTGCGCCGGCGTTGCGGACCAGGGTCGGCGGCAATTTCCGGTTTGTCGCGCCGAATGCCTCGCCGGCCGGGTTGATTTCGGTGACATCGGCGCCGGCATTACGCGCCTCGGTGATCATGTCGCGCAGGCGCTGGTGGTGCCGCTCGCTGATGATGGCGGTATAATCGGGGTTGTCGCGCAGGGTTGGGTAGAGCTTCGTGATCGCCGTTGCGAGCTTGGCAGCGACCGTGCCTGCCTGTCCCTTCGGCACCAGCAGATAATCCGGCGCGATGCAGGTCTGCCCGGCATTCAACAGCTTGCCATAGGCAATGCTGGATACCGCCGCGTCGAGATCGCATGACGGATCGAAGATTGCCGGCGACTTGCCGCCGAGTTCGAGCGTGACCGGGGTCAGGTTGGCGGCCGCGGCGATCGCGACCTGGCGTCCGACCGCGGTCGAGCCGGTGAACAGCAAATGATCGAAAGGCATCGACACGAAGGCCTTTCCCATCTCCGCGTCGCCGCTGATGACGCTGAGCTCATCGGGTGCGAAATGCTCGGCAACGAGTTTGGCCAGCAGCGCTGAAAATGCCGGCGTCAATTCGGAAGGTTTTATAAGCACGCGATTGCCGGCCGCGAGTGCCGCCGTGACCGGCGCGACGGCGAGCTGGAAAGGATAATTCCAGGGCGACACGATGCCGACGACGCCGAGCGGCTGCGGGACGAGGCGATTTCGGCCGGGCAGGAACGGCATGGTGGTGACAACGCGGCGTTCGCGCATCCAGCCCCTGAGGTGCGACAGCGCGTGGCGGACACCGGCGCGCACGACGAACAGTTCCGCAAGCCGCGTCTCATGCGCGGAACGGCCGCCAAAGTCGGTGTCGATGGCGGTGCAGATGTCGGCTTCATGCCGCTCGGTCAACGCCAACAGGCGTTTCAGGCGATCCTTACGGATGCCAAAGTTGGGGAAAGGCTGAGCCTCGAAGGCGGCGCGCTGCAGGTGGAACCGCTCGCCGAGAGCATCCTGAATGGCCTGCAGCATCGCGCCCTCCCTGACTTGTCGGGCCGAGCTTACATCGTGGTGCGTGGCGGAATCCAGCGGGGGTGCAGGTCTCGCAAGGGAAGGTGCTGCGGCGAGCCTTGGATCAATCGGTCAGCTTCCGCGTTCGCGCCGCAGGCTTTCCTTGTGCCGGCTTGTTCTGGTTGTGGTCCGGTGTCAGCTGCGCTAAGGCAAGGTGCCCATGCGGAGAGTCGTTTTGACCGGTTTCCACATCCTCTCCAATCCACGAAATTGCAGCCCGGTGTCTGCCTGATGCAGGCATCGGCGATGAGCATCTTGGCCGTGGCCCGCAGGCGGCGCGTTTCGTCCCGGGTGGCCCTGATGCAAGATCGGGTTGCCGCATTGCGCCAGCGGAATTGCGGATGAAGGGCGCGCGCAGGCTTGAGGCTGCGTTTGGAGCGGCCGCGCGAAGGGTTATGCGGGAGTTTCTGCGATTCGTGCCGCTGTCTCTGAAACAGCGCATGCAAAGACGCACATACGCACGCGCGACGCCCGCCAACAGAATTTTCATTTCGGGCTGCGCGCGCAGCGGGACGACGCTGACACAGCGGCTGATGAGGTGTTTCGGGGATATTTTCGTCCATCCGCCCGAAGCGCGATACACAATGCTGGACATGCTGGATCGGCCGGAATCGAACCTCGTCGTCAAGCGCGATGCGCGCGGTTTTGCGCATCTGGCGAAGCTACCTCCCTCCATCGGCTTGATCTATTGTGTGCGCCATCCATTCGACACGCTGACAAGTTCGCATCCGCAAACACGCCACGAGCGTCGGTTCCACGTCACGCCGCATCGCTGGCTGGCCGAATACGACGCGCTGACCCGGCTGAAGAAGGCACAACCGCACCGGCAGATACTCTTTGTCCGCTACGAAGACATGATCGGCGCGCCCGATGCGCAGCAGGACAGAATCGCGCAGTCGTTCGGACTGACACCGCACATTCGTTTCAGCGAGGATCCGGACAATCCGATCCGGGTGGCTTCGTTGAGAAAATGGGAACGGAATGAAGAATTCAGGACCTATCTCGGCGGTCTGCCCCCGGCATTTCTCGTCGGCGTCCGGCGTTTCTGCGCCGAGTTCGGCTATGACATGCCAATAAGCACGCCGACCGTGGACGCGCGGTGATGCAGGCACCGGCGGCCGTCGCGACAGAAGAGCGAGATCCCAAGCGGCGCGTCCTGAAGGACGTGTTCGGCTTTGATGATTTTCGCCCCGGCCAGGCCGATGTCATGGATGCGCTGCTGGCCGGGCGGCATGTGCTGGCCGTCATGCCGACAGGTGCGGGCAAATCGCTCTGCTACCAAGTGCCGGCACTGGTCCTGGGTGGGCTCATCATTGTCGTTTCGCCGCTGGTGGCGCTGATGCAGGATCAGGTCGCCGCCTTGCGGCTTGCCGGCGTGGCGGCCGACACGATCAATTCCTCGATCGACCGCGATGCCAATATCGCCGCATGGCGTCGCGTCGCCTCGGGCCAGACGCGCCTGCTCTATCTCGCGCCGGAGCGGCTGATGACCGAGCGCATGCTCGACGCGCTGGCCAGGCTCGATGTCAGCCTGATCGCCGTCGACGAGGCGCATTGCATCTCGCAATGGGGGCCGGCGTTCCGGCGCGAATACGAGGACCTGTCGCGTCTGCGCGGCATCTTTCCCAACGTGCCGATCATCGCGCTGACGGCAACGGCGGACGAAGGCACGCGCACCGACATCGAATCCCGGCTGTTTGCCGAGCGCGTCGAGACCCTGGTGCTGGGCTTCGACCGGCCGAACATCAAGCTTGCCATCGAGGCCAAGCAGGACAGCAAGCGGCAGCTGCTGCGCTTCGTCGAGCGTCATCCCGGCCGCAGCGGCATCGTCTATTGCCTGTCGCGCAAGAAGACGGAGGAGATGGCGGCCTTCCTCGAGAAGAACGGCGTCACCGCGCTCGCCTATCATGCCGGCATGAGCAAGGAGGCGCGTGACGCCAACCAGAACAGCTTCATGACCCTGTCCGGCGTCGTCATGGTGGCGACCATCGCTTTCGGCATGGGCATTGACAAGCCTGATGTCGCCTATGTCTTCCACACCGACATGCCGGGCAGCCTGGAGGCCTACTACCAGGAGATCGGCCGCGCCGGCCGCGATGGGCGGGACGCCGAGGCGCATATGCTGTTCGGCCTTGGCGATATCCGCATGCGCCGGATGTTCATCGACGACGAGGATGCGCCGCCCGAGCACAAGAGGCGCTCGCATGGCCGGCTCGACACGCTGATCGGCTATTGCGAGACGGCGCAGTGCCGCCGCCAGGTGCTGCTCGGCTATTTCGGCGAAGAAGCGCAGCCTTGCGGCAATTGCGACACCTGCCTCGACCAGGCGCCGCGCGCCGATGGCGGAGCGGAGGCGCGGATCATCCTGGCGGCGATCGCGCAGAGTGGCGAACGCTTCGGTGCCGGCCATGTCATCGACATCCTGCTCGGCCATGAAACCGAGAAGGTGCTGGCCAGGAACCACCAGAGGCTTGCCGCCTTCGGCAGCGGGCTGGCGCACAAGAAGGATTTTTGGCTGTCGCTGATCCGGCAGCTCGTCGCGGGCGGGTTCCTGATGCCGGATCCGGCCGGCCATGGCGGCCTCGCCATCGCCGAAAAAGGCCATGCGCTTGGCCGTGGCGAGGTGCCGTTCCATTATCGCGTCGAGGTGCGCAGCCGCGCCTTGCGCGGCAAGACGCGCTCCGGGCAGGATTTCGGGCAATCGGATGTGGACACCGGGCTGCTGGCCGCGCTGAAGACCTTGCGACTGCGGCTCGCCAAGGAGCGCCAGGTGCCGGCCTATGTGGTGTTTTCCGATCGCACCCTGATCGACATGGCAGAGCGCCGCCCAAACGACCTCGACGCCTTCGCTGAAGTGAATGGGGTTGGGGCGGCAAAGCTGAAGGAGTTCGGCCAGGTTTTTCTGAGTGCGATTGCCGAGCACCAATCCGATGGTTCGGCCTGAGGTCAGATCAGCGACTGGTCACGCGCCCTGAAGCATAGGGATCTTCGGAGAAGGCATCCGTTCCGAAACCTCCTGTTCCGTCGCCGCCCATTTCTCCACCGCCCATGCCCCCGCCGAGACCGATCAGTTCAATGTTCTCTGGCCGGCCAGTCGACAGATCAGGCCCCGACTGAGGCGTTCATCGACTTCATGGCTGAGCATCTGCAACCGCAATAGGTGCCGCTGTCCGCTTATCCACCGCAGCGTCGACCCGCCGGGCGTCAGTCGCGCGATATGGACAGTCCCGTGAAAAGCGGAGCGTAGGCGGCGAGCCTGCGGGATACGAACTCCGTGAAGAGCCGCACGCGCTTCGTCTTGCGTGTCTCCCCCTGTGTGAGAAGCCAGAGCGTTCCGTACATGTGCAGGTCGGTGCCCGGCACCCTCACCAGCAGGGGGTCGGCATCTCCGACGAAGCACGGCAGTGTCGTGATCCCGAGACCTTGCCGTACGGCAACGATCTGCGCCTCGGCGTCCGTGGTCCTGAATGGAACGCCAGTGGTGCGAACCTCACCCGCGCCGGCCCACTCTGGAATTCCATGAACGCTTATGACGATCCACCGGATGGGATCAGGCGCGCCCGCACGCCACGCGGCCAGGCGATCGCGGGACATGTAGACGCCGCCGAACACCTCCGGTCCCTTCAGGCCGTGAAGATTGAGCGGCAGGGTTTTGCGGTCGTAGACGACGCGGATCGCGACGTCGGCCTCTCGGTTGGTCAGATTTGCCAGCTCGCCGGACGACAGGATTTCCATCTCGATGTCCGGGTGCAGACGCGCGAAATCGGCGAAGTCCGGCATGAGCAGGTGTGTCGCGAGGGGCGGTGCCAGCGTCACCCGCAGAAGCCCGCGCACACCCTGGTCGCGCCCGAAGACGCGCGTCTCCAGCTGGTGCGACGACGCTTCCATCTGGTTCGCGAGATCGAGGACCTCCTCGCCCGCAGCCGTTAGGCGGTAGCCCGAAGGCAGCTTTTCGAACATGTGCGCTCCGAGGCGTTCCTCGAGCTGGGCGACGCGTCGCAGCACGGTCGAGTGATTCACCCCGAGCTGCGCGCCGGCAGCCCGCACCGAGCCTCCGCGCGCGACGGCAAGAAAGTAGCGAATGTCATCCCAGTCGATCATGGTGCAATCCGGCACCGCGCGGTGCGCCTTCCCAAGCCCGTATCTAACGCATGCTACAGCAGTACGGGCGGGACATCATAGCTTATGTCGACAGGGGCGGCGCAATTCCGAATGGCGGACACGGATCGTCACGGCTGGCGTCAGTTCCTGAAAGCGGATCGATTTTGCACCACCGATGTGCGCGCTTCCGCACTCACCGCGTGACTCTGACGGGCCCATCTAGAGGTTCTCGGGGCGTACCCGAACGACCAAAGACAGAGCCTGGAAGGATTGAGTTATGGGAAAACTAGACGGTAAGGTTGCGGTTATTACGGGTGGCGCCACCGGCATCGGCCTCGCCGCTGCAAAGCGCTTCATCGAGGAGGGCGCTTTCGTCTTCATTTTCGGCCGTCGGCAGGATGTGCTCGACGCTGCTGTGGCCAACCTCGGGGCCAATGCCCGCGCGGTGAAAGGCTCGGTTTCCGACGAGGCCGACCTCGACCGGCTCTACGCGGCGGTGAAGGCCGAGCGCGGAACCCTCGACATCGTCTTCGCCAATGCCGGGGCGGGAGGCCTGCTTCCGCTCGGCGAGATCACCGCCGAGCACATTGACGAAACCTTCGACACCAATGTGAAGGGTACGATATTCACGGTCCAGAAGGCGCTGCCGCTGATGGGCGAGGGCGGTTCGATCATCCTGACCGGATCGAGCGCCGGCACCACGGGCGCCCCCGCATTCAGCGTCTACAGCGCGAGTAAGGCGGCCGTGCGCAATCTTGCGCGGAGCTGGGCGGAGGACCTGAAGGGCACCGGCATCCGGGTAAACGTGCTGTCGCCCGGGCCGACAGCGACCGAACTCGCGAAGGCAGCGATAGGGGAGGAGGGCTTGAAGGCCTTCGCCTCGATGAACCCGCTCCAGCGCATGGCCGATCCGGCGGAGATTGGAGCGGCGGCTGCGTTTCTCGCGTCGCCCGACAGCAGCTTCATGACCGCCAGCGAGGTCGCCGTCGACGGGGGCCTAGCGCAAATCTGACGCTACGCCCCGCCGTTCATTCCATTCGATATTCCGGGCCCGCAGGGCGTGGTAAACTGAAGGAGAATATACATGAGCTATGCAATTATTGGCTTCGGCAAGATCGGCCACGCTCTTGCCAAGGCGTTTGCCCGCAACGGCATCGAAGTGTCCGTGGCAACCACGCGCGACCCGGAAAGCTTTGCAGCCGATGCGGCCGCGATCGGACCCACGATTATCCCGAAAACGCTGGCGGAAGCGATCAAGGCGGACATCGTCTTTCTGGCGGTTCGTTTCGAGTCGCACCCAGATGTCGCGAAGGCGCTGTCAAGCTGGGAAGGCAAGACGATCATCGACGCGACGAACGTGTTTCCAGCCCCTGAAGAGCTGGACGGTCTGCCGTCCTCCGCCTTCGTCGCAAAGGCGTTCACCGGTGCCAAGCTCGTCAAAGGGTTCAATCACCTGATTGCAGCCACTTTGGCTGCCGATCCGATCGTCGAGGGCGGGCACCGGGTCGTCTTTCTGTCGAGCGACGACGAGGACGCGATCGCTCCCGTGGCGGCCTTAGCCAAACAACTCGGGTTCGCACCGGTCAAGCTGGGGAAGCTCAACGAGGGTGGCGCACTGGTGCACGCACGCGGCCGCACTTGGGGCCAGCTGATCTTCCAGGACCTGTTCAAGAAGGAGCAGTAACGGATTTATCGTGCACCGACAGAGTGGCCGGTGTTCGACGCCGGCCACATCGTCAGCAACGAGCCGAGCGCGCAAAGTGACGTGCTTGAAAGCGGCTTACATGTGCCTGGGATCCTTCGGCCGACATGTGCCGGCCACCCATGAATCGTAATTGCAATAGCTGACGTCCCAGCCGGCATCGCGTCTTTTGGAAGTTACCTCACGACCGCCCGGGCGGATGGGTCCGAAGCCACCCCAACTGCCATCCGAGCCTTTGCAATTTCCCATGACGCGATAATTGCAGTTGTTTACGACGAAGTTGCCGTCCATCGACACGCATGCCGATGCGACAGTGGAAAGACTGAAGAAGGCCGTGCCGACGACTGTGACGGCGAGAGACGCTTTGCGCATAGTGGTCTCCTAACTGGCTGGGCGAACCAACCATTACGAGATCTTGGGCCGGCCACTTCCCCCATTTGGGCCAAACCGGCTGGCAAATTCACAGCGACATGGCTGCGCTTGCGGACAGAAAACCATGTGCGGAGAGCCGAATGGGCCTGCCCATCGCCGAAGCTTTACGCCTCCGCAAAGGCCAGAGTGTCCCGGCTCGGGCGGCTTTGTCCTGTTGGCTGCGCGATATGCGGCAGGCGGCTAGCAGCCCAGGAGATGTCAGGTTCTTGGGCTAAATGGCGGAGAGGGAGGGATTCGAACCCCCGATGGGCTTGCACCCATGCCGCATTTCGAGTGCGGTGCATTCGACCACTCTGCCACCTCTCCGCGGTCATGGTCGGCCGTTGCCGGCGCGGCGCACTAGATAACGGCTGAACGGGCAGGTTACAAGGCCAATCCGTCAGTTATTTGGCTTGCTTGGCAAGCGGCGGATTCACGGGCTGGTGGGGTACAGCGAGACCCGAGGCGGATTGCCGACCAGTCACCCATCCTCAGCCCAGGCGGGGGCAACGCCGTGGGCATGTCGGCACAGCCGGTCCGTGCCCGCCAATGACGGTCTCGGAAACGGCGCGGCTGGTTTGCCTTGACTCGCCCCCAACCTTCGGTTAGGGACAGCGCGCAATCGGCGTGGAGGGTTCTTCCACGCCGCTTGTTTTTTGAACCCGCAGACTGACAAAAAGACGGCTGAACTGCCTCAGGCGGTTCATCAAGGCCGACCGAACAGCGAAAGGCAAAAAATGTTCGCAGTCATTAAAACGGGTGGCAAGCAGTATCGCGTTGCCGCCAACGATCTCCTGAAGATCGAAAAACTCGAAGCCAATGTCGGCGATATGGTCGAGATCGGCCACGTGCTGGCGCATGGCGAGGGCGAGAATGTCACGTTCGGCGCGCCGTTCGTCGACGGCGCGGTGGTCACCGCCGAAGTCGTCGAGCAGGGCAAGAACCGCACCGTCATCGCCTTCAAGAAGCGCCGCCGGCAGAATTCGCGCCGCAAGATCGGCCATCGCCAGCTTTTGACCACCGTGCGGATCTCCGAGATCCTGCTGGGTGGCGCCAAGCCGACGAAGACGGCATCGGTCAAGGCGCCAAAGAAGGTGAAGGCCGAGGCCGCCACCGAGGTGCAGGCGGAAGCCGCGCCGAAGAAGGAGCCCAAGGCCAAGGCAGCCGAGACAAAGGCAGCCGAGACCGCGGCAGCGCCGCTGTTCAAGGCGCCGAAGGGTGAGCCGGACGATCTGACCGTGATCAAGGGCATCGGCCCGGTCGCAGCCAAGGATCTGAACGAGCAGGGCATCATCACCTTCGCGCAGCTCGCCAAGCTGACCGACAAGGATGTCGCCAAGATCGACGAGCACATGTCCTTCAGCGCCGACCAGATCAAGGACTGGCGCGAGCAGGCCAAGGAATTGGCTGCGAAGTAATTTTCTGGCGACCAGGTCGCCGGATCGGACTTGAAACGGAACGCGAACGCGTTCATAAGGCCTTTTAGGCGCCTTGCGGCGCAACGGAGTTAGTTAGATGGCACACAAGAAAGCTGGCGGCTCGTCGCGCAACGGTCGCGACTCGCATTCCAAGCGTCTGGGCGTGAAGAAGTTCGGCGGCGAAGCCGTCATCCCGGGCAACATCATCATTCGTCAACGCGGCACCACGTGGCATCCCGGCGTCAATGTCGGCATGGGCACGGACCATACGCTTTTTGCGCTCGAGACCGGCGCCGTGACGTTCAACAAAAAAGCCAACGGCCGAACCTACGTATCGGTCAACCCGATTGCCAAAGCCGCGGAGTAGCCGGTTCCGCACTAGAACACCGGCGCCCATCTCGGGAACCGGTGTCTGGCAAAGCCAGGAAAAGGATCAGGGGAGATGGGTTTCCATCTCCCCTTTTTCTTGTGCCTGGAGGACTTTCAAATGGTTGCCGAAGCGGAAGACTCAGAAGACGAAAGTTACGCGATAGACTGCCCGGTGCTGGTCACCGAGCGGCTGGTGATGCGGGCGCCACACGAGGGCGATGTCGCGCAACTGGTCGAGCTTGCCGACAACCGCCATGTCGCCGAAATGCTGGCCCGCATGCCGCACCCCTATGGCGAGGCCGAGGCGCGCTCTTTCCTGGCCATGACCAAGTCGCGCCGGGCCGGCATCGCTTATGCCCTGACGCTGGCCGGCACGGACGCGTTTGTCGGCTGCGCCGGCCTCAACACCACCGATCGCGGGCTGGAGCTCGGTTACTGGATCGGCGAGCCGCACTGGAAGAAGGGCTATGCGACTGAAGCAGCGCATGCGCTGGTCGATCTCGCCTTCCAGAGGACGTCGATCCAGGTTCTGCATGCCTCGACGCGGGTCATCAATCCGGCCTCGCGCCGCGTCATCCACAAATGCGGGTTCCAATATGCCGGCCAGGGCATGCTGAATTCGATTGTCGCCGGCCAGGTTCCCGTCGAGCGCTACCGGCTCGATCGCAAGACTTGGACGAGCCTGCGGAACTGGGTGCATTTTTGATGATCGCTCTGCGGCGAGCCTGAATGAAGACCCCCCTCACCCGGATTGCCAACCGAATTGCGCAGGCAATTCGGGGCAATCCGACCTCTCCCCGAGGGGAGAGGAGGTCGCCAGCGTTGACGCCAGCCTCTTCTCCCCATCGGGGAGAAGGTGGCCGCGCAGCGGCCGGATGAGGGGGCCTTTCTCATACGCAATTGGGTTGGCGGCTTAAGGTCAGCCGAGTTCGACCCACACCGGCAGGTGGTCCGAACCGTCAGCTTTCCGGTCGACCCACAGGCGCTTCAGGGATTTGGCAAGCGAAGCGCTTGTGAAGATATAGTCGATGCGCTTGTGGCGGCTGGGGTCGGTGGGTTGTTTCGGGTCGACCCAGCTGATGAGATCGTCGCCGGTGGCGTTCAGGCGCAAGGCGGCATCGACGGCGAAGTCGGCGGTCAGCGGCATGCCGAATTCATGGTCCGGCCGGCCGGCGAGTTCGACATATTCGGGTGAACCGGCCAGCATGTTGAAATCGCCCATGCCGACAAAGGCTTCGGGATGCGGCAATTCCGGCAGGCCGATCTCGGCGACACCGGACAGCGCGCCGCCTTCGAGCGCGTAGTTCAGCATGCGTTGGCGCAAGAACTGGATCTGGCTGGCGCGTTCGACGGGGCTGCGGTGATCGAGATGGATGGAATAGAAGCGGATGAAACCAAGCGGCGTCTCGATCAGCGCTTCCAGCGCGCCACGCTGGAAGTTCATCATCTCGAAGCTGCGGCTGCGCGGCAAAAGCAAGTTGCGCGACAGATGAATAGGCGTTTTCGACAGCACCATGTTGCCGAGCTGCAAGGTTTTCGTGATGGCGCGGCCATTGTCGATGTGCGAACCGATATTGGCCTCGAAATTGCTGCCATAGACGGCGAAGTAGTCGGGCAGCGCCTCGCCGATCTCGGCGACCATGTCGCGGCCGCTATTCCTGGGATTGTTGCGGGTCACCTCCTGCAACGCGATCACGTCGGCGCCGCGCACGGCATCAGCGATGCGCCCGACATCGTATTGCCCGTCGAGGCCGATGCCGTACTGGATGTTGTAAGTTACAAGCTTCATTCCGGCATCTCTCCGGCCGATCCCACGCGGCCATTGTCACAAAACGGCCTCGCCCTTCGCCGCGCCTTGGTTTAGAGCAAGGGCCAAGGTTTAGAGCAATGCCGCAAGGCCACTAGTAGAAACTGTACAATCCCATGAAATTTCTCGATCAAGCCAAGGTCTACATCCGCTCCGGTGACGGTGGCGCCGGTTCGGTGTCGTTCCGGCGCGAAAAGTTCATCGAGTTCGGCGGGCCGGATGGCGGTGATGGCGGCCGTGGCGGCGATGTCTGGCTGGAGGCGGTCGACGGGTTGAATACGCTGATAGACTACCGCTACCAGCAGCATTTCAAGGCCAAGACCGGCGTCCACGGCATGGGCCGCAACATGACCGGTGCCAAGGGCGCCGATGTCACACTGAAGGTGCCGGCGGGAACGCAGGTGTTCGAAGAGGACAACGAGACGCTGATCTGCGATCTGACCGTGGCCGGCCAGCGCTTTCTGCTGGCCAAGGGCGGAAATGGCGGGTTCGGCAACCAACATTTCAAGACCTCGACCAACCAGGCGCCGCGCCGCGCCAATCCCGGCCTGCCGGGGCAGGAGCTCAACATCTGGCTGCGGCTGAAGCTGATCGCCGATGCCGGGCTGGTCGGGCTGCCCAATGCCGGCAAGTCGACATTCCTGGCGGCGGTCACCGCGGCCAAGCCGAAGATCGCCGACTATCCGTTCACGACGCTGCATCCCGGCCTCGGCGTCGCCCGGATCGACGCGCGCGAGTTCGTCATCGCCGACATTCCGGGTCTCATCGAAGGCGCGCATGAGGGCGTCGGCATCGGGGACCGCTTCCTTGGCCATGTCGAGCGCACGCGTGTGCTGCTGCATCTTGTTTCGGCGCAGGAGGAAAATCCGGGCAAGGCCTACAAGACCGTGCGCGCGGAGCTCGAGGCCTATGGCAACGGCCTGACCGACAAAGTCGAGATCGTGGCACTTTCCCAGGTCGACACGCTCGACGCCGATGCGCGCAAGAAGAAAGTCGCCTCGCTGAAGCGCGCCGCCGGCCGAGCACCGATGCTGTTGTCGGCGGTCACCGGCGAAGGCGTCGAGGCGGTGCTGCGGGCGCTGATGTCGGTGGTGGGCGAGGCGCGTGCGCGGACGGCTACCCCGGTCGAGACGCGCTGGGACAAGTAGGCCATGCAGTCGCTGAAAAAATATCGGCGCATCACCGTCAAGATCGGCTCGGCGCTGCTCGTCGACCGAACGTCAGGCCTGAAGCGCGACTGGCTGGCCTCGCTTGCCGACGATATTGCGGTGCTTGCGCAGGGCGGCGCTGAAATCCTCGTCGTCTCCTCCGGCGCCATCGCGCTTGGCCGCACCATCCTTGGCCTCGGCAAGCGAGCCCTGAAACTGGAGGAGAGCCAGGCGGCGGCAGCCGTGGGACAGATCGCATTGGCCGGCGCCTGGTCGGACGCGCTCGGCAAGGGCAGCCTGAAATCGGGCCAGATCCTGCTGACGCTCGGCGACACCGAGGAGCGCCGCCGTTATCTCAATGCGCGGGCGACGATCTCGACACTCTTGAAGATGAAGGCAGTGCCGGTCATCAACGAGAACGACACGGTGGCGACTTCCGAAATCCGCTATGGCGACAATGACCGGCTGGCGGCTCGCGTCGCCACCATGATGGGCGCCGACCTCCTGGTGCTGCTCTCAGACATCGACGGGCTCTATACGGCGCCGCCGGCGCGTGACCCCCATGCCAAATTCATTCCGGTGGTCGACCGGATCACGCCCGATATCGAGGCGATGGCGGGTGCGGCCGCTTCCGAACTGTCGCGCGGCGGCATGCGCACGAAGCTCGATGCCGGCAAGATCGCCACCGCCGCCGGCACCGCGATGATCATCACGTCGGGCACGCGGCTGTCGCCGCTGATGGCGATCGAACGCGGCGAACGCGCCACCTTCTTCCGGCCGAGTTCCAATCCGGTCAAGGGTTACAAGACCTGGATCGCCGGCCAACTCGAACCGGCCGGCCGGCTGACAGTCGATGCCGGCGCCATCGGCGCGCTGCTGTCGGGCAAGTCGCTGCTGCCGGCGGGCGTCAAGCTGGTCAGCGGCAATTTCTCGCGCGGCGACACGGTGGCGATCCTGTCGCCCGAGGGCCGCGAGATCGCGCGCGGGCTGGTTGCCTACGATGCCGCCGATGCCGTAAGGATCGCTGGCCTGAAGACGGCCGAGATCGAAACCGTGCTCGGCTACGAGGCGCGTTCGGCGATGATCCACCGCGACGACCTTGTGGTGAGTCATTCTGGTGCCCAAGTAGGGGCTAGCGACCAAGTACTGGCCGGTGGCGCCATAAGCGGAGGATGAGCATGCTGAAGCAGCATGAAAAATCCGGAGAAGACACAGTGGCGCTGATGGCCGATATCGGCCGCCGCGCCCGCGCTGCCGCCCGACCGTTGGCCATTGCCACCACCGCCGCCAAGAATGCTGCACTTGCCGCCATGGCCGAGGCGATCGTCGCCAGGCAGCAAGACATTCTCGACGCCAACGCCATCGATGTCTCGAACGGCCAGGAATCCGGGCTTTCCGCCTCCTTCATGGACCGGCTGAAGCTCGATCCGGCGCGCATTCGCGCCATGGCCGACGGCATCAGGGAGATCGCCGAATTGCGCGACCCGGTTGGCGACGTGATCGCACAATGGGATCGGCCGAACGGTCTGCATATCGAGCGCGTGCGCACGCCGCTCGGCGTCGTCGGCGTCATCTATGAGAGCCGCCCGAACGTCACCGCCGATGCCGGCGCGCTGTGCCTCAAGGCCGGCAATCCGGTAATCCTGCGCGGCGGCTCGGATTCGCTCAATTCCTCGGCCGCCATCCACGCCTGCCTGGTCGAAGGGCTGAAGGAAGCCGGCCTGCCGGAGGACGCCATCCAACTGGTGCCGATCACCGACCGCGCCGCCGTCGGCGAGATGCTGAAAGGCTTGGGCGGTATGCTGGACGTCATCATTCCGCGCGGTGGCAAAAGCCTCGTCGGGCGGGTGCAGGCCGAGGCACGGGTGCCGGTCTTCGCGCATCTCGAAGGCATCTGCCATCTCTACATCGACCGTTCGGCCGAGCTCCAAATGGCGGTGCGGATCGCCGTCAACGCCAAGATGCGGCGCACCGGCGTCTGCGGTGCCGCAGAGACGCTGCTGGTCGACCGCGCGGTCGCCTCCACGCATCTGGTGCCGATCCTCAACGCACTGCGCGCGGCCGGCTGCGAGATCCATGCCGATGCCGAGGTGCTGAAAGTGTTTTTCGACGCCAGGCCGGCGACCGATGCCGACTGGGTGACTGAATATCTCGATGCCATCATCGCGGTGAAGCTGGTCGACGGTATCAAGGGTGCGATCGATCACATCGAGACGTTTTCCTCGCATCACACCGAGGCGATCGTCGCCGAGGATGCGCAAGCGGTCGAAAAATTCTTCAACGAGATCGATTCGGCGATCCTGCTGCACAACGCATCGACGCAGTTCGCCGACGGCGGCGAGTTCGGCATGGGCGCCGAGATCGGCATCGCCACCGGCAAGATGCATGCGCGCGGACCGGTGGGCGTCGAGCAACTGACGTCGTTCAAATACCGCGTGCGCGGGTCTGGACAGGTGAGGCCTTGACGTATTTCGCCCAAAGGGCCTGAAGCTTGCGCCCAGCCACCCCCCTCTGTCCTGCCGGACATCTCCCCCGCAAGGGGGGAGATTGGCTGATATTTCTGATTTCGCCAATCCTCAACGCTGCAAGATTTACGCCTTCGGCGAAATTGCTGATCTCCCCCCTTGCGGGGGAGATGCCCGGCAAGGCAGAGGGGGGTGCCTAGCGGAATGCTATCTCCTTCCCCACCCGTCGCCCCATCCCACTATCTCAAAATGCCGCATGCCGAGAAAGGGCTGGCCGTCGGCCTGTTCGGCGGCTCGTTCAATCCGCCGCATGCCGGCCACGCGCTGGTCGCTGAGATTGCACTGCGGCGCCTGGCGCTCGACCAGCTGTGGTGGATGGTGACGCCGGGCAATCCGCTGAAGAACACCAGGGAGTTGGCGCCGCTGGGCGAGCGGCTGCAGCTGTCCGAGCAGATCGCCAAGAACCCGAAGATCAAGGTCACCGCCTTCGAGGCGGCGCATCACGTCCGCTACACCGCCGACACGCTGGCGCTGGTCAAGGCGCGCAATCCCGGTGTCGACTTCGTCTGGATCATGGGTGCGGATAGTTTGCGCGATTTTCACCGCTGGCAGCGCTGGCGCGAGATCGTCATGACCTTCCCGATCGCCGTCATCGACCGCCCGGGCGCGACGCTGTCGTTCCTGTCCTCGGTCGTCGCCAAGACCTTCGACTATGCCCGCATCGACGAGGGCGATGCGCCGCGGCTTGCCCGCATGAAGGCACCGGCCTGGACCTTCATCCACGGCCCGCGCTCGTCGCTGTCATCGAGCGCGATCCGCAAGCTGGCGAAGGGGTGAGCCCGACCGCCCGGCCATGTCGCTTTTATCGCTCCCTTTGCCCGTTTCATGGGCAATCCTGAGCAGGCATGTCGATTCCCAGGAAAACCCGCAGCGAAGCCGAGCAGGGCGCCGAGCCCACGCCGCTGATCGCGATTGCCAGCGTCATTGTGTCGATGGCACTGATTGCCGTCGGCAACGGGCTGATGTTTGCCTATATCCCGGTTCGGCTCGGCGCCGAGGGTTTCGATCCGACCTGGGCCGGGCTGATCATCACCGGACTTTCGGCCGGCGGGCTGGCGGGCTGCATCCTGACCGGACCGCTGGTGCGAAGGGTCGGCCATGCCCGTGCCTTCATGGTGTTGTCGGCGCTGATCGCACTGGCCAACGCCGCTGTCGGAGCCGGGGTCCATCCGCTGCTGTGGATAGCCGCCCGCGCGCTCTACGGCTTTGCCATCTGCGGCCTGTTCATCGTCGCGCAGAGTTGGCTGAACGACGCCGTTGCCAACGCCATCCGCGGCCGGGTGATGGCTTTCTTCTACGTTGCCTATGTCGCCGGGCTCGGCGTCGGCTACGCGACGCTGGCGCTGGTCGATATCAGGACAGCGGATGCGCCGCTGATCGGCATCGTCTTCACGGCGCTATCGATCCTTCCCGTCGGGATGACCAGACTTGCCCAGCCGCCGGCACCGCAGGCGGCCTCGGTGGCGCTGCGCCGTGCCTGGCGGGTTTCACCGGTCGGCGTCGCCGGCATGCTTGCGGTTGGCGGCCTGTCGATGTCGATTGCGGGCTTCGCGCCGATCCACGCCACGGCCAAGGGCTACAGCCAGGCCGATGTGGCGCTGCTGCTTTCGGCGATGCCTCTCGGCACGCTGATCCTGCAGATCCCGCTTGGCTGGATTTCCGACCGAACAGACCGCCGCTATGTGCTGATCGCCGCATCCGCGCTCGCCATGGTTGCCGGCCTGTTTGCGCTCGGGTTCGATGGCGGCGCGTTGGCCGCGTTGGTTGTGATCTATATCGTGTGGGACGGCGCCTCGGAATCGATCTATTCGCTGGCCAGCGCACATGCCGCCGACCGCGCCGGCAAGGACGACATGGTGGCGCTGTCCAGTTCGCTTTTGTTTGCCTGGTCGCTGTCGGGTTTCGTCGTGCCCGGCATCGTGACGGCGCTTTCAGCCGTCTTCGGAACGCAGGCTTTCATCTATGTGGCTGTTCTCATCGCCGCAGCCTTCTGCCTGTTCGTGCTTTTGCGCGTGTTCACGACGCGTGCGGTCCCGGTCGGTGAAACCGGCAGCTTCGCACCGATGACGGCGCAGGCGCCGTTGCCGGTCGAACTTGCCTTCGCACCGGACGATGAGGGCCGGCACTGAGCCAACCGACTATTGTCGACGGGCTTCCGGTTGGGGCGCTTCCGGCGGCGGCAGCGGGATCGATATGCCTTCGCTATCGAACTCCTGTTTGGCGCGCTTGGTGAGATCGGTCTGGGTGGCGAAGAAGTCCGCCGACGATGTCCAATAGCGCAGGGCAATCGAAACAGTGCTGTCGCCCAATGTCGAGACGAAAGCGATCGGTGCCGGCTCACGTTTCACTCGCCGTTCGGCCGCGGCAATGGCAAGCAAGGCTTTCTGCGCCCTGTCGATGTCGTTCCAGGAGCCGATGCTGAGTATGATGTCGCTGCGGCGTACGCCGTTGCGCGAAAAGTTGCGCACCGGCTGGTTCCACAGCGTCGAGTTCGGCGCCAATATGTAGACCCCGTCGGCCGTCCTGAGCTTGGTCGCGAACAGGCCGATCTCCTCGATCGTACCGGCGATCGAACCGACCTCGACGGATTCGCCGATGCGGAACGGCCGCAGCGCCAGAAGCATGATGCCGGCGGCGATGTTCTGCAGCGTGCCCTGCAACGCCAGGCCGATGGCGAGGCCAATGGCACCGATCGCGGCAATGATCGAGGCCGTCTGCACGCCGAACTGGCCGAGCACCATGATGGTGACGAGGATCAGGATGGCGTAGCGGACGATCTTCGAGAAGAAATGCCGCAACGTCGCGTCGAAACCATGGATATGGCCGAGACCAGCGAAGATCGAACGTTCGGCAAGACCGGCGACGATATAGCCGACAATCAAGAGGATGACGGCACCGATGGCCGAGAAGGAGTACGAAACAATCAGCGTGCTCAGTTGGGCGAGGCCAGCCTGGACGCTGAGAAAGGCGTTTTGCGGGTCGATCGGCATGGGGAAATCCCGTTGGTCGGTGAGCCGATAACCCATGCCGACGGCGAGGGTTCCGATCTTTTCCGGCGTGCGGCGGAACCACAGCAGCGACAATACGTTCGTGCGAGGCAGGGTCCCGTCTTGAAACTGTCGGGGAACTCTGCCTATCTAAGTGGTGTCACCTGCTTCAAGGGGTGATTTGGTTGTTCTTGCTGCGAAAGGAAATACACTGAGAACAGCACTGCGGAAGAAGGCCGATATCATGCCTTCGCCGGCCAGGATCAGCGTAGACGACGCCGTGTCCCGCGCCATCAAGACAGTCCTTGCCAGTCTGGAAGACTCCAAGGCCGAAAACATTGTCTCCATCGACATCCAGGGGAAATCGAGCCTCGGCGACTACATGGTCGTCGCTTCGGGCCGATCGCACCGTCATGTCGCGGCTGTCGCCGATCATCTTCTCAAAGCGATCAAGGATGCCGGTCTCGGCACCGCGCGCGTCGAGGGGCTATCCGGCGCCGACTGGGTCCTGATCGATTCTGGCGACATCATCGTCCATGTCTTCCGCCCCGAAGTCCGCGAATTCTACAATCTCGAAAAGATGTGGCAGGCGCCGGACCTCGAGGAAGAAACGCTCCACTAAGTCGTTCGCGCGGCTTACAAGGCGAGGATGAAGATATCAGTTCATGCCGTGGGCCGGATGAAAGCCGGCCCCGAAAAGCTGCTGGCCGACCGCTATTTCGAGCGTTTCGCCAAGAGCGGCCCGGTAGTGGGGCTTGAATTTGGCGGCATTGCCGAGATTGCCGAGGGGCGCGGCCAGACCGCCAACGAGCGGCGGCGTGAGGAAGGCCAGAAACTGCAGACGCAGTTGCAGCCCGGAACCGCTTTGATCCTCCTTGACGAACGCGGCAAAAGCTTTTCCTCGGAAGATTTCGCCGGGCGCCTCGGCCTGTTGCGTGACGGTGGCCGCAAGGCGTTGGTCATCGCCATCGGCGGCGCCGACGGCCACGATCAGTCGCTGCGCGACCAGGCCGAACTGGTGATGTCGTTCGGATTGCTGACATGGCCGCATCAACTGGTGCGCGTGATGCTGGGAGAGCAGCTTTATCGTATGGCCACCATCCTTTCGGGACATCCCTACCATCGCTCGTAAACCGGTGAATTGGTGCGACACACCCGGATTTCCGCCCCAATGCCGAGGCAAGATTGCATCGAGTGGGCGGTTTCGAACATGGTTGATTGTTCGTTAACGAAGCCACGCATAGAGTCGGGCTTCAATGTCTGAAGACAGAAAATCAAGAACGGGCTCCTGGCGCGCACGCTGCGGCATCGCGGCGGCGGCGCTTGTGCTGTCGCTGCATGCTGGGCGGGCCGAAAACACGCTCGACATGGCTCCCGATCCGGATCAGAGCCGGGCCGAATACGAACGGGTCTCGAAGGAGATCACGCTGTCGTCCGAACGATTGGCCAAGCTCTCCGCCGACATCGCGACGATCAAGAAGGATCACGCCTCGATCACCGCCGCATTGATCCAGTCGGCGATGACCGAACAGAAGCTCGGCCAGGACATCGAGGACATCGGCGCCAGGCTGGAAGGGCTGAAGGGCCAGGAGCAGAAGATCCGCGCCTCGCTGATGGCGCGGCGCGACGTTCTGGCCGAAGTGCTGGGCGCGCTGCAGCGCATGGGCCTCAACCCGCCGCCGGCGATCCTGGTCAAGCCCGAGGACGCGCTGTCGTCGGTGCGCAGCGCCATCCTGCTCGGCGCGGTGGTGCCCGAACTGCGCCAGCAGACCGATAGCCTGCTTGCCGATCTCAAGGAACAAACCAGGATTACGGCGTCGATCGAGGCCGAACGGGCGCGGTTGACGGCGGCGGTCGGCGACCAGACGGCGGAAAAGAAGCGGCTCGGCATGCTGCTGGAGGCCAAGCAGAAGCTCGAAGCCGACACGCAAACGCAAATGGCCGCCGAAAAGCAGCGATCCGAAGCGCTGGCGGCCAAGGCCGGCAGCCTGAAGGAGTTGATCGCGTCGCTCGAAGCGCAGGCCGACAAGAGCCGCAAGGCTGCCGATGCTGCCAAGGCCACCGAGCAGAAGGCGGCAGGCGGCGACAACACATCGGCACCGGCGGAACTGGCGTCGCTGCCCGTTCCGGAAAGCAACCAACTTGCTGCCGCGGTGCCCTTTTCGGCCCTTCAGGGACAGATCGCGCTGCCGGTGACCGGCCGTATCAAGCGGCAATTCGGCGCCGATGACGGTAACGGCGCGGTGATGCTTGGCGACATGGTTGCGACACAATCGGGAGCCATCGTTACCGCGCCGGCGGATGGAAATGTGCTTTATGCGGGGCCGTTTCGCTCTTATGGTCAACTCTTGATCCTGAACGCAGGCGACGGCTATCATGTCGTTTTGGCGGGGATGAGCAGAATCAGCGTCGCGACCGGTCAATCAGTGCTTGCAGGAGAGCCGATCGGTGCGATGGGAGAGGCCCGGGTGGCGAGCACCTCGGTTTCGAAGAATGGAAATGCCACGCCGGAACTCTATGTCGAGTTCCGCAAGGATGGAAAACCCGTCGATCCGGCCCCATGGTGGGCGGACCGTTTTTCTGGAAGGACGTGAATAATGCGGAAACTGTCGCTTCTGTTTGCCGGTGCGCTGATGGGCGCGTCCGCCATGAGCCTGGTCTATGGCGCGCCCGGCTCGGCGGCGAACGCTGCAGGGTCGGAGACCTACAAGCAACTGGCGATCTTCGGCGATATCTTCGAGCGGGTGCGGGCACAGTATGTGACACCGCCCGACGACAAGTCGCTGGTCGAGAATGCCATCAACGGCATGCTGGCCTCGCTTGACCCGCACTCCTCCTACATGAATGCCGAGCAGGCGCAGGATATGCGCGTCCAGACCAAGGGCGAGTTCGGCGGCCTCGGCATCGAGGTCACCATGGAGAACGATCTGGTCAAGGTGATCACGCCGATCGACGACACGCCGGCCGCCAAGGCAGGCGTGCTGGCCGGCGACTACATCGCCAAGATCGATGGCGAAGAGGTTCGCGGCCTGACCCTCAACGATGCGGTCGACAAGATGCGCGGCCTGGTCAACACGCCGATCAAGCTGACCATCCTGCGCCAGGGCGCCGACAAGCCGATCGAACTGACGGTCGTGCGCGACATCATCAAGGTCAAGGCGGTCAAGTTCCGGGTCGAGAACGACATCGGCTACATGAAGATCACCTCCTTCACCGAAAAGACCTATGACGACCTCGAGAACGCCATCGACACCATCAAGAGGCAGATTCCCGACGACAAGCTGAAGGGCTACGTTCTGGATCTCCGCCTCAATCCGGGTGGCCTGCTCGATCAGGCGGTGAGCGTGTCCGATGCCTTCCTCAACCGCGGCGAGATCGTTTCGACGCGTGGCCGCGACCCCAAGGACGTCACCCGCTTCGACGCCAAGCCCAAGCAGGTCGACGACATCAACGGCAAGCCGATGATCGTCCTGGTCAATGGCGGTTCGGCCAGTGCATCGGAAATCGTCGCCGGCGCGCTGCAGGACCTGCGCCGCGTCACGGTGGTCGGCACGCAGTCCTTCGGCAAGGGTTCGGTGCAGACCATCATTCCGCTCGGCGAGAATGGTGCGCTGCGGCTGACGACGGCGCTCTATTACACGCCGTCCGGCAAGTCGATCCAGGGCAAGGGCATCACGCCCGACATCAAGGTCGACCAGCCGCTGCCGCCGGAACTGCAGGGCAGGGACCTGACTCGCGGCGAATCCGACCTCAAGGGCCATATCAAGGGCGCCGATGAGAGCACGACCGGTTCGGGCTCGGCAGCTTATGTGCCGCCGGATCCGAAAGACGATCTGCAGCTCATCTATGCCGAGCAGCTGCTGCGCGGCCAGAAGACCGATCCGGCCTTCCCGCCCAATCCGCAAAAGGCGGTTCTCAACCAGTAAGGATCTGGAGCGGCCACGCGCCGCTCCATCTTTCTGTTTGAGCCTGATGGAAGCAATGCGATGCTGCCGGGACCGAAAGGTTCCGGCAGTTTGATTCGGGGGGCGAGGCAAAGCTCCCAAGACATGGCGCGGGGTGCGCCGGGATTGATGAATTCGCGCATGTCTTTTCGAAGCGGCTTCGTCTTCGGAGCCATGCGCCCGGGGATTAGGCTTGGCTGATATCGGCAAGGACATCGAACGCCCGCTCGGACAGGCAGTCCGGTCGCCGCGCGCCGCCGGCAAGATCAGCGGCGGTGCGATCATGGCGACAGTGGCCGTGCTGGCGGTGGCCGGCGTCTCCGGCGCGATCGCGCTCAGGGAAAAGCCGTTTAGAAAGCCGCAAGAGGTTGCCGTTTCAACGCCGAAAGTGACCGCGGCGGCCGAGCCTGCCCCTGCGCCGCCCGCATCGGCCCCGAAGCCGGAGGCGCCGGTCAAATCAGGCGGGCCGCAGATCATCCATGTGCAGACGGAGGAGGGCGATGGACCGCCCAAGGCAGCGATCGTCATTCGCGATCCGTCGACCATCGGCCAGAACCTGAAGATCGCGCATATTCCCGACAAGGCGCTGATCGAGACCAGCGAGACCGGACCGTTGCCGGTGCGCGCCGCCGATGGCCGGCGGCCGTTCGACGTCTATGCGCGGCCCTGGTCGGGCGGGCGCGGCGCACGGGTGGCGATCGTCATCGGTGGGCTTTCGGTTTCGCAGACCGGCACCCAGGCGGCCATCGCCAAGCTGCCGGCAGAAGTGACGCTGGCCTTCGCGCCGCAAGGCAACAGCATCGGCCGGTGGATGCAGGCAGCCAGGCAGAGCGGCCACGAGATCGTCATGCAGGTGCCGCTCGAACCGTTCGATTATCCGAAGGTAAATCCGGGCCGCAACACGCTGACGGTGGCGGCGAGCGCGGATGAGAACCTGAAAAGCCTGCACTGGGCACTGTCGCGGACGACCAACTATACCGGCGTCATGAACTATATGGGCGCCCGTTTTTCCGCCGACGCGGCGGCGATGGAGCCGTTCATCGCCGAGCTCGGCAAACGCGGCCTTGCCTATATCGATGACGGCTCGTCGGCTCGCAGCCTGGCGCCGGACCTGGCGCTGAAGGACGGCGTGCCCTTCGTCGCCGGCGACATGGCGATCGATGCCGTGCAGGATCGCGGCGAAATCCTGAAGAAGCTCGACAGTCTGGAGGCGACCGCGCGGGCCAAAGGCACCGCCGTCGGCATCGGTTCGGCCTTCGACCTGACGGTCGATACGGTGTCGTCCTGGGTGGTCGAGGCCAAGAAGCGCGGCATCGAGATCGTGCCGATTTCAGCGGTGGCCATTGACCCGCAAAAAGGCTAACAGCCGTCTTGATAATTCTACTCCGGCGGGCATCTGTCGACGTTTTCTGCGCTTCCGGTGCTCACGTACTTTAAGTACGCTCCGCTCCGGTTCTCGAAAACGCTCGCCACCTGCCTCACCGGAGCGAATTCTCAAAACGGCTGGACCCCATCACGCATGGCTAAAAAGATTGATCGCGAAACGCTGCCTTATCGTCCCTGTGTCGGGCTGATGATCCTCAATGCCGAGGGCCTTGTCTGGGTCGGGCACCGGATTGCCGAACCGGACAGCGAATTTGCCGGCACGACGCAGCTCTGGCAGATGCCGCAAGGCGGTATCGACAAGGGCGAGGAGCCGCTGCAGGCGGCCGAGCGCGAACTCTATGAGGAGACCGGCATGCGAGGCGTCTCGCTGCTGGCCGAGGCGCCGGACTGGATCAACTATGATTTGCCGGACCATCTCGTCGGCATCGCCTTCAAGGGCCGGTATCGCGGCCAGACGCAGAAATGGTTCGCCTTTCGCTTCCACGGCGACACCAACGAGATCCAAATCAACCCGCCGCCGGGCGGCCACACCGCAGAGTTCGACGAATGGGCATGGCGGCCTATGCAGGATTTGCCCGACCTGATCGTGCCGTTCAAGCGCCATGTCTATGAGGATGTGGTGGCGGCGTTCCGGCATCTGGTGCAATAGCCGCTATACAACAACCGCGGTTGCCGCGCCGGCCCGGCGGTCCTATTGATGTATCCACTACCACGCGAAGGGTCGCCATGAACGACGCCCCCCAAAAGCCGCCGCCAGAAGAGGTCACCGCCACAAGCGAAGTGGCGGCTGGGGCCATCCTCACCATCGATCTCGGTGCAATCCGTGAAAACTACCGGCGGCTGAAAGCGCGGTTGGGCGATGTTGCCTGCGCTGGTGTGCTCAAGGCGGACGGCTACGGCGTTGGCGCCGGCCAGGTCGCGGCGGCGCTGCTGCGCGAAGGCTGCGATGTCTTCTTCGTTGCGCTCCTGGGCGAAGGCGTCGCCCTGCGCCGCTCGCTTGGTCCGGGCCCTGCCATTTTCGTGTTGAACGGCATTCCGCCCGGTGCCGAGCGGGACGCTGTGGCGGCAGACATTTGCGCCGTCATCAACAGCCCGGAACAATTGGTGGCCTGGCGTGTGGCGGCTCGCCGCGCCGGCCGAAAACTGCCGGCCGCGATCCAGGTCGACAGCGGCATGTCGCGGCTCGGCATGGCGCCCCGGGATGTGGAGCGCGTTGCCGCCGATCCGCAGGCCTTCGACGGCATCGACATCCGGTTCGTGATGAGTCATCTGGCCTGCGCCGACGAGCCGGAGCACCCGGCCAATGAGCGGCAGCGGCTGGCATTCGAGCAGCTGCGCAAGATGCTGCCGGCGGCACCGGCCTCGCTGACCAATTCCTCCGGCATCTTTCTTGGGGAACGCTTTCGCTACGATCTCGCCCGCCCCGGTGCCGCGCTCTATGGCATCAATCCGACGCCGGCAAAGCCCAATCCGATGCTGCCGGTGGTGCGGCTGCAGGCAAAGGTGGCACAGACGCGCAGCGTCGAAAAGGGCGCGGGCGTCGGCTATGGCCATACCTATCAAGCGCAAGGCCCGCTCAGGCTGGCGACGATTTCGTTCGGCTACGCGGATGGCTGGCAGCGCCGCGCCGCGTCCGCCGCCTGGTTCGAGGGCGTGCGCCTGCCTTTCCTCGGGCGAGTGTCGATGGACTCGATCATTCTCGACATTTCCGCCCTGCCGGCCGGCAGGCTGCGCGAGGGTGATCTCGTCGAACTGCTCGGTCCCTCGCAAAGTGTCGACGACGCTGCCGGCCATGCCGGCACCATCGGCTACGAGATTCTGACCAGCCTCGGCTCGCGCTTCCATCGGCGCTATGTCGGCGGTTGAGCGGTTTGGCCACGCTTGACAAGCGGACGCCTGTCGGCAAGGCTCCTTGCATGAGCAACCCAGCTTATATCAGAACCTTGTTCAGGGTCTGCCCGATCGCGGGATCGTAGCCCCGGCGCGGCCGCCTTTTGGCGTCCGTCCGAACCGGGGCATTTCTACCTGATCATCATTCCCGAGCCAGACAGCTTCGCGGCTGCCGGCTTTTCATCAAGCCACCGTTTGTGCGGCGGCAGGCGCGCGTCTGTTCGATGCGCCAAGTCATCGAGGTTTGCCATGCAACATGCAACAGGATTGCGTCCACCGAGCCGGCCTCTGGTCAGCGATGCCGACCACCACAGGCTGACCGGCCTGGCGCGGGCGTCGCTCGACCGCGTGCCCGAGACGGCCGAAGAACTGCTTTCAGAGATGGACCGTGCCTTCGTGACGGCAGCGGCTTCCATGCCGGCCAACGTGGTGCGGATGGGTTCGACAGTGACAATCCGCAACGATGGCGGCCACACTCAGCGCATCACGCTGGTCTATCCCGGCGAAGCAGACATCACTGAAAACAGGATCTCGGTGCTGACGCCGTTGGGGACGGCGCTCATCGGCGCCACCATCGGGCAGACAGTGCGCTGGAGCAGTCGTGGCGGCCGGGAACTGTCGGCGACCATCGAAGTGGTCGATGCGCCGGCCTGCGGGCGGGAAGGGTCCTGATCATGGAGACGGCGATGACAGGCGCGAATTTCCGGCTGACGACAAAGGACTTCGCCGTCCTCGAGATCATGTTGGAGCGTCGGCGGGCTTTCGCGGATCCGATTGTTCCAATGCTTGAAGACAAGCTTTCCAAAGCCGAGGTCGTCGCGATCGATTCGGTCGGATCCGATATCGTGACGCTGAACAGCAGGCTGGTGTTTCGTGTCGATGCCGGCCCTGCCCAGACCCGGACCCTGGTGCAGAACGAGGTGCGCGGTCCGGTCGGCTCCAGCCTGTCGATCATGACAAGGCGGGGGCTTTGCATGCTCGGCATGGCCGAGGGCCGGACTGCATGGATCGAACAGGCCGACGGCAGGCGGGAGTCGGTCCTGGTCGCAACCGTGCTCTACCAGCCGGAGGCCGCGCGGCGTGCCGTCAGGGAGAGATCCCAAGTCGAGGCGCGACGGCCGCATGGGCTCACCCTCGTCTACAGCGCCGCAGCCGATTGGCGGCCCCTTGGCGAAAGGGCCGGAATGCGGCAGACAGGGGATGACGACCCCGGTCCCACGGCGGCGTGAACAGGCAACACTGCACGATCCCGAAAGTCGGCATCGATTTTCGCCGGGGATCGTGCGCAAATCGGAAATGCGGCCGCGTCCAGGCGTCCCTAGGACGTGCGGCGCGGCAAGGAGTGAACGATGAAGATCATGGTGCTGGGCGGCGGCGTCATCGGAGTGACCACGGCGTACTTCCTTGCCGAGGCCGGCCACGAGGTGACGGTTCTCGACCGCCAGAAAGGCCCGGCGCTGGAAACCAGCTTCGCCAATGCCGGCGAGATTTCGCCCGGCTACGCCTCGCCCTGGGCCGGACCCGGCATTCCGCTGAAGGCGATCAAATGGCTGCTGATGAAGCATGGCCCGCTGGTGGTGCGGCCGGCCTTCGATCCGCATATGTGGACATGGCTGATCAAGATGCTGCGCAACTGCACCGCCGAGCGCTATGCGATCAACAAGGCGCGCATGGTTCCGCTCGCCGAATACAGCCGCGACACGCTGAAGGCGCTGCGCGAAGCGACCGGCATCGCCTATGACGAGCGTACCCAGGGCACGCTGCAGCTGTTCCGTACGCAAAAGCAGCTCGACGGCACCGGCGGCGATGTCGAGGTGCTGAAGAAGTACGGCGTGCCCTACGAGATCCTCGAGCAGGACGGTTGCATCGCGGCTGAGCCTGGCCTTGCCGGGGTGCGCGAAAAGTTCGTCGGCGGCCTCAGGCTGCCGCACGACGAGACCGGCGACTGCAAGATGTTCACCGACAGGCTGGCCGAACTCTGTGTGGCCCGCGGCGTCAAGTTCGAATACGACGTGACGATCTGGCGCGTCATCCGCAGCCGCAACCGCATCGCCAATCTCAGCACCAGCAAAGGCTGGAAGACCGCCGACGCCTATGTGATGGCGCTGGGCAGTTATTCGGCAGGTTTCATGCGCCGGGTGAAGCGGCCGATCCCGGTCTATCCGGTCAAGGGCTATTCGATCACCGTGCCGATCAAGGACGCCGCCGCGGCACCGGTGTCGACGGTGATGGACGAGACCTACAAGGTGGCGATCACCCGGCTCGGCGACCGCATCCGGGTTGGCGGTACGGCCGAGATTTCCGGCTTCGACCTCAGGCTGCACGAATCGCGGCGGCGCACGCTGGAACACTCGGTCGGCGATCTCTTTCCGGGCGCCGGCGCGATGCGGGACGCGACGTTCTGGTGCGGGCTGCGGCCGATGACGCCGGACGGTCCGCCGCTGATCGGCCGCACCGAGCTCTCCAATCTCTATCTCAACACCGGCCACGGCACGCTCGGCTGGACCATGGCTTGCGGCTCGGGCAAGGTTCTGGCCGACATCATCTCCAGCCGGGTGCCGGACATCGATGTCCGCGACCTCGCTCAGGAGCGTTATCTGCGATAAGAGGTCAGAACGCCTGTCGGACCCAGTCCTCGTCGAACAGCAGCCGGTAGGCCCACGGTATCGTCACATTGGTGGCGACCGGGTTCGAGTGGGCGACATAGTCGTCATAGATCGGCTTCATCCTGGTGTAGAAGGCCGGATCGAGCACCATCATGCCGTTCTCCGAGTCGTGAAAGAAGCTGCGGTTGTTGAGATTGACCGACGAGATGGCGACCAGCCTTTCGTCGATCATCATGATCTTGGAATGCAGCACCACGTCAGGCGACTTGAACTCGCGGATGTTGATGCGGTCGCCATATTTCTCGACGAACAGCTTGTTGAGCGCGGTGAGAAACTTGCCGCCGATATCGCCCTTGAGATCGATGCGGCCGACAATGTCGATCCTGACGCCGCGGGCGAGCGCCCGGTCAACAGCCTGGGCAAGCTTGGGCGTCAGGTTGAGGTAGGGGTTGACGATCTGGATATGGTGCCGGGCGGCGTCGACCAGCTCGACGAAATAGTCCTCCAGCGCATGACCATCCTCGTAAGGCACCGAAATGAAGTGTCGTGCCGTGCCTGACGGGCGGGCGCCGTCGGACCGGACCGGAATGGAGAAGGGGCGCGCCAGATTGGTGTCGGCGTCGCGCAGCCACATTGTCGAAAGATGCGCAGCCAGCGTTTCGACCGTGGCCGGATCGGCGAACTCGATGTCGAAGTCGCTCCAGTTCGAATAGTAGTTCAGCGAAAACCCGTCGGTCTTGTCGTATTGCTCAAGGTCTGGATAGCGCGACAGATCGATCGGCTGGTGGAACAGGAAGCCGTCATGGATGTTGCGGCCACCGATGATGGCGCGTGAGCGCCCGGGATCGTCGGCAAGCGTTGCCAGCATCTTGACGTGATGGACCTTGTGCAGTTGTGAGGTCTGCTCGTCGATCGGCGCGCCATGGTCCGCCCGCCAGCGATATTCTTGCAATTCGACATTGGGGAATTCGGCGGCCAGCCGGTGCAGCAGGGCGTCGTCCTTGTCGCGCTCCAGAACGTCGGTGACGATGATGCGGACCTTGGTGCCTAGTGCTGCATGATGGCGGATCAACCGCTCGATGATGCGACCGGAGAAGTCGGCCTTGAACTCCAGCGACGACAGATAGATCAGCTTCAGCCTTGGCGCCCTGGAGAAATCGAGCGGCAGTTCCGGATCGCCCTTGTCGATGGCGCTGTCGGACAGTGGTGCTCCCATCAGCGCCTCGACCTTGGCGTTGAAGCCGTCGCGCGATTTGCGCAGCAGGCGCGGCTTTCCGATCGGCAAGGCACAGGTCTGCGAGAGCCAGCGGCTGGCATAGAAGGCGCGGCTGAGCGGATCGAGGCCGGTTGGGTCTGGCGTCGGGCAACGCTCGTAGCGGCTGTCGAAGGCGGCGAGAGCCGGATCGGCGGTCTCTTCGCGCTGGATGGTGAGCGGCGCGCCGGCCGGGGCAAGGCTGGAGCGGATCCTTGCCGTGCAGCGGTTCAGGCCGTCACTCGGGAACAGGCTGACCGTGTCGTCCTCGCCGGACAGGCGAAAGCGGAATGCGGTGCCCGTGGCGATTGTGCGTGAACCGCCGCCGGCACGGATCGCCAGCGAGCCGTCGCAGGTGCCCTCGATGTCGGCCGGTTGCTTTCCAGCCTGGCGCAGCACGATCTCGACGCTGCGCGCCTGCAGACCGGAGAAATCGAAGATCCTGGGCGTCGAAGGCTGCGCTGCCGCATCGATGTAGAGCGTCTGCCGCGACACCCGCCAGCGTCCGTCGAAATGGCCGTCGCCGCTGCTGCCGCTGGCCGGCGGCAGATGCGTTTCGGCAACCGGCCCGGCCAGTTGCTGCAGTGTCCGGTAAGTCGCCTGGAAATCGCCATTGCGGATCTCATAGCGGTCGTGACCGAAAGGGCCGGTGCCGTTGGCGCGGTCCATCGCGCCGAGCTGGTGGTGGGCGAGCAGCGCCAGGAACCGCTTTTCGTAGTCGCTTGTGCTGGCGTCGCCGAAAAACTGCGCGGCGGCGATCTGCGGCCCGGGTGTCCTGGCCGATAGCGAGGGTCGAGCGCAGGCCGTCTGGCCTTGCAGGAGATCGCAGGCACTGCGACCAGCGCCGCCGGCACAGCCGCCAAGGGCGGCCAGCCCGAATAGAACGAGGGCGACAGGTGCGCGGCCCTTCACCCGGCCGCTCCGGCATTCAGGACGCTCAGTTGCGCCGGGTCACGCGGCGGCATGAAGCCCTGCGGGAAGACCTTGCAGACGGGGATGGCGAAGGTGGCGATCAGCAATTCGGCCTCGCCGCGCATTTTGCGCGGCGCTGTCTTGTCGTCGCGTATCGCTTTCGCGGAGGTGACGAGGGCGCCATCGCAGTCACAATGGTTGTGGCGGGCGATGTAACAGGCGTCATGCGTCCGGCAGGCCGTGTCGAGGCGGTTGACCGGCCGGAACGACAGATCGCCGGTGCGGGTGCCGGGGCCGCAATAATTGCCGAAGACGAAAGGCGAAGGCCGCGCCATGGCGTTGCGGATCGGTTTGGGCAGTTCGCCTCCGGGACCTTCGTCCACGGATTGGCGCAAGCGGAAACGAAAAGCAGCGGCAGGATGGCAAGAACGGCTCGCATGTCTATCCGCGCCAGCTTTCTGAAAGATGTCCCTACGCGGCGACCGCGCGCCTGATGCCACACTCGCCGGTTTTGTGGCAAGGAAAAGGCGCACGGCTAAAGCGCAGCGCGTTTGAAAGGATTCATGCGATGCGCTTTAGCGTCTTTGTTTATGCATGTCGTTCTCCCAAAACCGAGATCACTTTTGGGCGACATGCATCAGACAAACAGGTTTCGCTCCCGCTCCACTGCCTTGGTGATGAAGCTGGCAACGATCTGGACGCGGCGCAGCGGCCTGACCGATTCGTGATAGACCAGCCAGTAGGCACGGCGGATGGGCGCGACAGCATCGACGGACACAAGTTCCGGCATCGAGCGGGCGACGAATGTGTGCAGGATGCCGATGCCGGCGCCCGAGCGCACCGCTTCGGCCTGGCCGAGCGCCGAGGAGATGGCGAAGCTGGTGCGCCAGTCGGCGCTGAATTCGGCCGCGTAGTCGAGCGAGGGACTGACGATGAGGTCCGGCACATAGCCGATCAATGTGTGCTGGCCAAGCTCGGCGGCGGTTTGGGGCAAACCATGCACGTCAGCATAGGCGCGGGAGGCAAACAGGCCGAGCGAGTAGTCGACCAGCTTTCCCGCCACCAGCCGACCCTCCGTCGGCCGCTCGACGGTGATGGCGATGTCGGCCTCGCGCCGCGACAGAGAGAAGGAGCGCGGCACCGGCACCAACTGGATCGTCAGCTCGCGGTGCAGGGCGGTCAGCGCGCCAAGGCGCTTGGCCAGGAAGGCGACACCAAACCCGTCCGGCGCGCCGATGCGCACCGTGCCGGAGACATCGTCGCCTTCGCCGGCAACGGTCGAACGTGCGGCGATCATGTCGCCTTCCATGCGCTCGGCAATGTCGAGAAAGCGCTCGCCGGCAGGCGTCAGCTCGCTGCCGGTGGTCAACCGGCGAAACAGCTTTGTCCGCAGCGCATCCTCGAGTGCGGCGATGCGGCGCGAGACAGTGGCGTGGTTGAGCTCCAGCCGTTTGGCCGCGCCAAGGATCTGGCCGGCGCGCGCCACGGCGAGGAAGATGCGGACGTCATCCCAGTTCATGGGGATGGTCCAGATGACAATTATCGACGCTGTGTTCTTTGGCGCCCCCCTCTGTCCTGCCGGACATCTCCCCCTCTAGGGGGGAGATTGGCAGCTTCGCCGACAGCTCGTCGTTGACTGCCTCGATGATCGGCGAAAGCAGAGGTGACGGCGCAATCTCCCCCCTAGAGGGGGAGATGTCCGGCAGGACAGAGGGGGGCGCGAAGGAACTCAGCCTATCGATCCTTGGGTCGTCGCGTGACCCCGCCATTTGCGGGAATTGATGCTCGCTCGTCAATCGTTATCTATTCTCCGCACAACGGTTGCGTTCTCACTCGCGTTGCCATCCGCCGGCCAAAGGCGGACAATGCAGCATCACAAACAAGGGAGAGAAATCATGATCGACTATGGTCATTTCATCGGCGGCAAGCATGTCGCCGGGACCAGCGGCCGCAAGCAGGATGTCATGCAGCCGATGGACGGCTCCGTGCGCGGCACGGTGGCGCTGGCCTCGCAGGCGGAACTGCGCGCGGCGGTCGAGAATGCCAAGGCAGCGCAGCCGAAATGGGCCGCGACCAACCCGCAGCGCCGCGTGCGCGTGCTGATGAAGTTTCTCGAACTGGTCGCCCGCGACTATGACGAACTGGCCGACATCCTGGCGCGTGAGCATGGCAAGACGATCGCCGACGCCAAGGGCGACATCCAGCGCGGCCTCGAAGTGGTCGAAGTCTGCATCGGCGCGCCGCATATGATGAAGGGCGAATTCACCGACGGCGCCGGCCCCGGCATCGACGTCTATTCGATGCGCCAGCCGCTCGGCGTCGTCGCCGGCATCACGCCGTTCAACTTCCCGGCAATGATCCCGCTGTGGAAGATCGCGCCGGCCATCGCCTGCGGCAACGCCTTCATCCTGAAGCCTTCGGAGCGCGATCCCGGCGTGCCGATGCGCATTGCCGAACTGTTCCTCGAAGCCGGCCTGCCGGCAGGCATCCTCAACGTCGTCAACGGCGACAAGGACGTGGTCGACGCCATCCTCGACGATCCCGACATCAAGGCCATCGGCTTTGTCGGCTCGACGCCGATCGCCCATTACATCTATTCGCGCGGCACGGCCGCCGGCAAGCGCGTGCAGTGCTTCGGCGGCGCCAAGAACCACATGATCATCATGCCCGATGCCGACATGGACCAGACCGTCGATGCGTTGATCGGCGCCGGCTACGGCTCGGCCGGCGAGCGGTGCATGGCGATCTCGGTCGCCGTCCCGGTCGGCAACGATACCGCCAACCGGCTGATGGAAAAACTGATCCCGCGCGTTGAAAGCCTGAAGGTCGGTCCTTCGACGGACTCTTCCGCCGATTTCGGCCCGCTGGTGACGGCGCAGGCATTGGAACGCGTTAAGGGCTATGTTGACACCGGCGTCAAGGAAGGCGCCAAGCTGGTCGTCGACGGCCGCGGCTTCTCGATGCAGGGTTATGAAGACGGCTACTATATGGGTGGCTGCCTGTTCGACAACGTGACCGCCGATATGCGCATCTACAAGGAAGAGATCTTTGGGCCGGTGCTCTCTGTTGTGCGCGCGCCGACCTATGAGAGCGCGATCAAGCTCGCCAACGATCACGAGATGGGCAATGGCGTCGCCATCTTCACCCGTGACGGCGATGCTGCGCGCGACTTTGCAAGCCGTGTCCAGGTCGGCATGGTCGGCATCAACGTGCCGATCCCGGTGCCGATCGCCTACTACACCTTCGGCGGCTGGAAGGCATCTTCCTTCGGCGACCTCAACCAGCATGGCCCGGACGCGTTCCGCTTCTACACCAAGACCAAGACGGTGACCTCGCGCTGGCCGTCCGGCATCAAGGACGGTGCCGAATTCGTCATCCCGACGATGAACTGAGCCGGACAACAAATTGGTTTGGATTCAACGCTCGGGCGCTCGCGCCCGGGCGTTTTTTTGCAATCGGTGGCGACCCTATCCGTTGAACGCTAATGTGATGGAACCAAGTAGCATCTGCCGTCTTGGTTTGCAGTCCTGCCGCAAGGAGGTACGGCAGATCAAGCAATGGCGCTGGCGACAGCTTCGGGGACATCGTCTGGCGCAAGGAGGTGTCAGATGACCCGTCTTGTCGCAACGCTATTTTTCGCGGCGGTTTCCGCGTTTCCGGCCGCCCCGGCGATGGCAGAGCAATGCGCGGCCCGTGCGGATATGATTAAAGCGCTCGGGGAAAAATTCCACGAAAGCGAAGCGGCGCGGGGCCTGGTCAACCCGAGCCTGATTCTTGAGATATTCGTCTCCGACCAGGGCACCTGGACAATTCTTGCCACCGACACGCATGGTCAGAGCTGCGTCATCACGGCAGGCGAAGGCTGGGACGGTCCGTTGATGGCGGCGGCTGCCTTGCCCGGGACTTAACCCGAGCTTCGAGGAAGCGCCAACGACGAGAGCGCACCGGATATAAAAGGACGTTCAGCGCGTGGCGGCCGTCTCGGCGTGGCCGCGCAACAGCGCCATCAGGCGTTTGGCGTCCTTGGCCGCGGCCTCTTCGTCGCCCGCAAGGATCGAGCGGATCAGCGCTACATGGTGCTCGGCGGATTCGGCAAGACCGGTTTCGGCCTTGTAGCGGAACCAGAAGCGGCGGCTGTGGGTCTGCAAGGGGGCGGCCAAACGGGCGGCGAAGGGATTGTCGGCAGCCAGCGCCAGCGCTTCGTCGAGTGCCTTGTCGGCCTGGATGAAGGCAAGCACATTGCCCGAGATCACCGCTTTCTGCATGGCGAGCGCTGCTTCGTGAAACAAGTCGGCGGCTTCGCGGGTGACGAAGCGGGCGGCCGAGCGGGCGAGCACCACCTCGACGCCGCGACGTGCATCGAGGACGCGCAGCCAGTCGCCGGCATGGAGCGGGGCGATGGCGATCCCGGCGCGCGGCCTGATGTCAAGCAGCCCTTCCCAGGCCAACCGCTGGATCGCCTCGCGCACTGGTGTCCTGCCAAGCCCGAGCCTGTCGATCAGAGCGCCCTCGGTGACGAAGCTTGCCGGGGCCAGTTCGAGCGTGACGATCATGTGCTCGAGCACATGGTAGGCCCTGGTCGCGGCTGGCTCCGTCGCGGTGCTTGCTGCCGTGGATATCAAATGCGCTCTCCTGATATATCTTGAATATATCATAACGGAATCCGCATTGACAGCGGGTTTGTTAATAGATATACCACTGATATATCAGATGGAGAGATGATCATGTGGACCGGAGTTTTTCCTGCCGTCACGACCAAATTCACCGCGGATGATCGTCTCGATCATGCCGAGATGGAGCGCTGCTTCAGCCTGCAGATGGAGGCCGGCTGCGACGGCATCATCGTCTGCGGATCGCTCGGCGAGGGGCCGATGCTGTCGCCCGACGAGAAGATCGAGGTGCTGAAGACCGCACAGAAGGTCGCCGGCAAGAAGCCGGTGCTGCTGACCGTCAACGAGGCCGGCACACGCGAGGCGGCCAGCATCGCCAAGCGCGCGAGCCGGGAAGGCGCCAACGGCCTCATGGTCGTGCCGAGCCCGATCTACCACACCAATGCGGAAGAGACGGTTGCAGCGCTTCGTGCGGTCGCCGAGGCGGGCGACCTGCCGGTCATGATCTACTCGAACCGGCTCGCCTACCGTGTCGACGTCACCGTCGACCAGATGGAGGAGCTGGCGTCGGACAAGCGCTTTGTCGCGATCAAGGAATCCTCCGACGACATCCGTCGTTCGACCGAGATCATCAATCGCCTGGGCACCCGCTACGACCTGTTCACCGGCGTCGACAATCTGGCCTTCGAGGCGCTGTCGGTCGGCGCCATCGGCTGGGTCGCGGGACTGGTCACAGCCTTCCCGCGCGAGACCGTCGCCATATTCCAGCTGATGAAGCAGGGCCGCCGCGAGGAGGCGCTCGCCATCTACCGCTGGTTCCGGCCGCTGCTCGATCTCGATGTCTCGACTTACCTGGTCCAAAACATCAAGCTTGCCGAAGTGTTCGCGATCAACACAAATGACCGCGTTCGCATGCCGCGCCAGCCGCTGTCTGGAGAGCGCCGCAAGGCTGTCGAGAAGATCGTCAAGGATGCGCTCGCCGTGCGGCCGACACTGCCGCAGTTCTGAGCTGGTATGAAGCGAGCGGGGCGGAGACTGGGACATGCATGCAGGGGTGACGTACAAAGATGAATAGCGATGTTCCAATCGACATCGCCATCATCGGTGGCGGCATCATCGGCATCTGTGCCGCTGCGTCTCTCGCCGAGGCCGGACGCAGGGCCACCGTCTTCGACCGCACCGGCATTTGCGAGGAGACGAGCTCCGGCAATGCCGCCGCCTTCGCGTTCTCCGACGTGCTGCCGCTGGCCCACAAGGGCATGATCCGGCAGCTGCCGAAATGGCTGGCCGATCCGCTTGGCCCGCTCAGCATTCCGCCCGCCCATCTGCCGAGGCTTCTGCCCTGGCTAATCCGCTTCTGGCGCGCCGGGGCGCCCGGGAAATACGAGGCGAGCCTTGCCGCTCAGGCGGGCATGATGAAGCTCGCCGAGGCGGAGTGGATGGGCTTGCTCGATCGCTCCGGTACGCGGTCGATGCTGCGCGAGGACGGTTCACTGGAGCTCTATGAAAGCGAAGCCGAATTACAGGCCGGGCTGCCTGGCTGGGCGGCGCGTGAGCGTTTCGGCATCGGTTTCCGCCATGTCGAGGGCGAGGAACTGGCCGCCTTGCAGCCGGGGCTGTCGCCGCGCTTCATCAAAGGCACGTTCGTGCCGGGATGGAAGACGGTCGCCGACCCGAAACTGCTGGGCAAGGCGGTGTGGGCCTATGCGCAGGCCAAGGGCGCCCGCTTTGAGCTGGCCCGGATCAGCCAAGTCGCGGCGGATCAGGATGGTGCGACGCTGACGTTGGCAGACGGCACCAAGGCAGGCGCGACAACTTGTCGTCGCCGCCGGCGCATGGTCGCATCTGCTGGCGCGGCAGCTCGGCGATCGCATTCCGCTGGAGACCGAGCGCGGCTACAACACCACGTTGCCGACGAGTGCCTTCGACGTGAAGCGGATGCTGATCTTCTCCGGCCATGGTTTCGTCGTCACGCCGCTCGAAACGGGCATGCGTGTCGGTGGCGCCGTTGAACTCGGCGGCATCGAGCGGCCGCCCAATTATGCCAGGTCGAAAGCGCTGCTGCGGAAGGCACAGAAATTCTTGCCGGGGCTCGATCCCTCGGGTGGGCGCGAATGGATGGGGTTCCGCCCCTCGCTGCCGGATTCAGTGCCCGTCATCGGCGGCGCGCCGGGAAAGCGGTCGGTGGTCTATGCCTTCGGCCATGGCCATCTCGGCCTGACCCAGGCGGCGGCCACCGGACGGTTGATCAGGGATCTTGTCCTGGGGCAGACTCCACCGATCGATCTGGCCCCCTTCAGTCCGCAACGATTTTGATTTTTCGGGTTTTTGATTTTCGAGGAGCGTCATGGCCAAGAAATCCTTCTTCTGCATAGACGGCCACACCTGCGGCAATCCGGTGCGGCTGGTCGCTGGCGGCGGCCCGCTGCTGCAGGGCGCGACTATGATGGAGCGGCGTGCGCATTTTCTGGCCGAGTATGACTGGATCCGCACCGGACTGATGTTCGAGCCGCGCGGCCACGACGTGATGTCCGGCTCGATCCTCTATCCGCCGACGCGCGAGGATTGCGATATCGCCATCCTGTTCATCGAAACCTCCGGCTGCCTGCCGATGTGTGGGCATGGCACCATTGGTACGGTGACGATGGCCATCGAACACGGACTGATCAAGCCGAAGACGCCGGGCGTGCTTCGGCTCGACACGCCGGCCGGCCTTGTCATCGCCGAATACAAACAGGTCGGCGACTATGTCGAGGAGGTGCGCATCACCAATGTGCCGTCCTTCCTCCATGCCGAGGGGCTGACGGTCGAATGCCCTGGGCTCGGCGAAATCACCGTCGATGTCGCCTATGGCGGCAACTTCTACGCCATCGTCGAGCCGCAGGAGAACTATCGCGACATGGCCGATTATTCGGCGGGCGACTTCATCGCCTGGAGCCCGGTGGTGCGCCAGCGGCTCAACGAGAAATATTCCTTCGTCCATCCCGAGAACCCTGGCATCAACCGGCTGTCGCACATGCTGTGGACCGGTGCGCCGACGGTGGATGGCGCGGATGCCCGCAATGCCGTGTTCTACGGCGACAAGGCGATCGACCGCTCGCCCTGCGGCACCGGCACCTCGGCGCGCATGGCGCAGCTTCATGCCAAGGGCAAACTCAAGGCCGGCGACAGCTTCGTCCATGAATCGATCATCGGTTCGCTGTTCAAGGGCAAGGTCGAAAAGGATGTCAGCGTGGCCGGCAAGCCGGCCATCATTCCCTCGATCGGCGGCTGGGCGCGGATGACCGGACTGAACACCATCTTCATCGACGACCGCGACCCGTTCGCTCACGGATTTGTTGTCAAGTGATGGGGATCCTGACCTTGCGGAAAGCAACGGCTTGAAAAATGGATCGTGCCAAAAACGCAAGGATTCCTTTCATCACCTAATTTTGACGGCGATTTCTTCGAAACGGAGCGCATGATGCGGTCGAATCGTCAAAGACATTGCGTTATGCCAATGGTAGGGTCCGCGATAGTCCAGGGGCTGGATGATGGAAAACGGGCAATCGGACAGCGTGCTTCGAAAACACGCATGACGATTGAAAAATGACGTTGCAATCCGGGCTCGAAACTTTACGACTAGGGGAAATACGAAAAGGAATGCGTCTGCATGGGCGACATTCCAGGGGAGCCATGTACACATGCAGTATTTTGTCCAGCAGCTTATCAACGGGCTGACGCTGGGATCGATCTATGGGCTGATCGCGATCGGCTACACGATGGTCTACGGCATCATCGGCATGATCAATTTCGCCCATGGCGACATCTTCATGGTGGGTGCCTTCACGGCACTGATCGTCTTCCTCGCCCTTGGCGCGCTGTTCTATTCGGTGCCGGTTGTGCTGGCGCTGCTGATCATGATGATCGTGGCGATGCTGCTCACCAGCCTCTATAACTGGACGATCGAAAAGGTCGCCTACCGGCCGTTGCGCGGTTCGTTCCGACTGGCCCCGCTGATCACTGCCATCGGCATGTCGATCGCGCTGTCGAACTTCGTCCAGGTGACGCAGGGTCCACGCAACAAGCCGATCCCGCCGATGGTCAGCCAGGTTTACAACATCAACGGCATCAGCGTGTCGCTGAAGCAGATCATCATCGTCGTCGTCACGGCGCTGCTGCTGGCGCTGTTCTGGTATCTGGTCAACAAGACCTCGCTCGGGCGAGCGCAACGGGCCTGTGAGCAGGACCGCAAGATGGCGGCGCTGCTCGGCATCGATGTCGACCGTACCATCTCGATCACCTTCATCATGGGTGCGGCCCTCGCCGCAGTCGCCGGCACTTTGTTCCTGATGTATTACGGCGTCATTGCCTTCTCGGATGGCTTCACGCCGGGCGTGAAGGCCTTCACGGCGGCGGTGCTGGGCGGCATTGGTTCGCTGCCTGGGGCGGTGGTCGGCGGGCTGATGATCGGCTTCATCGAGAGCATGTGGTCGGCCTATTTCTCGATCGACTACAAGGACGTCGCGGCGTTCTCGATCCTGGCCATCGTGCTGATCTTCCTGCCTTCCGGCATATTGGGCCGGCCAGAAGTCGAAAAGGTCTGAGACTATGGCCGTCACCGTATCTCCGGAGCGCGACACCGTCGCCACCCCCATGCAGCGCGCGTTGCGCGAGGCACTTTATGCCGCTGCCATATCGTTCGGCCTGTTCGTGCTGTTCATCGGCCTGAAGACCGGCCAGAACATTTCCAATGAACTGGTCCTGACGACACGCTGGGGCCTGCTTGCCGCCGTGGTGATCGCCACGGCTGTCGGGCGCTTCCTCTATGTCGCTTATGGCCAGCCCTTCCTCGCCAACCAGAAGATCACCGACGTCGCCACCGGCCTGCTGCCGGCCAGCGTGGCGTCACGCTTCTTCCAGTTGCCGGCCTTCATCGTGGCCTTGGTCGCGGCGGTGGTGTTGTTTGCGGTCAACAGCTCTCTCGTCGGATGGGTGGGAGCCGAGCCGGCGGGCTATCTGCAGTTCCTGCGCGCCCTGGCAGTCATCTATGTGCTGGCCTGCGTGATCTATTATTTCCGGGGCTTCATCCATGCTAACTTCACCAAACTCGGCATTGCCGCGCTGATCCTCTATCCGATCCTGGTAGTGGCGATCCTGTCGCTGATGTCCTGGTCGTTCGTCGGCGGTCTGCAAGGTTCGCTGAAATGGGTCGACAATTTCGGCATCCAGATCCTGATCTATGTGATGCTGGCCTGGGGCCTGAACATTGTCGTCGGCCTCGCCGGCCTGCTCGACCTCGGTTATGTCGCTTTCTACGCGGTCGGCGCCTATGCCTATGCGCTGCTCGGCACGCAATACGGCCTGTCGTTCTGGATCCTTTTGCCGGCCGCCGGCGCCATGGCCGCCTTCTGGGGCGTGCTGCTCGGTTTTCCGGTGCTGCGCCTGCGTGGCGACTATCTGGCGATCGTCACCTTGGCTTTCGGTGAGATCATCCGCCTGGTCCTGATCAACTGGCGTGAGGTCACCAACGGTTCGGCCGGTATTTCCGGCATTCCGAAGGTCACCTTCTTCGGCCTGATGACCTTCAACGTGTCGGACCCCAATTACATCGCCAAGGTGCTGCATCTCGCGACATCGAGCGCCTACTACAAGATCTTCCTCTATTACCTGATCCTGGCGCTGGCGCTGCTGACAGCCTTCGTTACCATCCGGCTGCGGCGCATGCCGGTCGGCCGTGCCTGGGAAGCGTTGCGGGAGGACGAGATCGCCTGCCGTTCGCTCGGCATCAACACCACCACTACGAAGCTTACAGCCTTTGCCACGGGTGCGATGTTCGGCGGCTTCGCCGGCGCGTTCTTCGCCGCACGGCAGGGCTTCGTCAGCCCGGAATCCTTCGTCTTCCTGGAATCGGCCATCATCCTGGCCATCGTCGTTCTCGGTGGCATGGGCTCGCTGGTCGGCATCGCGGTCGCCGCAATGGTGATGATCGGCGGTACCGAGGCGTTGCGCGAACTCGACTTCCTCAAGCAGGTCTTCGGACCGGACTTCACACCGGAACTCTACCGCATGCTTCTGTTCGGCATGGCCATGGTCATCGTCATGCTGTGGAAGCCGCGCGGCTTCGTCGGCAGTCGTGAACCAACCGCCTTCCTCAAGGAGCGAAAGGCTGTCTCAAGCTCCTTCACCAAGGAGGGACACGGCTGATGAATGCGAACCCTGTTCAGAAAGCCACTTCGGGCACGAACGACGCTATCCTGCAGGTCGATCATCTGTCGATGAAGTTCGGTGGTCTGGTGGCCATCGGCGATCTGTCTTTCGCCGCCAAGCGCGGCGAGATCACCGCGCTGATCGGCCCCAATGGCGCCGGCAAGACCACGGTGTTCAACTGCATCACCGGCTTCTACAAGCCCTCGGAAGGCATGATCACGCTCAACCGGAACGATGGTTCGACCTTCCTGCTCGAGCGGCTGCCCAACCATGAAATCCCGGCGCGCGCCAAGGTGGCGCGCACCTTCCAGAACATCCGCCTGTTCTCCGGCATGACCCTGCTGGAGAACCTGCTGGTCGCCCAGCACAACAAACTGATGAAGGCATCGGGCTACACGGTGCTTGGCCTGTTCGGCTTCAGCGGCTATCGCAAGGCCTCGGCCGAATCGGTGGAGCTCGCCAAGCATTGGCTGGAAAAGGCCGATCTTGTCGACCGTGCCGACGACCCGGCCGGCGACCTGCCCTATGGCGCGCAGCGCCGTCTCGAAATCGCTCGCGCCATGTGCACGGGACCCGAGCTTCTGTGCCTCGATGAACCGGCGGCCGGCCTCAATCCGAAGGAATCGGCGGCGCTCAACGAGCTGCTGATCGACATCAAGAACACATCTGGCACCTCGATCCTGTTGATCGAGCACGACATGTCGGTGGTCATGCAAATCTCCGACCATGTCGTGGTGCTGGAGTATGGCCGCAAGATTTCCGACGGCAGCCCGCAGTCCGTGCGCACAGATCCGCGCGTCATCGCCGCCTATCTCGGCGTCGACGACGAAGAAGTCGAAGCCGTCCTTACCGAAGTCGGCGACGAAGATGTCATTGAACAGCTGGATACAGGGCCGGATGCCGCGCATGGTCCGGGAACATCGTCGTCCTATCTTGCCGGGCCGGTGACCGACACGGTCGGCCACAGTTCGGGCGAGCGGGTTACGGTGGCCAAGGGAGCGTCAAAGGCCGGTCAGGTCGACGCCAGGTCGCTCGCCGCGGCAAACAAGGCAGCCTCGCTGGCAGCCGTACCGGCGGCGAAGGCAAAGCCTGCTCCGAAAGCGGCTTCAAAGGCGGCAACCGGCACGGCGGCGAAGTCGACCGCGTCGGCCAAGCCGGCAGTCAAGGCCACGGCGAAGGCTGGAGAGATCTCCAATCGGCTGGCGGCGCCTCGCGGCGGCAAGGCCGATAATTTGACCCGCATCAAGGTCATCGGTACGGTCAACGAGAAGAAGCTCAACGATCACGGCATCTTCCACTTCGACCAGATCGGCGCCTGGAAAAAGGCCGACGTCGAGGCCGCCGAAGCCTATCTCGCCTTTGACGGACGTATCGCGCGCGAGGAATGGGTCAAACAGGCCAGGTTGCTCGGCCAAGGCAAGGACACGGAATTCTCGCGCCGCGTCGATGCGGGCAAGGTGGCGACAAGCCATGCTTCCGCAAAGACTGCAAAGGCAGCCTCCGGAAAGACCGCGAGCAAGACCGCTGCCAAGCCCGTGGCGGGCAAGCGCGGAGGGGGCAAGTGATGGCCGCGACAACGCTGCTCGATATCAAGGGCGTGCAGACTTACTACGGCAACATCCGAGCCTTGAACGGCGTCGATGTCACTGTGAAGGAAGGTGAGATCGTGGCGCTGATCGGTGCCAATGGCGCCGGCAAGTCGACGCTGATGATGACCATTTTCGGCGCGCCGCGGGCTCGCGCCGGCACCATCACCTTTGCCGGCACCGACATAACCCAGATGCCGACGCACGAGATCGCGCGCATGCGCATTGCCCAGTCGCCCGAGGGCCGGCGGATCTTTCCGCGCATGACGGTGATGGAAAACCTGCAGATGGGCGCCAGCCTCGACAACCTCAAGCATTATGACGAGGACGTCGAGAAGGTGTTCACGCTGTTCCCGCGTTTGAAAGAGCGCATCACCCAGCGCGGCGGCACGCTGTCGGGCGGTGAGCAGCAGATGCTGTCGATCGGACGCGCGCTGATGGCACGACCGAAGCTGCTTTTGCTCGACGAGCCGTCGCTGGGTCTCGCGCCGCTGATCGTCAAGCAGATCTTCGACGCCATCCGCGAACTGAACCGCACCCAGGGGCTGACCGTGTTCCTGGTCGAGCAGAACGCCTTCGGCGCGCTCAAGCTCGCCACGCGCGGCTACGTCATGGTCAACGGCAATGTGACGATGAGCGGCACCGGCAAGGAGCTGCTCGCCAATCCGGAAGTGCGCGCCGCCTATCTCGAAGGCGGACACCACTGAGTTCGGAGCGGAATGCGTGCATTCGCCATTCCGCTCCAGATTGTTTGTTTGTCGCATGATCTTGTCCGGAAAGTCCGCAACTTTTCGGGATCATGCTAAGGAGACTTCACCATGCAGGGCATTCTTTACGAGGAACCCTCGATCTGGCAGTTCTTCTTCGTCACCTGTCTGCTCGGCGGCTGGGCGGCGTGGATGACCGGCAAGGCCAGTGCTCAGACGTGGCGCAGCTTCATCCAGCTGTTCGCCTATATGCTGGGCCTCGGCATCGCGATCCGCTTCATCCATCACGCGCTGTTCGGCGGCACCATGTTCTCGCTGCACTATTATGTCGTCGACACCATCGTGCTGATGATCCTCGGCTTCGTCGGCTATCAATACACGCGCACCAACCAGATGGTGACACAGTATAATTGGCTCTACGAAAGAGCTTCACTCTTGAGCTGGAAACCGAAAGGCTGACGTTCATCATTAACGCCGTCTCGAAATTGAATCGGCGTGACAAGTGCCTGAAAATCGGCAAACTATGCTTTCTGCGATAAGGGTGGGCATCGCATGAAAGCTTCATCCACGCCCACTCCGTAAATGGGAGCGTTTAAATGAAAAAGTCACTTTTGTCCGCCGTCGCCCTGACCGCGCTGGTCGCGTTCGGCGGCAACGCGTGGGCTGACGTCATGTTCGGCGTCGCCGGTCCGATCACCGGTCCGAACGCCGCCTTCGGCGCACAGCTTCAGAAGGGTGCGGAAGCGGCCGTCGCCGACATCAATGCCAAGGGCGGCATCAACGGCGAGCAGATCAAGCTCGAAGTCGGCGACGACGTCTCCGATCCGAAGCAGGGCATCTCGGTTGCGAACAAGTTCGTCGGCGACGGCGTCAAGTTCGTGGTCGGCCACTTCAACTCGGGCGTTTCGATTCCGGCTTCGGAAGTCTATGCGGAAAACGGCATTGTCGAAGTGACGCCGGCCGCGACCAACCCGCAGTTCACCGAGCGCGGCCTGTGGAATGTGTTCCGCACCTGCGGACGCGATGACCAGCAGGGTAGCATTGCCGGTGCTTATCTCGCCGCGAACTTCAAGGACGCCAAGATCGCCGTCATCCACGACAAGACCACCTATGGCCAGGGTCTTGCCGACGAAACCAAGAAGGCAATGAATGCCAAGGGCCTGACGGAAGTCATGTATGAAGGCATCAATGTCGGCGACAAGGACTTCTCGGCGCTGATCGCCAAGATGAAGGAAGCCGGCGTTTCGATCATCTACTGGGGCGGCCTGCACACCGAAGCAGGCCTGATCATCCGCCAGGCGGCCGACCAGGGCCTCAAGGCGACACTGATTTCCGGCGACGGCATCGTGTCGAACGAACTGGCTTCGATCGCGGGCGACGCTGTTGCAGGCACGCTCAACACGTTCGGTCCGGATCCGCGCCTGATCCCCGCCAACAAGGAACTCGTCGAGAAGTTCCGCGCGCAGGGTTTCGAACCGGAAGCCTATACGCTCTACTCCTACGCCGCAGTACAGGCTATCGCCGAGGCAGCGACCGCTGCCAAGTCGAACGACCCGCAGGCAGTTGCCAAGGCGCTGCATGAAAACGGCCCGTTCAAGACCGTGCTCGGCGATCTGTCCTATGACGCCAAGGGCGACCCGACGCTGCCCGGCTACGTGATGTACGAATGGAAGAAGGGCGACGACGGCAAGTACACCTACATCCAGAAGATGTAAGACTCGTCAGTCTCCAGACCGTTTGCGGATGCCCGGCGCCTCGCGCCGGGCATTTTCTTTTGCCATTCAGGGGGCGACCGATGGAGCCGGGTCCCTTAGCCGGGAATGATCGTGCGTCACGGCAGAGCCGGCGCTTTTTCTGGCTGTTTGGATGAATGCGATGGCCTCTGGCGCAATGATTCCATTTCAATCGGTTTAAATGCGCGTCAAATTTGTTTGCACTGCAGCATTTTCACGCTAATCATTGCGCCGATTTCTCTTCCTTCCGTTGCTGGAGCCCAGTCCTTGGCCATCACGAAGATCCTCGTCGCCAACCGGTCCGAAATCGCCATTCGCGTCTTTCGCGCGGCCAACGAACTCGGCCTCAAAACCGTGGCGATCTGGGCCGAAGAAGACAAATACTCCCTGCATCGCTTCAAGGCCGACGAGAGCTACCAGGTCGGGCGCGGACCGCATCTGACCCGGGACATGGGGCCGATCGAAAGCTATCTGTCGATCGAGGAGGTGATCCGCGTCGCCAGGCTGTCGGGTGCCGATGCTATCCATCCCGGCTACGGATTGTTGTCGGAAAGTCCCGAATTCGCCGACGCCTGTGCCGAAGCCGGCATTACCTTCATCGGGCCGAAGCCGGACACAATGCGGCGGCTCGGCAACAAGGTCGCGGCGCGCAATCTCGCCATCGAGGTCGGGGTGCCGGTGATCCCCGCCACCGATCCGTTGCCGGATGACATGGAGGCGGTCAAGAAACTGGCCAAGGGAATCGGCTATCCCGTGATGCTGAAGGCATCATGGGGTGGCGGCGGCCGCGGCATGCGCGCCATCCGCGCCGAAGCCGACCTTGCCCGTGAAGTCACCGAAGGCAAGCGTGAGGCGAAAGCCGCCTTCGGCAAGGACGAGGTCTATCTCGAAAAGCTGATCGAACGCGCGCGCCATGTCGAGGTGCAGGTGCTGGGCGACACCCATGGCAATGCGGTGCACCTGTTCGAGCGCGACTGTTCGATCCAGCGCCGCAACCAGAAGGTCGTCGAGCGGGCGCCGGCGCCCTATCTCGAAATGTCGCAGCGCGAGGAGCTTTGCGGCCATGCGCTGAAGATCGCCCGCGAGACCAGTTATATCGGCGCCGGCACGGTCGAGTTCCTGCAGGATGCCGACACCGGCAAATTCTATTTCATCGAGGTCAACCCGCGCATCCAGGTCGAGCACACCGTCACCGAGCAGGTGACCGGCATCGATATCGTCAAGGCGCAGATCCATATCCTCGACGGCTTTGCCATCGGCACACCGGAATCAGGCGTGCCGGCGCAGAAGGACATAAGGCTGAACGGCCACGCGCTGCAGTGCCGCATCACCACGGAAGACCCCGAGCACAATTTCATCCCCGATTACGGACGCATTACCGCCTATCGCGGCGCAACAGGCTTCGGCATCCGCCTCGATGGCGGCACCGCCTATTCGGGCGCTGTCATCACCCGCTTCTACGATCCGCTGCTGGAGAAGGTGACGGCGTGGGCGCCGACGCCGGCCGAGACGATCGCCCGCATGAACCGGGCGCTGCGCGAGTTCCGCATCCGCGGCGTCGCCACCAATCTGACCTTCCTCGAAGCGATCATCAACCACCCGAGCTTCGCCGACAATTCCTACACGACCAAGTTCATCGACACGACGCCGGAACTGTTCCAGCAGGTCAAGCGCCAGGACCGCGCCACCAAGCTCATCAACTATCTCGCCGACGTCAGCGTCAACGGCCATCCCGAGACGCGCGGCCGGCCGCAGCCGAAGGCCGATGCGGCCGCACCCGTGGTGCCTTACCTCAACGGCAATGTGCCCGGCGGCAGCAAGCAGAAGCTGGATGTGCTCGGGCCGGAGAAGTTCGCCGCCTGGATGCGCGATCAGAGGCAAGTGCTGGTCACGGACACGACGATGCGCGATGGCCACCAGTCGTTGCTCGCCACGCGTGTGCGAACGCATGACATTGCCGGCATCGCCGGTACCTATGCGCGTGCCTTGCCGCAGCTTCTATCGCTGGAATGCTGGGGCGGCGCCACCTTCGATGTCGCCATGCGCTTCCTCACCGAGGATCCGTGGGAGCGGCTGTCGCTGGTGCGCGAGGCGGCGCCCAATCTGCTGTTGCAGATGCTACTGCGCGGCGCCAATGGCGTCGGCTACACCAACTATCCCGACAATGTCGTGCAGCATTTCGTCAAGCAGGCAGCAAGCGGTGGCATCGACCTGTTCCGGGTCTTCGATTGCCTGAACTGGGTCGACAATATGCGCGTCGCCATGGATGCGGTCGGCGCCGAGGGTAAGCTGATCGAAGCGGCGATCTGCTACACCGGCGACATCCTCGATCCGGCGCGGGCGAAATACGACCTCAAATACTATGTCGGCCTGGCCAAGGAATTGCAGGCGGCCGGCGCCCACATCATTGCCGTCAAGGACATGGCCGGACTGCTGAAGCCGGCGGCGGCACGCGTGCTGTTCAAGGCGCTGCGCGAGGCGACCGACCTGCCGATCCATTTCCACACCCACGACACGTCGGGCCTGTCGGCGGCGACGGTGCTGGCGGCGGTGGAAAGCGGCGTCGACGCCATAGACGCGGCGATGGATGCTTTCTCCGGCAACACCTCGCAGCCATGCCTTGGCTCGCTCGTCGAGGCGCTGAAGGGCACAGAACGCGACCCCGGTCTCGACCCGCAATGGATCAGGAAAATCTCGTTCTACTGGGAAGCGGTGCGCAACCAGTACGCCGCCTTTGAAAGCGACCTCAAGGGGCCAGCTTCGGAAGTCTATCTGCACGAGATGCCGGGCGGGCAGTTCACCAATTTGAAGGAACAGGCGCGCTCGCTCGGACTGGAGACGCGCTGGCACGAGGTGGCGCAGACCTATCACGACGTCAATCGGATGTTCGGCGACATCGTCAAGGTGACGCCGTCCTCCAAGGTCGTCGGCGACATGGCATTGATGATGGTCAGCCAGGATCTCACCGTTGCCGATGTCGAAAACCCGGACAAGGATATCGCATTCCCGGATTCGGTCGTCTCGATGCTGCGCGGCGACCTTGGCCAGTCGCCAGGCGGGTGGCCGGCGGCGCTGCAGGGGAAGGCGCTGAAGGGCGACAAGCCGATCACGGTGCGGCCCGGCTCACTGCTCAAGCCAGCCGACCTAAAGGCCAACCGCAAGGAAATCGAGGAGAAGCTCGAGCGCAAGCTATCGGAGTTCGAATTCGCCTCGTGGCTGATGTATCCAAAGGTGTTTACGGATTTCGCCGGAGCGCAGGAAACCTATGGGCCGGTCAGCGTCCTGCCGACGCCGACCTATTTCTACGGCATGAAGCCGGAAGACGAGATCTTCGTCGACATCGAGAAGGGCAAGACGCTGGTGGTCCGATGCCTTGCCATCGGCGATGTCGACGAAAAGGGCATGGTCACCGTGTTCTTCGAGCTCAACGGCCAGCCGCGTCGTGTCAAGGTGCCCGACCGGGCGCATGGCGCGTCCGCCGCCAAAGCCCGCCGCAAGGCCGAACCCGGCAACGAGGCGCATGTCGGCGCACCGATGCCGGGCGTCGTCTCGGCGCTTTCGGTGGCTGCCGGCCAGGCTGTGAAGGCCGGTGACGTGCTGCTTTCCATCGAAGCGATGAAGATGGAGACGGCGCTGCATGCCGAGCGCGACGGCACCGTTGCCGAGGTGCTGGTCAAGGCGGGCGACCAGATCGATGCCAAGGATCTGCTGATCGCTTTCAATTAGAGTTCGCAAAACGGACCGGTTGTCGGCTTCTGGCGGCAGCCCGCGTGGCTTGGTCGATAACGGCTTGACCCGCCGCCGCCGGTCGGGCATCGAACCGGCTCAAATTTTGCCGCAGTCGTCCGCGAGTCGCGGAGCCGATGCTTTTGGAGAAAAATATGGCCGACGATATCACCGATACCAGCCAGACTGTTGCCGCCGGCCAGCTGCGTGCCTTCATCGAGCGCATAGAGCGGCTCGAGGAAGAGAAGAAAACCATTTCTGACGATATCAAGGAAGTGTTCGCCGAGGCCAAGGGCACTGGGTTCGACACCAAGGCGATGCGCACGATCATCCGGCTGCGCAAGAAGGACCAGGCCGAGCGGCAGGAAGAGGAAACCATCCTCGATCTGTATAAGGCCGCACTCGGCATGGTGTAAGATCAGCCGGCCCCGGCACCGACACGGTTGCCGGAGATACGGTTTAAGCCATGAGCGAATTCGACTTCGGCGCCCGCCGCGCCTCTGAATTCCGCCAGCGCGGCTTCTGGACGCTGTTCGCTGAGCGGCATCCGGAAGAAAGGGCTCTGATGGCGCGGCGCGGACCCTGGTTCTGGCAGCGCGGGCTGCCCGACTTCGCCTTGGTCCTTTCCATGTATGTCGCGCCGGCGCAGAACCAGGTCGGCGTCTTCTTCGGTCGCAACGAGAAGTTCGGCGCCACGCAAGCCTGGTCGCGGCTGAAGCCGTTTCAGCGTGAAATCGAAGACAGGCTGAAGCTCAGGCCGGAACAGAGTTGCGAGGGCCTCGGCATCAATTCGATGTGGCGGGTGAACTGCTATGCCGAGGACAACTGGCCAGCCATGGCCGACTGGCTGGTGACCGAATGTTCGCGCTTCGAGCGTGCGGTAACCGAAGTCCTGGGGCAGGGATAGATATCCGGTGTTGCCAGAAGGTATCGGCTCCTTTTTCCGCTCACGCTGGCAAGGCCAGGTGCCGCTCGACCGGCTGTTCTGGCGCGACCTTGTCCTCGTCGGCACCGCGGTCAGCATCGTCGCATCGGTGCTGGCGCTCGTCTTGCTCGGATTGAAGTTGCCGCTCGGGCTTGTGCTGGCAGTGCATTTCGCGTCGGTGCCCTACAGCCTGTTCCTGACCTTGGCGGTGTGGCGGACCACCGAAAAGATTCCCGGGGCCAAGGCCTGGATGATGACGCTGGGCGCCACGCTGTGGCTGGTGGCGATGATCGTGGTCTGATCGTCTGCCCAGAGGGGGGCGACGGATATTTAAACGAAAAGGGCGACAGATGCCGCCCTTTCATAGTGTCGAACCCGGATGGCTCAGGCCGAGGGCTCGAATTTCAGCGCCACGCCGTTGATGCAATAGCGCAGGCCGGTCGGCGGCGGGCCGTCCTCGAAGACATGGCCGAGATGGCTGCCGCAGCGGGCGCAATGGCATTCGGTGCGAACCATGCCGTAGCTGCGGTCGACGGTGTTTTCGACCGAGCCCGGCACCGGGTCGTTGAAGCTCGGCCAGCCGGTGCCGCTCTCGAACTTCAGCTTGGATTCGAACAAAGGCTGGTCGCAGCCGGCGCAGGAAAAGGTGCCGGCGCGCTTCTCGTAGAGCAAAGCGCAGCTTCCCGGCCGCTCGGTGCCGTGACCGCGCATGACGGCATACTGCTCGGGCGTCAGCCGGGCGCGCCATTCGGCGTCGGTGCGAGTTACAGGGTAGGTGTGGGTGTCCATGTGATCTCCTCAGCCTTGCCGGCTCGCTCCTACAGCGCCGCGCGTCCATCGGACGCGCAAGGGACGCTGTAGCACTTTGGTTTTGCGCATGATCCTTTCCGAACCGGAGGCTCGGGGTCATGCGCGGATTGCAACCTCATATTCGCACCAAGATAGGCATTTGTTACGGCATTTTCCCGCATTTTCGATCGTGACCTTCATGCGATCGCCGCCAGATAGCGATCGACCGAAGCAGCCAACGCCGCTTTTGCGCCTCCGATGACATTCTGGTTCCACCACGCGCCGTAGATATGCTCGAATGCGAATGGCTCCAGCGCCGCCGCGATGCGGCGCACGGCCGCTGCATTGAGCGGAATGTAGTTCGGATAACTGTACATGAAGCTGACATGGCGGCGCGTCGGCGTCACCTGCAGGATATCGCCGGCCAGCAAGACGTCGCCGCCATCGCGTTTCCAGTGCAGCACCTGACCGCCGGCAAAGTGGCCACCGCAGCGGATGAGCGTCAGCGAAGGGTTTATGGCCAGCGTCTCGCCTTCCCAGCTGACGATCGCCTTGTGCGGCCGCATGATCCACTGGCGGTCATCGGCGTGGAGATAGATCGGCACGCCGCCAAACGCCTCGCTCCAACAGACCATCACCGAATAATAATGGCAGTGCGAGATGGCGATCGCCGCCAGGCCGCCGCGGCGGTTGATCTCGGCCACCGCCTCGTCGCTGACCATCGAAACGCAGTCCCACAGCACGTTGCCGTGTGGCGTCTGTGCCAGCAGCGCCCGCTGGCCGATGGCGAAGCGCGGCTCGATGCCGAAGGCGAGAACGCCGGCATCATCCTTCATCACAAGCCGATGCCCTTCAGCAAGTTCCTCCGGCGTGATCCACGCCTGCCCTTCCCAGCGCACATATTGGCGCTCGTCCTCGCAGATCGGGCAATGTTTTGGAGGCGTCTCTGTCGCCGCGAACTGGACGCCGCATTGCAGGCAGAGAAAGCAGGTCATCGGATCTCCTGTCAGTCTTTCAGTGTTTTCTTGAAAGCTGCCTGGTCGCGCCCTCAAGCCCGGCCAAAGTCAGCGGGAACATGCGGCCGCCGAAGATGTCGCGGATCATCGCAGTCGAATGGGTGTAGCCCCAGTTCTTGGGGTCTTCGGGGTTCAGCCATACCGCGTTCGGCCATTGCTGCAGCAGACGGCCGAGCCAGACACTGCCTGCCTCCGGATTCCAGTGCTCGACCGAACCGCCGGGATGAGCGATCTCGTAAGGGCTCATCGAGGCGTCACCGACGACGATCACCTTGTAGTCCGGGCCATATTTGTGGAGGAGGTCGAAGGTCGGAATCACCTCGGCATGCCTGCGGCGATTATCCTTCCACACACCCTCATAGAGGCAGTTGTGGAAATAGAAATATTCGAGCTGGCGGAATTCGGCGCGGGCGGCCGAGAACAGCTCCTCGACGCTCTTGATGTGGTCGTCCATCGAGCCGCCGACATCGAAGAACATCAAAAGCTTCACCGCGTTGCGCCGTTCGGGCCGCGTCTGCACGTCGAGATAGCCATGTTCGGCGGTGGCGTGGATGGTGCCGGGCAGGTCGAATTCCTCCTCGGCGCCTTCGCGCACCCAGCGACGCAAGCGCTTCAGCGCGATCTTGATGTTGCGGGTGCCGAGTTCGACGGCATCATCGAAATTCCTGAACTCACGTCTGTCCCACACCTTCACCGCGCGGCGGTTGCGGCTTTCATGCTGGCCGATACGCACACCTTCGGGATTGTAGCCATAGGCGCCGAAGGGCGAGGTGCCGCCGGTGCCGATCCATTTCGAGCCGCCCTGGTGGCGGCCTTTTTGCTCGTCCAGCCGCTGCTTCAAGGTCTCCATCAATTTCTCGAAACCGCCCAGCGCCTCGACCAGTTTTTTCTCTTCGTCGGTCAGGTGCTTTTCGGCGATGCGGCGCAACCATTCCTCGGGAATGTCAGCGACATCGACGGCATCCGGCCCGCCCAGCGCTTCGATGCCCTTGAAGACATGCGCAAACACCTGGTCGAAGCGGTCGATATGGCGCTCGTCCTTCACCAGCACCGCACGGGCGAGGTAATAAAAACCTTCGACGTCGTAGTCGACCAGCCCGGCTTCCAGTCCCTCCAGCAGCGACAGATATTCCCTGAGCGAAACGGGAACACGCGCGGCCTTCAGTTCGAGGAAGAAGGGGATGAACATTGTCTATCTACAGCAGATCATACTCGATGAAGCCGGTGCGGCGCGCGACATGGTCGTAGAGTTTGCGCGCGGTGGTGTTGGTTTCGTGCGTCATCCAGTAAACGTTCTTGACGCCGATTTTCGCGGCTTCTTGTCTTACTGCCTCGATCAGCGCAGCACCAATGCCCTTGCCGCGCACGTCAGGGTCGGCGAACAGATCCTGCAGATAGCAGTTGTTTTTTTCCGACCAGCCTGAGCGGTGGTAGAGATAGTGGGTGAGGCCAACCGCCTTGCTGTCCAGCGTGGCGATGAAGCCTTTCGGCTCGAACTCACCCTCGGTGAACAGCCGCTTCCAGGTGATGGCGTAGACCTCTTCCGGCAGCTTCGTCTCATAGAAGGTGAGGTAGTCGGTCCACAGCCGCCGCCAATCGGCGCGGTCGGACTGCGCGAGCGGGCGGACGATAATCTCAGCCATGTCATCTCCTCTGAAGGTTTGGCCGAGGCTGCCTGCCTGTTCGGCTGCTGGCAACGGTCCACAGAAGCGAAAGCGCTGCTGCTACCTATTGCTGCCTTCGTGCCATGAACGCCAGCCGCTCGAACAAATGCACGTCCTGCTCGTTCTTCAGCAATGCGCCATGCAACTTGGGCAGGGCGTTCTTCGGATCGGCGCGCAGATCTTCCAGCGCGATGTCGTCGGCGACCAGCAGCCTTATCCAGTCGAGCGCCTCGGAGGTCGACGGCTTCTTCTTCAAGCCGGGCACGTCGCGGATTTCGTAGAACTGGGTCAGCGCCGCGCGCACCAGGTTCTGCTTGATGCCGGGATAGTGGACATCGACGATTCTATGCAGCGTGTCGACGTCGGGAAAGCGGATGTAGTGGAAGAAGCAGCGGCGCAGGAACGCGTCCGGCAACTCCTTCTCGTTGTTGGAGGTGATGATGACGATCGGCCTGACGGCGGCGCGGATGGTTTCGCCGGTCTCGTAGACGAAGAACTCCATCCGATCGAGTTCCTGCAGGAGGTCGTTGGGGAATTCGATGTCGGCCTTGTCGATCTCGTCGATCAAAAGCACGACCTTCCTGCCGGCGGCGAACGCCTCCCAGAGCTTGCCGCGCTTGATGTAGTTCCTGATGTCGTTGAAGCGCTCGTCACCAAGCTGGCTGTCGCGCAGGCGCGAGACGGCGTCATATTCGTAAAGGCCCTGCTGCGCCCTGGTGGTCGACTTGACGTGCCATTCGATGAGGTCGAGGCCAAGTGCTGACGCCACCTGGCGGGCCAGCTCCGTCTTGCCGGTGCCTGGCTCGCCCTTGACCAGCAAGGGCCGCTCCAGCGCGATCGCCGCGTTGACGGCCACCATCAGATCCTTGTCGGCGACATAGGCCGCCGTGCCTTCGAAACGCATTCTTGCTCCTCGGTTGATCATGGCAACCGTAAGGACGCGGCTCACCCTGTGCAAGGGTGCGCCGGCCGCGACGAATGGGCTTGAACCCTGATGGAAACATATGCCCGTCTCACTGGCGCTTAGCCGGCCGGCAGCCTATATTGGGCGGGACGGTCTGTGCTTCCCGGCAGGAGAACATTTTCCCCGGGGCCTTAACGATCCTTAGGGAGCTGTCCCTGGGAAGACCCGTGGGTTTTCTCACACGGCGCCCACCTACTTTGTAGGTTCCCGGGATCGCTCTCTCCACCGGTTGTGTGGATCGTCACTTATTGCCACGCGTCCCGCATTTCGGTGGATGATTGCGGTGGAAAACGTCGCTCCCAAAACTCCATCCAGATCTGACCTTTTCTAGCCTGGCTGAATGACCTCTCTCAAAGACCTGAAAAAGCAGCTTCGCCGTGAGGCCCTCGGACGCCGCGATGCGCTCGATGAATTCTGGCGGGTGGAGGTCGCGCTTGAAATGGCCGAGACGGCACGCGATCTCCTCCACGTCGAGCCGGGCCAGATCGTTTCCGGCTTCTGGCCGATGCGTTCCGAAGTCGACGTTCGGCCGTTGATGTTTGCCTTGCGTGAAAAGGGCGCGCGGCTTTGCCTGCCGGCCATTCTCGACAAGACCACCATCGTCTTTCGCGAACTGGTGCGCGGCGCGCCGATGGTCGAGATGGGTTTCGGCACGGTCGGCCCTCACGAGGAAGCCGAGGTGCTCGACCCCTCTGTGATGCTGGTGCCGCTCGCCGCTTTCGATGCGCGCGGCCATCGCATCGGCTATGGTGCCGGCTATTACGACCGCGCCATCGCCAAGCTGATCGACAAGGGACAGCCGCCGCGGCTGGTCGGCATCGCCTTCGACTGCCAGGAGGTGGCAATGGTGCCGGATGAGGAACATGACGTCGTCATTCCGGAAATACTGACCGAGAGCGGGTTGCGCCGCTTCGCGCCAAAATTGTAGATAAGTACAAGGGACGCATGATCTTCACTGGCGTCATGCAGCTTTCGCTGACCTTCGGTGCGGGATCATATGAGACTTCTCTTCCTCGGTGACATGGTTGGAAAGACAGGACGGACGGCGGTGTGGGAACAACTGCCCGGCCTGATCTCCGACTTCAAACTCGATTTCGTCATCGTCAATGGCGAGAACGCCGCGGGCGGCTTCGGCATCACCGAAGATATCTTTCGCGAGACGATCGCCGCTGGTGCTGATGTCGTCACCACCGGCAACCATGTCTGGGACCAACGCGACGCGCTCGCCTTCGCGCCGCGCGAAGAGCGCTTCCTGCGTCCCTCCAACTTTCCCAAGGGCACGCCCGGGCGCGGCTCCGGTGTCTATATCGCCAGGAGCGGCGCGCGCGTGCTGGTCGCCAACATCATGGGCCGGGTGTTCATGCATCCCGAGCTCGACGATCCGTTCCAGGCCGGCGAACGCGAGCTTGCCGCCTGTCCGCTCGGCGAGCAGGCGGATGCCGTGATTATCGACTTCCACGCCGAGGCGACCTCGGAAAAGATGTGCTTCGCGCATTTCGTCGACGGCCGCGCCAGCCTCGTCGTCGGCACCCACACCCACCAGCCGACCGGCGATCACCAGGTCCTCAACGGCGGCACCGGTTATATGTCCGACGCCGGCATGTGCGGGGACTACGATTCCTCGCTCGGCATGGACAAGGAGGAGCCGCTCAACCGGTTCCTGTCGAAGGTGCCGAAAGGCCGCTTCGAGGCGGCGACCGGACCGGCGACCTTGTGCGGCGTTGGCGTCGATATTTCCGACCGCACAGGGCTGACCGAGCGGATCGCGCCGTTTCGTCGCGGGCCACGGCTGGAAGAAACCGCACCGTCCTTCTGGTCCTGACATTGATATAGGCACGCTTAGTACCTAACTGCCGGCGACACTGCTCTAGATCGTTAAAAGAGGGGACGACCTCCATGCAGCTCATCGAATTCCTGGCGCCGCATTTCCAATTCGTGTCCGACCCGACCGCCTGGGTCGCGCTGCTGACGCTGATTGTGCTCGAGGTCGTGCTCGGCATCGACAACCTGATCTTCATCTCGATCCTGACCAACAAGCTGCCGGAAGCACAACGGGCCCGTGCCCGCCGGCTCGGCATCTCGGCGGCGCTGATCATGCGGCTGGTGCTGCTGGCCACCATTTCGATCATCGTCCAGCTGACCACGCCGGTGTTCACGGCCTTCGGCCACGGTTTTTCCTGGCGCGACCTGATCCTGATTGCCGGCGGCCTGTTCCTGGTCTGGAAGGCGACCAAGGAGATCCATCACACGGTCGATCCCGACGACCACAAGGATACGATGATGGGCGAGACGCTGCAGATCAGCCTTGCCGGCGCGATCTTCCAGATCCTGCTGCTCGACCTGGTCTTCTCGATCGATTCGATCATCACCGCCGTCGGCATGACCGACGAGATCGCCATCATGTACATCGCCGTGATCGTGGCGGTGAGCGTGATGATGCTGGCGGCCGGGCCGCTGGCCAACTTCATCGCCAAGAACCCGAGCATTGTCATGCTGGCGCTGGGCTTCCTTCTGATGATCGGCATGACACTGATCGCAGACGGCATGGGCTACCATGTGCCCAAGGGCTACATCTATGCGGCGATGGGCTTTTCGGCATTGGTCGAGGGACTCAACATGCTGGCGCGGCGACGTAGGAAGGCGAAATCGGGTGGCGGGCACTGAGCTTGGGCTTGGGCGCATGCCGCGTTTGGATTGACTTTTACGGATTTGTACATACAATACTGTAGTCGATGGTGCTACTTTGCAGTTTGAATGGGATCCTGAAAAAGCGAGGCGCAATCTTGCCAAGCACGGCATCGCCTTTGATCTTGCACGAAAGGTGTTCGATGATCCGCTCCATCTCATCGTGCCTGACCGGTTTGAAGATGGTGAGCAACGATGGCACGCGATCGGGATGATTGAGGCTGTCGCGGTATTGCTGGTTGTGCATACCTACCCCGGTCGCGAAGATGAAGAACGGGTTCGGATCGTTGGTGCTCGGAAAGCGACAACGCATGAAAGGAAGCGCTATGAACAGGAAGGACCTTAGCCAGGATCTGCGCAATCAACTTGCCAAGCTGGCCGATTTGCCCGACAGCGAGATTGATACCTCGGACATTCCAGAAGCTCCGGCCGAGAACTGGATTCATGCTCGCCGTGGACATCTTTACCGACCACTCAAGCAGCCGGTCACCATTAGGCTCGATGCCGATGTGCTATCCTGGTTTAAGGAACATGTCGGAGGCGGTGGCTATCAAACCGAAATCAATCGCGTACTTCGCCATCATGTGACCGAACAGGAAAAGCGGCGAGGTTGATCCGATTTAGTTAGCCGGCACGCCCTTCGGGTGACGGTCGCCGATCAGGCCGAGCGTCAGGCCCTGTTCCAGCCACGCCTTGGCGCCGGCCAGTACCAGCGTGAAGCCGCCGGTTGAGCCGACGGCCTCTTTCACCTGCTCGTCGCCATTGCCGGCAAAGCCGAAATTGCGAACCTCGAGAAAAGTCGTCTCGTCGGGCATTTCGGTGAAGGTCCAGACCACCGTGGTCGGCGGATCGCTCCATTGCATGACGATCTTTTCGTTCGCGACGATCTCGCTGACGTCGACCGTCGTCGACACGCCGTACATGCGCCATTCCCAGCGGATCTGCTTGCCGCTGTCCAGCCGGCCGCTGCCATGAGTGAACCAGAATTTCGTTGTAATGGCGGGGTCGACGATGGCCTCGAACACCTCGGCGACAGGCCGCCGGATCAGCATGCCGGCTTCGGCGGTCGGTTTTTCTGGATGTCCATCGGATGCTCCTTTCGTGGCTTGGCGCTCACCAGGCGTCCGGTTCGCGCAGCATGTGGATGATATTGGCGGGGTTGGTGATCCAGCCGCCGCGGAAGCCCTCGCCCAGGGGCTCGATGGCATCGCAACGCACAACGCCAGCCTTGGCTAAATGATCCGCAGCCATGGGGAAATCCTTGGTGAACAGTTCCAGCCACACTTCGGCGTGGCTCATCATCGGCGCCTCGTCGATCCACAGACGGTTGGGGCCAAGCTCGAAGCCGATGGCCGGCGCCTTGTCCGTGAAAGGCTTCAGGCCGACGACGTCGCGGTAGAAGGCGATCGTCGCCTGATACTGGTGCGGCGGCACCTTCATGGCGATGTTGATGCCGCCGGTGATTTTCGTGGTCATAGCTGGCTCCGTTGTCGTGTTCAGCTGTTGTTGGTCGCCCTTGCCCAGACCAGTCATGCGAGATTGATCTGCCAGGAGACCCCGAACCTGTCGTTGAGCCATGCGAAACGGCGGCTGAAGCCGTAACTGTCGGGCGGCATCAGAAACCCACCGTCCTTGGCCAGTGTCTCGACAATTCGGTTCAGCTCCTCTTCTGAGGAACAGTCCACATAGAGCGAGACCGACGGCGTGAACGTGAAGGCGTGGTGCACGGGGCTGTTGAAGACCATGACTTCCAGGCCAGCGATCGACACGCGCGCCAGCTTGACCGTTCCGTCCGGGCCATCTTCGCCGGGGCCGTAATTTGTGACGTCAAGGACGCCGCTGCCGGGAATGGTCTCGCAATAGAGCGTCATTGCCTCTTCGGCCTTGCCCTCGAACATCAGGAATGGCGTTACTTTCTTCATCGCGGATCTCCATCCTCCCCATGGTGGCTCAGATATTGGTCTCGTTGGCGGGTTCGCCCTTCATCTCGCTGCGATAGTAGCCGTCGCGCAAATTGATGCCGTATTCGACATAGGCCTTCATGCAGGCCAGCATCTGCGACCAGCCCTCGCAATTGAGGTAGGACTTCTTCAGGCCGACCGCGCCTTCCTGCCAACCGCTCTCGGCGATGGTGACGAAGGTGCCGCCATCGTCCAGCGGCTCGAAATTCATCTCGATACGGGTCTTGTAGGCGGGTTTGCCGTCGGCGTCGGTGGCATCCCAGCGCAGCACGATGCGGCTGTCCTTGACCACTTCGTCGACCTCGACCGGCACCTTGCCCCACCAGACGACGCCGGTGCCAGCTTCCAGCGGGGCGCTGGCGCCGCCGATCGTGGTGAAGTAGCCGCTCAGTTTCTTTGGATTGACGACCGCGTCGAAGACGTCGGCGACCGGCTTGCCGATGCGTCCGGAAACACTGAATCCAAGTGACATATCCACAACTCCTTCCCTTGATCGGCCCAACAATATGTTATAGAAAGATAACATGTCAAGCCGATCGCAAGACGACAATGTTTTCAAGGCGCTGGCGCATCCGCGCCGGCGTGAAATACTGGATCAGCTGAAGGACGCGCCGAGGACGACCGGCATGCTGTGCGAGGCCTTTCCCGACATCGATCGCTGCACCGTCATGCTGCATCTCAAGGTATTGGAGGAGGCCGACCTGATCGTTGCGCGGCGCGACGGCCGCGAGCGCTGGAACCATCTCAACGCGCTGCCGATCAAGCAGATCCATGATCGCTGGATCAGCCAGTATGCCGGTCATGCGCTCAGCATCATCGACCGGCTGAAGTCGGATCTCGAGGCGTGAGCGGTCGCAGCATGCCATGCAGTGCCATGTCTTGCGCGGTGCGGCTGGACGAATTGAGCCGATTTATCTATAAGCCGGCCATTCCGACAGAGAACGTCGTGCTTCCACGAGTTGCACCTGGGACGCTCTGAAATTTTGAATTCGGGCATTGCGGCAGACGAGGTCAGATCACTTCGCTTCGGGATGCTCTAGCCGAGAAGACGACAGGGGTGCCATGGCCGGCCATTCACAGTTCAAGAACATCATGCACCGCAAGGGCCGCCAGGATGCGGTGCGGTCGAAAATGTTTTCCAAGCTGGCGCGCGAAATCACCGTCGCCGCCAAGAGCGGGACGCCCGATCCATCGATGAACCCGCGCTTGCGCCTTGCGATCCAGAACGCCAAGGCGGTGTCGATGCCGAAGGACAACATCCAGCGTGCCGTCAACAAGGCCTCGATGGGCGACGCCGAGAACTACGAAGCCGTGCGGTATGAGGGCTATGGCCCGGGCGGCGTCGCGGTCATCGTCGAAGCGCTGACCGACAACCGTAACCGTTCGGCGTCGAATGTGCGCGCCGCCTTTACCAAGGCCGGCGGAGCGCTCGGTGAAACCGGCTCGGTGTCGTTCATGTGGGACCGTGCCGGCGAAATCTACTATCCGGCCTCCGCAGGCAGTGCCGACAAGGTCATGGACGCGGCAATCGAAGCCGGCGCCGATGATGTCGAGTCGGATGAGGAAGGCCACACGATCTATTGCGCCTTCGAAAATCTCGGCGAGGTCTCGAAGGCGCTGGAAGGCGCACTCGGCGAGGCGGAATCGGTGAAGCTGATCTGGAAGCCGCAAAACAATGTTCCGGTCGACGAGGACCGGGCACAGTCGCTGATGAAGCTGGTTGCCACGCTCGAGGACGACGACGACGTGCAGAGCGTCTACGCCAACTTTGAAGTCGACGACGAGACCATGGCCAAGCTCAGCGCGGCATGAGCGGAAGCCCGGCATGAGCGAGCAGATACTCCCCGCCATCCGCATCACCTACTGCACGCAGTGCCATTGGCTGCTGCGCGCCGGCTGGATGGCTCAGGAACTGCTGTCGACCTTCGGCACCGATCTCGGCGAGGTGACATTGGTGCCCGGCACTGGGGGCATCTTCACCATCAGCTGCAATGACGTGCTGGTCTGGGACCGCAAGCGCGACGGCGGTTTTCCGGACGCGGCCAAACTGAAGCAACTGGTCCGCGACGTCATCGACCCGGATCGCGACCTCGGTCATTCCGATCGGAAGACAAAGGCGTAGAGGCCGCCGGCGCTGCCGTCACTTGCGTGGCCACGCACCGAAGGCGGCGCCAATCGCAATACCCACGGCAACGCCCATCGGAAGGTCATCCAGAGCGGTGCCGATCGCGGCACCGACACCAACTCCGATTGCCATGCCGAAGGCCATATTTGCGTATTGATCCTTCATCGGTCGCTCCATCGTCGTCAACGCGTGGCGAACCAGAAGGATGCCAGCGCGGCCATGCCGCTGATGGCGCGGACATGGTTCCACATTACCCATTCATTGAGGTAGCGTGGCCACAGGGCTGCGCCATTGCTGCTGGCTGGATCGACGGCGGCGAGCGCATCGTTCAGCGGGACGTTGAAGATCATCGTCACCACCACGATGCCGATGAGATAGAGCAGGCTGCCGGCAATCAGCCAGAGCGAACCCGGCTGGCTCCAGCCAATCACCGCACCGATGGCGACAACGATGCAGACGAGCGCCGTGCCGAACAGCGCTGTCATGAACAGCGGGGTTACAGCTGTGACATTGATCGAATTCATCGCGGCAATGCCGCTTGCGGCCGGCATGCGGGCGAGGCCCGGCATGACGAAGCTGGAGAAAGCAAAGAAGACGCCGCCGACGACGCCTGAGCCGAGTGCGGCAATGAAGATGAGGGTGGGAAGAAGTTTCGCGATCATGTCATTTGCTCCATATGCCCGTTGTGTTTTCCTTCGCGTCAAAACATGAATAATCCTCACATTTGCAAAACGTGATAAACCCTCGTATTTTGCGAGTCAAGCGATTTTGCTGGCATTGGAGTCAGTCATGGAAGACACGGCCGCGCCGGTCTCCCCGCGGGAGCAGGTTGCTTCACCGCGCCGCGCGCCGAGCCAGCAGCGCAGCCGCGAGCGGGTCGAGCGCATGCTGGCGGCTGCCTCGGCGCTGATCGGCGAGCAAGGCAGCGATGCCATGCGCATGGGGGAGGTGGCGGAACGGGCAGGGGTGTCGATCGGGTCGCTCTACCAGTTCTTTCCGGACAAGCGGGCGATCATCTGGGCGCTGGCCGAGCGCTACACCGCCGAAAGCCAGTCCTGCATTTCGGCAGCACTGGCTAGTGTCAGCGACGCCGAAGGCCTGCAGTCCGCGTTTTCAGAGTTAGTCGACATCTATTACCGGCTGTTCCTGGCCGAACCGGTGATGCGCGACATCTGGTCGGGCACGCAGGCCGACAAGGCGCTGCGCCAACTCGAACTCGCCGACAGCCGCGCCAACGCCGAATTCCTCACCGCGGTGCTGAAACGGCTGCGGCCGGCGGTCGATCCGGCGACACTGGACACCACGGCGTTTCTGGTCTGGCAGATGGGCGAGGCCGCCATGCGGCTGGCGATCTCCGTCGAGCGCCAGGAGGGCGACAGGCTGGTCGCCGCCTACAAGCGCATGGCGCTAAGGGAATTGCTGGCCGAGTAGCGCCGCGCCGCAACAAAAAACCCGCCACGGAGGCGGGTTTTGATCTGCGAAAGGTCGTTTGGCCTAAATGCCGAAACCTTCGAAACGCTTCTTGAACTTCGACAGGCGGCCGCCGCGGTCGAGCAGGGTCTGCTGGCCGCCGGTCCAGGCCGGGTGGGTGGTCGGGTCGATATCGAGGTTCATCGTATCGCCTTCCTTGCCCCAGGTCGAACGGGTCGTGTATTCGGTGCCATCGGTCATGACGACCTTGATGGTGTGGTAGTCGGGATGAATAGCGCTCTTCATGGCTCGGTTCCTGGCTTGCCGGCGCTGCCGACGGGCATAAGCCTGCGTCGATGCGCCTCTTTTTAAAACTCGAAGCCGCAGCTATTGAGGAGCCACGGCTTCTAAAACGGTCGGCGAGCCTATACATCAGCCGGAATTGAATCACAAGGCCGCGGCAAGCGCATATTGAGGCGTAGACCCCAAGGGCGGCTGGAGGAAACATCGGGATGGCGCAAATCACCAGCGCAGACGAGCGCCGGCGTTCGCTCAAGCCGCTCCGGCGCCTGTTCCCGTACATCACGCACTATCGCACACTGGTCGTCGGCGCCATCATCTCGCTGGTCATCGCGGCGGCAACCACGCTGGCGCTGCCGCTGGCGGTGCGACGCATGATCGATCATGGCTTCTCGTCGGCCAGCACCACCTTCATCGCCGAATATTTCGCAGCGCTGGTGGCGATGGCCGCCCTGCTGGCGGCGGCATCGGCCGGCCGCTACTATTTCGTCATCACGCTGGGCGAGCGCGTCGTCGCCGATATCCGGCGCGATGTGTTTGCCCATGTGACGACGCTGTCGCCTGCCTTTTTCGACACCGCCCAGTCGGGCGAGATCGTGTCGCGGCTTGCCGCCGACACGACGCAGGTCAAGTCGGCGGTCGGAGCGACGGCCTCGGTGGCGCTGCGCAACGTAATCCTTGGTCTTGGCGCGGTGGGGATGATGGTCATCACCAGTCCGAAACTGTCGGGCCTGGTCATCGCAGCGATACCCGTCATCGTGCTGCCGCTGGTCGCTTTCGGCCGTTCGGTGCGGCGCAAATCACGCCAGGCGCAGGATACGCTGGCCGATGCCACCGCCTATGCCAGCGAGCAGATCGGCGCGGTGCGCACGCTGCAGGCCTTCACCAATGAAAAGCTGGTCACCGGGCATTTCTCGGCCGCGGTGGAAGCCGCCTTCGAAGCAGCGCGCTCCTCGATCTTCGCGCGCTCCTTCCTTACCTTCTTCGCCATTTTCACCATCTTCTCGTCCGTTGTGGCGGTGCTGTGGTTCGGCTCGCGCGACGTGCTCGAAGGCTCGATATCGCCGGGTACGCTCGGCCAGTTCCTGCTCTATTCGGTGTTCGCCGCCGGCGCGCTGGGCGCACTCTCGGAAGTGTGGGGCGAGCTTGCGCAAGCGGCGGGTGCCGCCGAACGGCTGACCGAGATCCTGGCCGAGAAGCCGGCGATCCAGGCTCCCGCCGATCCGAAGCCGCTGCCGGCCGTCGCCAAGGGCGCGATCGTCTTCGACAATGTCTCCTTCTCCTACCCGGCAAGGCCCGACCGCGCCGCCGTGCACGGCTTGAGCTTTCAGGTCATGCCGGGCGAGACGGTGGCGATCGTCGGGCCGTCAGGGGCCGGCAAGAGCACGGTGTTTTCACTGATCCTGCGCTTCTACGATCCCGAAACAGGCAAGATCCTGATCGATGGTGTCGACGTGCGCGAGGCCGATCCCGTTTCGGTCCGCCAGCGCATCGCGATCGTGCCGCAGGACGTCACCATTTTCGCGGCAAGCGCGCGTGACAATATCGGTTTCGGCCGGCCGGGAGCCAGCAAGGCCGAAATCGAGACGGCGGCGAAGGATGCACTTGCCGATGAATTCATCCTCAAGCTGGAAAAAGGCTATGACAGCCAGGTCGGTGAGCGCGGCGTGACGCTGTCAGGCGGCCAGCGCCAGCGGGTTGCGATCGCCCGCGCCATCCTGCGCGACGCCCCGATCCTGCTGCTCGACGAGGCCACCTCCGCCCTCGACGCCGAAAGCGAGACGCTGGTGCAGACGGCGCTGGAACGGCTAATGCAGGGCCGCACCACGATCGTCATCGCCCACCGCTTGGCAACGGTGCTGAAGGCCGACAGGATCCTGGTCATGGATGGCGGCTCGATCGTCGAGGAAGGCACGCATCAAAGCCTTGTCGCCAAGGGCGGCATCTATGCGCGGCTGGCCAAGCTGCAGTTCGAAACCGGCGCCAGTGCTTTCAGGGGCGCGGCGGAGTAGGCAGAACCAACTACGTCCTGATGTGCCGCTCTACCCGGCTCCGTAGCGCTGCTTCAGATGGTTCACGAAATAGGTGGCGTTGAGCTTTTCGCCGGTGGCGCGTTCGAGCAGGTCCGGCGTCGACCAGCGTGATCCCTGCGACCAGATCTTTTGGCGGCGCCACTCGTTGATCGCCTCGAAATTGCCTTTGGCGAGATCGCCATCGGCGGCAGGATGATCCCGCGTCAGCGCCGCCCATTGCTGCGCCGCCATCATCGCGCCCAGCGTATAGGAGGGGAAATAGCCGAAGGCGGCCCCTGGCCAATGCACGTCCTGCATCGGCCCGTCGGCCGGATTGTCGATGGTGGAAAGACCGAGGTAATCGCGCATCTTGGCGTCCCAGGCTTCGGGCAGGTCGGCGACCTCCAGCCGGCCCGCGACGAGCTCCTGCTCCAGTTCGTAGCGCAGGATGACATGCAGGGGGTAGGTCACCTCGTCGGCATCGACACGGATCAGGCCGCGCTCGACGCGATGCACATGCGGCAGGATATCGTCGAGCGACCAGGCCTCACCGAGATGCTTTTCAACCACCGGCAGCGCCCAGTTCCAGAAGGCCGGGTTGCGGCCGAGCTGTTTTTCGACGAACAGGCTCTGGCTTTCATGCACGGCCATGCCGCGCGCCTTGCCGAGCGGCCAGTGCGACCATGCGTTGGGCAGGTTCTGTTCGTAGAGCGCATGGCCGGTCTCGTGAAGCACGCCCATCAGCGCCGACAGGAAGTCGGACGTCTTGTAGCGGGTGGTGATGCGCACGTCGCTCGGCACGCCGCCGCAGAAAGGATGGTGCGACACCGACAGCGACCCGTGTGTCAGGTCGAAGCCGACCGCCGCCATCATGGCAAGGCCGAGCTCGCGCTGCCGGTCGATCGCATAGGTGCCTGAGAGCGGCTTCAGCGGGCGCTTGCGCAGCCGCGCGTCCTGGACCGCCAGCGCCTCCGGCACGAAGCTTTTCAGGAAAGCCTTCAGGTCGGTGAAGACTGGCGTGATGTCGGCGGTGCGGTTGCCGGGGTCGTATTGCTCCATCAGCGCGTCATAGGGGGCTAGGTCGAGCACATCGGCACGCAGCGCCGCCTCCTCGCGCACCAGCGCCACGACGCCCTCCAGCGCCGGCTGGAAGCCTGCCCAGTCGTTCTTGCCGCGCAGGCCGCGCCACAGCTGCTCGCAACGCATGCGCGCGGTCGTCTGGCGTTCGACGAATTCGACCGGCAGGCAGGTCAGGTTGGTATATTGGCGCCGCAGTTCCGAGACCGCGGTGCGCTGCTCTTCACCCAACGCTTCCTGCTCTGCCGCGGCGATCCAGTCTGCTATCTCCGGCGCCGTTGCCCTGGTGTGATACATGCCGGCCAGTGCCGACATCGCCTCGGCACGCTTCTCGCCGCCGCCGACGGCCATGTGGGTGGCCTCGTCGGCACCGAGGATGGCCAGCGCATGCTCGAGTGCTTCGAGCTTGTGGCCGAGATTATCGAGTTTCTGAAAGGACATGGCGGCTTCCGTGATTGGGGACGGCGCGAAAAGATACCAACGCAAAGGCGTTGGCAACCCTCAGACGCCGTCCAGCAGATGCACCTTGCGCAGGCGAGGCCGCGCATGAAATGCTGCCGGCAACACATCAAGGGGGGAAAAAATGATCGGCAACATCCTGGTCGGGCTGGTGGCCTTGATCCATGCCTACATCGTCTATCTGGAGATGGTGCTGTGGGACACGCCGCGCGGACACAAGGCTTTCAACCTGACCCGGGAATTCGCCAGTGCCTCGAAAGTGCTCGCCGCCAATCAGGGACTCTACAACGGGTTCCTCGCCGCCGGGCTCATCTGGGGGTTATACCTTGGTGCGGCCGGTTTCCAGGTCAAAGTCTTCTTTCTGGCTTGCGTGGCCATTGCCGGCCTCTATGGCGCGGCAACGGTCGGGCGCAAGATCCTGTTCATCCAGACCGTGCCGGCGGCGGCTGCCCTGATCGCGGTGTGGCTCGGCTGGTAAAAAGGACGCCCGCGGGAGGCCCCCGAAGGCGTCAGGCGGTCCCTTCCACTTGGACCGTTTCAGCCGTCCTCTTGGACCGTTTAGCCGTTCGGGTAATTGCCGCCGTCGGCGCCGTCGCCGATCAGGAAACCACTGCCGGTATCGATCATCAACCGCTGGTCGACATTGTCGAGACGACGCAACAGGTCATGGTATTGCGCGGCCGGTATCCTGCCATGATAGGACGCGGCGACTTTCTCTGCCGCCTGACTGATGTGGGCCGTGCGCATTTCCAGGCGTTCCGCCACGGCCGGGGTGATGTTGTTGGCCTGTCTTGCGTCCACGATGCCCTGCCGGACGCCCTGCACCTGTGCGATAAGCGCCTCGACCGCGGGCCAGTCATGTCGGTCGGATCGGTCGCGTCGAGAGCGCCCTTGTGATGGCCCGCGGCATAGGCACCGGCAAGCGGAACGGCGATGAGGAACGCCGTGAGTGTAGCAGTTCTAAGCGAGGTCTTGAAAGAGCGCATCACGCGTCTCCTCTTGTAGAGGAAAGCGGCGGTTGTCCGCCTGCCTTCCGGCCTTGGGCCGTCCGGTTCCGTCGCGTCGCGATGAGGGGGATTCATCGCCGGCGGTTCTCGGCCCGGGCGGCAAGCTAGGACCGCCCCGCGACAATGTGTAATTAAAAAAAGATAATCTTTTCAGGCCTTGCCGGCCTCGATATGCGCCCTAGAGTTGAGCCGACGAACAAGTTCGCGTGAGTTCGCGTGATGATGGATCAACGTTCGGTGAGCTTCAGTTCAATACGGCGGTTCTTGTTGCGCGCCTCTTCGGTGTCGGCGGGATCGAGCGGCTGGAACTCACCGAAACCGGCGGCGACGAGGCGGTTGGCCGGCACGCCGTTCTCGATCAGGAATTTCACCACCGAGGTCGAACGGGCCGTCGACAGCTCCCAATTGTCGCGGTAACGGCCGGCGCCGGAGAGCGGCTTGTTGTCGGTATGACCGTCGACGCGCAGCACCCAGTTGATCTCGGGCGGGATTTCCTTCTGCAGCTCGATGATGGCGTCGGCGAGTTTTTTCATCTCGACCTTGCCGGCATCGTTGATCACCTCGGAGCCGGTCGGGAACAGCACTTCCGACTGGAAGACGAAGCGGTCGCCGACGATGCGGATGTTCTCGCGGTCGGCGAGGATTTCGCGTAAGCGGCCGAAGAAGTCGGAGCGGTAGCGGTTCAACTCCTGCACGCGCTGTGCCAGTGCGACGTTGAGGCGACGGCCGAGGTCGGCGATCTTGGTGTTTGAATCGCGGTCGCGGATTTCGGAGACGTTGAGCGCATCCTCGAGCGCGCCGATCTGCTTGCGCAGTGCCGCGATCTGCTGGTTGAGGATCTCGACCTGGCTCAGTGCCTGCTGGCTGATCTGGCGCTGGCTGTCGAGTTCGCCGCCGAGCGCCGCGGCGCGCTGGTTGGCGGCGTCGCCGGCGCCCGCACCTTGCGCCAGCAACTGCTGGAGCCGGCTCCTTTCCGCTTCCGCCGCCGACAGCGATGCCTGCAGATTGGCCAGCGAGTCATCCTTGTCCTGCGCCGTCGAGCGCTCCAGCGCCAGCAACTGCGTCAGTTCGTTGATCTGGGAGTTGAGGCGCGAGAGTGCCGTATCCTTGCCGGAGATTTCGCGTCCCAGCAGGAACTGCGCCAGCACGAAGACCGTGAGCAGGAACATGATTGCCAGCAACAACGTCGACAGCGCGTCGACGAAGCCCGGCCAGTAGTCGATGCGGCGATCGGTGCGCCGGCCCCTGGCGAGTGCCACTTCAGTGCACTCCGGGCTTCTTCAGGGCATCGGCGATCTTTTCCAGTGTGTTGCGCATCGCCTTCTGCTCGTCGGACTGGGCTTCGACCCAGTCGCGCATGATCTGCTGTTCCGAGCGCATGTTCTTGACCAGGCCGGAAATGCCGTCGGCGAGATTGGCCATGGCGGTGGCGACGCGCGGGTTGGAGCCGCCGCCATTCTCCTGCATGCTGCGCAGCCGTTCCGACAGCACCCGGATCTCGTCGGAGGATTCGGTCTTGGCCGGGTCGGCGACGACGATGTCCGACGACAGGTCGGTCACCGAGGACAGCCAGTTTTCCAGTTCGGTGTAGAAGCGCGTCTGGGCGCGGCCGGCCTGCAGGTCGAGGAAGCCGAGCACCAGCGAGCCGGAGAGGCCGAACAGCGAGGACGAGAAGGCCGTGCCCATGCCGGCCAGCGGCGCGGAAAGCCCCTGCTTCAGGGAATCGAGCACCGCGGCGGCGTCACCGGTGCCGGGATCGAGCGATTCGATGGTCTCGCGGATCGAGCCGATGGTGTTCAACAGGCCCCAGAAGGTGCCGAGCAGGCCGAGGAACACCAGCAGGCCGACGAGATAGCGCGAGGTGTCGCGGCTTTCGTCGAGGCGGGTGGCGATGGAATCGAGCATGGTGCGCATCGAACTGGTCGAGAAGGCCATCGCCGAGGAACGGCCGATCATCGCCTTCATCGGCGCCAGCAGCACCGGTTCGGTCGTCTCAGAGCCGGCACGGAAGGAGTTGACCCAGCGCACTTCGCGAAACAGTCGCCCGACCTGGGCGAAGGCCAAAAGGATGCCGACCACCAGCACGCCGACGATCAGGCCATTGAGGCCGGGATTGCTGCCAAAGGCGGTCGAGATTTGTCGGGTCAGAATGGCGGCGATGAAGGCGACGATGACCAGGAAGATCACCATGGTCAGCAAAAAGACCTGCGGGCTCGATAGTTTATGCGGGTCGTAGATCAGGACATCAGAACGTCTGCCCATGCCGAAGGATCTGAGAAAAGCCATCCGTGCCCCGTTTCCGATGCCGCCGCCGATCACGTAAACCGCGACTCTAAACGGAATTGTGACCAAATTGAATGGCGCTTGGCAATATTGCCGCGTCGATAGTGTCAGAGGCGATTGATGACCAGACAGTCGACCATGGCGGCCAGATGCAGGCCGGCGCCGGTGACGACGAAACCGTGCCACAGCGCGTTGTGGAAGCGCAGCCCCTTCCAGGCGAAGAAGATGACGCCGCAGGAATAGACAATGCCGCCGGCGACGATCAGCGCTATCGATGTCGTCGGCAGCGTCTGGACAAGCGGCTTGACCAGGATGATGCCGCTCCAGCCGATGGCAAGATAGAAGCCGATCGCCAGCCGGTCGAAACGGCCGGGAAAGAACACCTTGATGGCAATGCCCAGCACTGCCGCGGTCCAGACCAGCACGATCATCCAGCGCGCCAGCGGCGAGCCTTCGAGCTGCGCCAGAAAAGGCGTATAGGTCGCGGCGATCAGCAGATAGATCGCGGCGTGGTCGAAACGCCGCAACACCCATTTTGCCGGAGACGACACCGGCCACAGATTGTAGGTCATCGACACCGAGAGCACGGTGAGCAGCGAAACCACGTAGAAGGCGGCGGCGATGTATTCGCCCGGTCCGACACGAAACGCCGCCAGCGCAAGCAGTGCGGAACCGGCCGATATCGCCAGCACGATGCCGACCGCGTGGACGACACCGTCTGCGATCATCTCGGCACGCGAATAGTGCCAGCGTCCGATGAACGGGATATCGGGGTAGGGTTCGTTGTCTCTCACTAAGCCGGGTTCCTGCACCGCGCCCTCCAATTTGGGCGCATGCCGGGCAGTATTTCAAGCTTTCGTTGCGGTTTTGCGACTGCGGCGCATCAGCGCGGCGTGCCTGTCAGCGCGCCGAGAGCGGCTTCTTGACGGCCTTAAGCAAAGCGCGTTGGATGACCTCGTTGCCGGCGACGACCGAACCGTTGTCGAGCATGTCCTGGCCGCCGTCCATGTCGGAGACGAAGCCGCCCGCCTCGCGGATCAAAAGCAGCCCGGCGGCGATGTCCCAGGCCGACAGGCCGGTTTCCCAGAAGCCATCCATGCGGCCGGCGGCGACATAGGCAAGATCGAGCGAGGCGGAGCCGAGGCGGCGGACCCCGGAAACCTCGGCCATGACGTTGCGCAGTTCGACCAGGAAATTGCCGTGGTGGCCGCGGCCGAGATGCGGCATGCCGCAGCCGATCACGGTGTCGACCAGCTTGATGCGGCCAGCGACGCGCAAGCGGCGGTCGTTCATGAAGGCGCCGCCGCCGCGTTCGCAGGTGTAGAGTTCGTCCATCGCCGGATTGTAGATGACGCCGGCGACGATCTGGCCCTGGCGCTCCAGCGCGATCGAAACGGCAAAGAGCGGAATGCCGTGCAGGAAATTGGTGGTGCCGTCGAGCGGGTCGACGATCCAGCGATGCTGGCCGTCGTCGCCTTCGACCGCACCGCGCTCCTCCATCAGGAAGGAATAGCCCGGCCGTGCCTTGGACAGTTCGGCAAAGACGATGTCCTCGGCCTTGCGGTCGGCCTGGCTGACATAGTCGCCGGGGCCTTTCATCGAGACCTGCAGGTTCTGCACTTCGCCGAAGTCGCGCGACAGCGAGCGGCCGGCCTTCATTGCGGCCTGGACCATGACGTTGAGAAGGGCTGAGCGTGCCATAGTGCTTTTTCCCGGTGCTGCGCTTTAAACTCCGCCTCGATGCATGTCGGTGACCCAGAACCGGGGCCACTTTTGGGCGACATGCGTCAGTCGGCGCGGCGCACGTAAGTGATTTCGTTGGTGTCGACGATGATGCGCTCGCCGGCGCCGATAAAGGGCGGCACCAGGACGCGGATGCCGTTCTCCAGGATCGCCGGCTTGTAGGACGATGCCGCCGTCTGACCCTTCACCACCGGGTCGGCCTCGGTGATGGTCAGCGTCACATAGTCGGGCAGCGAAATGCCGATCGGCCGCTCTTCGTAGAGCTGGACCGTCACCATCATGCCGTCCTGCAGGAAGGCGGCGCGATCGCCGACGAAGTCCTTGTTCAATTCGAGATGCTCGTAGCTCTGGGTGTCCATGAACACCAGTGCGTCTTCCTGCGCGTAGAGGAAGGAAAAATCCTTCAGGTCGAGCCGGATCTGTTCGACCGTCTCGGCCGAGCGGAAGCGCTCGTTGAGCTTGGTGCCGTTGATGAGGTTCTTCAGTTCGACCTGATTGTAGGCGCCGCCCTTACCGGGCTTGACGGTGTTGGTCCTGACCGCCACCCAAAGGCCGCCATCATGCTCGATGACATAGCCGGGACGGATTTCGTTGCCATTGATCTTGGCCATGATGAGATGATCCGGAATGATGACGGCCACGCCGTCGGTATGGGATGTTCGCTGGGAAAGCGATTTCGGGCTCCCAAGACCACAAATCGCCAGAAGAGGCAAGGGAGCGGGCAGGTCGGTGCCAGGCGAGGGGAGCCGAGGTTACACTTGCAATGACCGCGAGAACCGCCGTCAAGGCAGCCGGTTGGCCTTCTGCAGCGCCTGCTTGGTCTGGTCGTCGTCCAGCCCCTGCAGGAAGTCGTCCATCTGGGGGTCGATGAGGCCGGCACGGCGGGCGACGACGTACCAGGCGCCGGCAAGCACAAGGTCCGCATCGGTGCCGATGCCTTGCATATAGAGCTTGGCCAGGCGGTTCTGGGCGGCGACATTGCCGCCCTCCGCCGCCTGCTTCATCCAGCCGAAGGCGGATTTCAGGTCGCGCGCACCGCCGCGGCCTTCGATCATCCAGGCGGCGAGATCGATCTGCGCGGTGTCGTAGTTCTGCCTGGCTGCCTGCGCCAGCAGGCGCCTTGCCTGGGCGTCGTCGCGTGGCTTGCCGCCGACGCCATTGGCGTAGATCTGCGACATCGCATATTGCGCGTCGGCGAGGCCGGTCGCGGCGGCGCGCTCATAGTAGGAGACCGCCTTGGCCATGCCGGCATCGCCGGGGTCCTGCTGGACCAGCATCTGCGCGAAATTGAATTGCGCCAGCCGGTTGCCGGCTTCGGCGGCGGCCTGCATCAAGGCGTAGGCCTCTTTTCCATCCTTTTTGACATAGCGGCCGTCGAGCAGCATCAGCGCATACTGGAACTGCGATTCCGGCACACCCTGTTCGGCGGCCAGCGCGTACCATTTCGCCGCCTGCGCCGAATTGACCGGTACACCGAGCCCCCGCGACAGGATCTCGGCCACCAAGGTCTGCGCCGCCGGATCGCCGTTTTGCGCCCGGACCAATGCCAGATTGTAAGCTGTCTTGTAGAGACCGCGCTGGAAAGCGCCATAGGCCGCGTCGGCGGGTTTTGCGCCGAAGCGGTCGGGATTGACCGTGTCGGCCGACGGCAGCGGCGCCGGCTCGGCCGTGGTGGCGGGTTGCGGCAGCGGCTTGTCGATCGGCTTGTCGGTGTGCACGCCGATTTCCGGCTTGGGCTGCGGCAGCGGGACGGTCTCCGCGGCCGCCGCCTGGACCATCAGCACGGCAAGCAGAGCCTGGAGGGGAAGCCTCGCCGAGGGCACGTCAGTCCTCGAAGCGCGGCGCGGTCTCGTCGAGCAGCGCGTTGGCGGTGGCGACCGCTGTCTTGGGATCGGTGCCGTCGGCAAACACGGCGCTCGACAGCGCCACGAACTCGGCACCTGTGGCGCCCACGGCTTCGACCGAGGCGATGTCGGATCCGGCCATGACGATGCACGGGATCTGGATCATGTCGGCCCACCATCTGCCGAGCGACAGGTTGCGCGGATGCGGTTCGGGCTTGTTGTCGTAGCCGAAGCGGCCGAAGAAGATGTAGTCTGGCCGTGTCTCGCCAAGCTCGAGCGCGTCGTCACGCGTCTTGGCGCCGCCGGTGCCGACCATCATCTTTGCCTGGAAATGCTCGATCGTCTCGGCGAGCTCGGCCTTGGAGACCTCGACATGGATGCCGTCGGCCTGGACGCGGCCGGCTATGCGGGTGTCGCCGGCGATGATGACAGCAACGCCGGCGGCTTGCGCCGCCGGCACGATCTGTTCGGCGAAAGCCTGGAAGGAGGCTTCATCCATGCCGTTCTCGGGCAGGATCAGCGAAGCGACATCGCCGCCATCGAATGCCGCGACAATACGGGCAGCCGGCACGCCGGACGGCGCGATCAGCACGATGCGACAGCGATTGGGGGGCGTTGCTTCATTCATGGTTCTTCGGGTCCCGCGTTTCGCCTATGCCGGGCGAAGATGGTTGGATTGCGGCATAGAGCAAAGTGCCCGCTTTGAACAGGCGGGCAGCCGGGATCGCGACGTTTGACCCGCCGGGCAGCCGGCGGGGCGCTTCATTTGATCGGGTGCGGACTCGCGACGGGCGGTTTGCCCTTCCACAGCGTCCAGCCGAGATTCATGCCGGCGGCGGCGATCAGGATGGCGGTGGCGCCGACGACCTGGCTCAGATGCAGCCGATGGCCGAAGGCGACGACATCGACCAGGATGGCGACGACGGGATAGATGAAGGACAGTGATCCCTGCAGATGCGTCGGCAGCTTCTGGATGGCGCCGTACATCAGTATGTACATCAGGCCGGTGTGGACGATGCCGAGCGTCGCCAGCATGGTCCAGCTCCAGGCATCCGCTGGAAGCTGGGAAAGATTGGCGAAGGGCGCCAGCATGACCACGCCGACGCAGACCTGGATCAGCGCAATCAGGTGCGGTGGCGTGCCCTTGAGCTTCTTGGTGACGATGGCGGCGACGGCCCAGAAGAAGGCCGCGCCCAATGCCATGACGATGCCGGTGAAATAATCCGTGCCGACATCGCCCGAGTCGGGCGTAGCCTGCACGATCAGCACCATGCCGGCGAAGGCGATGGCCAGCCAGGTCAGCTTGGTCAGGGTCAGCCGTTCGGCGAAGAAAAGCGCACCGAAGCCGACCAACATGAAGGGCTGCGTGTTGTAGACAGCGGTGGCGATCGAGATCGACGCGCGCGAGAATGCGCTGAACAGCAGCAGCCAGTTGACGACGATGGCGACGCCGCCGAGCGCGGCGATGCCGATGATGCGCAGCGACAGCTTGTTGCGCAGCAATCCCAGCCCAGCGCAGATGATGAGCAGCGTCAGCGCGCCGAAGGCGCAACGCCAGAACACCACATCCATGATCGGCTGGCCGGACAGGACGACGAACCATCCGATCGTTCCCAGGATGGCCATTGCGGCGGACATTTCGACCGTGCCGCGTACTGTCTCGTTCACAACAAACCTCCGTATCGGTTGAGCCGCAATAATCTCATGCTGCCGCGAAGCTTTCCATCTGATTGGAAAGGGTGTATGGCCTGTTGGCCTAATTATATTAGGAGAAACTCCGAATTATCGGGGAAAGAAAAAGATGCTGGACGATCTCGACCGAAATCTCCTTGAAATCCTGGTCAAGGATGCGCGAACCTCGCTGAAGGAGCTGGCCGCCCAGGTCGGACTGTCGTCGCCAAGCGTTTCGGAGCGGCTGCGACGGCTCGAGGAGCGCGGCGTCATCCGCGCATTCACCGTCGAGATCGATCCGCTGGCGCTCGGCTATACCTTGCAGGCGATCGTGCGCATCCGGCCTTTGCCGGGCAAGCTGCACATCGTCCAGAAGCTGATCGAGGACATCCCCGAATTCGGCGAATGCGACAAGGTGACGGGCGATGACTGTTTCGTCGCCCGGCTGTTCGTGCGTTCGATCGGCGATCTCGACGGGATTCTCGACCGTATCGCAGACAAGGCCGAGACAAGCACCGCCATCATCAAGGCGCAGCCGATCCGGCGGCGTCCACCGCCGCTCGATGCAGCTTCACCGCGCGACAGGGCAAAGGTCTTGCAGGCATCCTGATCGAGTTGGTGGAAAGCCGGTGGCCGGTTGGTTAGTGTGCCGGCCCAAACGAGGCCGGAACCATGGCGCAGAACATATACGACCGTGAGGATTTCTTCGCAGGCTACAGCCAGCTCGGCCGTTCGGTCGAAGGGCTGGAGGGTGCCGCCGAGTGGCCGGCACTGCGCGCCATGCTGCCCGATGTCGGCGGCTTGAGGGTCGTCGATCTCGGCTGCGGCTTCGGCTGGTTCTGCCGCTGGGCCCGCGAGCATGGGGCGGCGCAGGTGCTTGGCCTGGATCTGTCGGAGAAGATGCTTGCCCGGGCAAGGGCCGCCGGCCCGGATGCGGGCATAGACTATGAGACGGCCGATCTCGATCGGCTCAGCCTGCCGGAAGCCAGCTTCGATCTCGTCTACAGCTCGCTCGCCTTGCACTATGTCGAGGATGTGTCGCATCTGTTCGGGACCGTGCATCAGGCCCTGGCGCCTGGCGGGCATTTCGTTTTTTCGACGGAACATCCGATCTTCATGGCGCCGACCAAACCTGGCTGGGTGATCGATGCCGAAGGCCGCAAGACGTGGCCTCTCGACCAGTATCTAGTGGAAGGACCGCGCAGCACCGACTGGCTGGCCAAGGGTGTCGTGAAACATCACCGCACGATCGGCGCCACGCTCAACGCTCTGATCCGGTCCGGCTTCACTATTGGCCATGTCGAGGAATTCCGCCCGACAGCCGAGCAGATTGAGGCCAAACCCGAACTGGCTGAGGAACTCGAGCGGCCGATGTTCCTGCTGGTCTCGGCGCGTCGGTAGGCACAGGCCTGCGTCGGCTCGCATGTGCGGCCGCCACGCTCATATTTGCTGTCGCTCCGCCCGGCATTCTGGGCTATTCAAGCGTCGACACGCTTTCCCTCCGGACCAGTCCCCCTCCCATGTCAGGCCTGCTTCTCGACCCGTGGTTCTATGCGGCCGCCATTCCGGCGGTCATTCTGGTCGGCCTGTCCAAGGGCGGCTTTGGCGGCGCCGTCGGCTTCGTCGGCGTGCCGCTGATGGCGCTGACCATGCCGCCGGTGCAGGCGGCGGCCATCCTGCTGCCGATCCTGTGCCTGATGGATATCGTCTCGGTATGGACATGGTGGGGCGTTTATAACAGAAAGATGCTGGTCGACATGATGCCGGGCGCCGTCATCGGCATTGGTCTCGGCTGGCTGACGGCGGCATTCGTCACCGAAGAGGCGGTGCGGCTGATCGTCGGCGCCGTCGCCATCATCTTCGTCCTGCGCTGGCTCTATCTGCAGTTCCGCCATGGCGCCAACCACGCAGCCGCGCCCAACCGTGTGGCCGCCGCCGTCTGGGGCACGGTCGCGGGTTTCACCAGCTTCGTCGCCCATGTCGGCGGGCCGCCCTTCCAGGTCTATGCCTTGCCAATCCGGCTCGATCCGAAGGTTCTGTCGGGCACCGCCGCGATCTTCTTTGCCGCCACCAATGCGCTGAAGCTCGTGCCCTATTTCGCGCTCGGCCAGTTCGACACCGCCAACCTGACGGCGTCGGCGGTGCTGATGCCGCTGGCGCCGCTGTCGACCATCGCCGGGGCGTGGCTGGTGCGACGGATGCGCCCGGAAACCTTCTATCCCTTCACCTACGCAACCGTCGCGGTCGTGGCGCTGAAGCTGCTGTGGGATGGCATCGCAGGTCTTATGTAGAAAGGCGGCTGCGCCGCCGCCCGTCATCAGGGGGTCAGGCAGCGCTCGGGACCAGGCGACGGTTACCGCCAAACGCCAGCGTGGCACCCGCCACGACGACCAGCACCATGCCGGCGAGGATGCCGATGTCATGCACGGTCGGTTTGAACACCATGTCGGCAATGATCACCAGCATCACCGCATAGTCGAAGCGTGCCGCGCTCATCATGCGCTGGCCGATGGCAAGAACGGCTGGCGTGACGCCCTCCTTGGCGATCATCTCGCCCATGCGCTCGCCGGTCGGCTTGAAGATGAACATGCCGATCGAAAAGGTCGTGGCGTAGCCGGCCAGGCCGATCAGGATCCACAGGTCGGAGAAGCCGACCCAGAACCAGCACATGATGAGGCCGAAAATCAGCGTCAGCATCGACATCGGCGCAAAGAACCTGCCGCCCAGCTGACCGCTGGCGCGCATTGCCTGCAGTTTTTCCTCGATGTTGCCCGCCCGCTCGGCAAGCATGCCCAGCAGGAACAGCACGAAGCCGCCTCCGACCCACAGAATGGCGGTAGTGACGTGGAGGAATTTGACGATCGAGTACCAGTCCATGGGTTGCTCCTGCAGTGTCCGGTCAGGTTTGCGGCAGCGCTGATTTGCGCCGGCCGTCAGAGGAGCGGGCGTTTTGCGTGGTGCCTGTTTCGGTACGATGTCGCGAAAAATTCGGCTCTGTTTCAGCCTGCCCTCAACTTACGAAGTCGCCGAGATTGTGAATGCACTATCTGATTTTCTGCTAATATACGGATGTCGGGAGGGGTTGGCGCGACATCGTCCGGATACGCTGCCGATGCTAGTGCGCCAATGCCGGGAGCCCGGTGGCGACAACAATCGCCTGACGATCAACCCATTCCCGCAAACGGGAAAAGGCAATTCGGGGGACCATTATTATGCAAGGGATAGCACGGAATTTCTTCACGCTGGCCATCATCTATTCGCTGTGCGGCATGGCGCTCGGCCTGTACATGGCGATCAGCCAGGATCACGGACAGATGCCGACCCACGCCCACACGATGGTGGCCGGATGGCTGATGTCGGCGGTCTTCGCCTTCTTCTACCATTTGTTTCCGGCAATCGGGCAGAAGACGCTCGCTACCGTTCATTTCTGGCTGACCGCAATCAGCGGTATCGGCCTGCTGATCGGCCTCTATTTCCTGCTTGCCGGCAATGCCGCGATCGAACCGCTGGTGGCGGCCTCCTCGATGGGCTTCTACGCAGCCATGCTGTTGTTTGCCTTCATCGCCTTGCCCGCCGTCTGGAGAGCCTGAGCTAGCCTGACGTAGGAGATGCTGTGCTGTTACGGCACAGTATGGCGGCGTTCGGTCAAAAAACATCCGCGCCGTTAAGGCTTCATTAAGCTTTACAGGTGTTTACTATGTTCATCCAGTGATCTGGATTCTTACCGAGTGGTTGGAGCCACTTTGTTTGACGCCTCCCTGTTAAACTCCTGAGAGCCGCCTTATCCGCGGCTCTTTTTTTGTCTTCATTTCCCTTTTTGTCCGCATCTCGGCGGGGGCCGCCCAATGGCGGCTCGCCGTTAACCTTCTGTTAAACATGTGCTTGCCTTCGCCAGTGACGAAGCGCATTTTCAAGCTTCAGTCAGATAGGGTTCCGGGTGTATCGGCAGGGAGCCGAATCGGCCGGTTGCAAGTGCAGGGGCGTATCAATGAACGAGCCTTCGAAGGGCAGTGCGAAAACCGTCAAGCTGGCGGAGCGCCGGGTTTTCTCGCAATCCTTCAAGCCGCTTTACCAGGAAGGCATGGGCCTGGTCGAACAGGCCGCCGAATATCTCGACGGCAAGGGCCGGGCCGAGGCAAAGAAACTGTCGCGGCTGGGCGCCACGCTCTATGCGGCCGAATCGATGCGGCTGACCACCAGGCTGATGCAGGTTGCGTCCTGGCTGCTTTTGCAGCGCGCCGCCAATTCCGGCGAGATGACCCGCGACCAGGTCGCGTCGGAAAAGTCCAAGGTGCGCCTCGACACCGCTTCCGCCCATGACGAAGCCACCGGCTGGGCCGAGCTGCCCGAGGATTTCCTCGACCTCGTCACCCGCTCGCTGCGCCTGCAAGCACTGGTGCGCCGCATGGACGAGGAGATCTATGGCTCGGGCGCCTTGGTCGACATGCAACCGATGGCGCGCCGCCTCAATCCGGTTTCCGACCAGATCAGCCTGCTCAACACGGCTTTCGCTCGGGGTTAGACCTCGGTCTGTCTTTCTGTTTCCGGTTTGTTCACATTTCGCTGGCATCGCTGTGGGCCGGAGGTAAAGTCGGCAAATGGCGGAAGCGATTCGCATCATCGGTATCGATCCGGGGCTTCGGCGCACCGGCTGGGGCATCGTCGAAAGCCTCGGCAATTCGCTGCGCTTTATTGCTTCAGGCACTGTGAAGTCCGACGACAAGGCGGCGCTGGCAACGCGGCTGTGCCAGCTGCATGACGGGCTGGCGGATATCCTGCACAGCGCGATGCCGCACGAGGCGGCGGTCGAACAGACCTTCGTCAACAAGGACGCCGTGGCGACGCTGAAGCTCGGCCAGGCACGTGGCATCGCCATGCTGGTGCCGGCGCGTGCCGGTCTCGTCGTTGCCGAATATGCGCCCAACGCCGTCAAGAAGGCGGTGATCGGCGTTGGTCATGGCGACAAGAAGCAGATCCACATGATGGTGAAGGTGCTGTTGCCAAAAGCCGTCTTCGACACCGAACATGCCGCCGACGCGCTGGCCATCGCCATCTGCCACGCGCATCATCGGCAAAGCGTGGCCTACAGGATGGCGCTGGCCGGCTAGCTATGTTCTTGACTTGTTCACGTTGCAGGGATAAGTAATACCGCAGAGGTATTACCATGCGCGTGACCACCAAGGGGCAAGTTACAATCCCCAAGCCGATAAGGGACCGTCTGGGCATCGCCCCGGGCTCCGAGGTGGAGTTTGTGGCCACCGACGAGGGCGTTCGGCTGGTTGCCGTCAACGAGAACCTCTCCCAGGAAGACAAATTGCGCAGGTTCAGCGATGTCCTCGACCGGATGGAGGGGACGTTGGATCTGGGAGGCATGACCACCGATCAGTACATGGAGTGGTTGAGGGGGCCGCGTGAAGATCTCGACGTTGATTGACACAAATGTCCTGATCGACGTCTGGGGACCGGCCGGACCGCTGACAACATGGTCGGCGTCGGCGATTGCTTCCTGCCGCCGTGATGGAGCCTTGGTGGTCAACACCATCATTTGGTCCGAACTCGCGCCACTGATAGCGACGGAAACGGCGCTTCGAAAAGCAGTCGACATGCTTGAGATGGATCGCGAACTTGTACCTTGGGACGCGGCATTCCTTGCCGGCGTCACGCATTCCCGCTATCGCCGGGCCGGTGGCATCAGGGAAAGAACCTTGCCCGATTTCTTTATCGGCGCTCACGCGACCGTCGCTGGACATCGTCTTTTGACCCGCGACGCCGCGCGTTACCGCAGTTACTTCCCGGAGCTCGACATCATCTCTCCTGAGACGCACCCATGAGAGCCCATCTTCCATGAAAGGTCTGGCATGATCGGCAAGCTCAAGGGCACGCTCGACGAGGTCGACGAGGACCATTGTCTCGTCGATATCCATGGCGTCGGCTATGCCGCCTATTGCTCGGCGCGCACGCTGGCCGCGCTGCCTTCGCCCGGCGAAGCGGTGGTGCTGTTCATCGAGACCTATGTGCGCGAGGACATGCTGCGCCTCTACGGCTTCCAGTCGCAGCTCGAGCGCGAGTGGTTCCGGTTGCTGATGAACAATGTGCCGGGCGTCGGCGCCAAGGTGGCGCTGGCCATCCTGTCGACGCTGGCGCCGGCGGATCTCGCCAACGCCATTGCGCTGCGCGACATCGCCATGGTTTCGCGCGCGCCCGGCGTCGGCAAGAAAGTGGCCGAGCGCATCGTCACCGAATTGAAGAACAAGGCGCCGGCCTATGCCGGCACCGCCTCGGGCACCATCGGCCTGAAACAAGAGCTCGGCGACGGCGTGGCATCCGCGCCGATAACCGACGCGGTCTCGGCGCTGGTCAATCTTGGCTATTCGCGCGACACCGCCGCCAATGCTGTGGCGGCGGCGCTGAAGACGGCGGGCGAGGATGCCGATGCGCCGAAGCTGATCCGCTTCGGGCTGAAGGAACTGGCGCAGTGATATGGTTGTTGGAAAAGAAAATTCCAACTATCATATGATTGGTAGGAAATTTCTTAGAAAGTAAGAAAATGGGTGCTTACGCCAGTCTGACCTCGAAGGGTCAGCTTACAATTCCAAAAGATGTCCGGGATGCGCTGTCACTCAAAACGGGTGACATGATCGCCTGGACGGTCATGGATGGCTACCTGATTGGAACACCGCGCAATCTCGACTTTGCGGACCTCGCCGGATTTCTGGGCGATCCGCCCGGCGGTCCGGCGTCACTGGAGGAAATCGACCTCGCGGTGCGGGATGCAGTTGGTAGGCATGTTGTCGGAGACGGATCGCAAGGCGGACGAGAGGGCGACGAGTGACGTCGATCGGCATTGATACGAACGTTCTGCTTCGAATGGTGCTGAACGACGATGCAGAGCAACGGGCGAAAGCCCTCGCATTCGGCGAAGGCCTCAGCGACGATGCTCCCGGCTTCGTCAGCTTGATCGTGCTGGTGGAATTCAGCTGGTCGTTGATTTCGCGCTACAGACTACCGAAAGAGCAGATGCAGGCGGCAATCCAGAGACTGTTGAAGGTCAAGACACTGTTGTTCGAAGATTTCGATGCCATCGTGATTGCGCTCGAAAGATCAAATTTGCCGCAGGTAGATTTTGCCGATGCGCTGATCGCCGAGCACAATCGAAATCTGGGTTGCTCGCATACAGTCACGTTCGATCAGCGGGCCGCCAAGTCCATTGCCAGTATGGAACTGCTCGCATGAGCCTGTCGCCCCGCCTGATTGCGCCGGAAAAACGCGGCGAGGATGCCGAGCAGACCTTGCGGCCGCAGACGCTCGACGATTTTGTCGGCCAGGCGGCGGTGCGGGCCAATCTCAAAGTGTTCATCGAGGCCGCCAAAGGCCGCAACGAGGCACTCGACCACGTACTGTTCGTCGGGCCACCCGGTCTGGGCAAGACGACGCTGGCGCAGATCATGGCGCGTGAGCTCGGCGTCAATTTCCGCTCGACCTCCGGCCCGGTCATCGCCAAGGCCGGCGATCTTGCCGCGCTGCTGACCAATCTCGAGGAAGGCGACGTGCTGTTCATCGACGAGATCCATCGGCTGAGCCCGGCGGTGGAGGAGATCCTCTATCCGGCGATGGAGGATTTCCAGCTCGACCTGATCATCGGCGAAGGACCGGCGGCGCGTTCGGTCAAGATCGACCTTGCCCGCTTCACGCTCGTCGCCGCCACCACGCGGCTCGGCCTGCTCACCAATCCGCTGCGCGACCGTTTCGGCATTCCGGTACGGCTCAATTTCTACACGGTCGAGGAGCTGGAGCAGATCGTGCGGCGCGGCGCGCGCATCCTGCAAATGCCGCTTGGCGACGACGGTGCGCTGGAGATCGCGCGGCGTGCGCGCGGCACGCCACGCATCGCCGGCCGGCTCTTGCGCCGTGTGCGCGATTTCGCCTCGGTGGCCGGCGACGGCCATGTCGACCGCAAGATCGCCGACGAGGCGCTCACTCGGCTGGAGGTCGATGCGCTCGGCCTCGACGCGCTCGACCGGCGGTACCTCAGCATGATCGCGCGCAATTTCGGCGGCGGGCCGGTCGGCATCGAGACGATCGCCGCCGGCCTGTCAGAGCCGCGCGACGCCATCGAAGACATCATCGAGCCTTATCTGATCCAGCAGGGCTTCATCCAGCGCACGCCGCGCGGCCGCATGCTGACGGCCAATGCCTGGCGCCATCTCGGCCTCGACGCGCCGAAGGATCTGGCGCAGCAGCAGATCAACCTGTTCCAGGAAGAGTAATTTTCCGGCGCGCCGTCCGTGAGCGATCAACGCAGCCCACGGATCACGTCCATTACATCCGGCTCGGCCTTGTCGCCGTTGAAGGCGTCGACGATGCCGAAGGCGCCGCCATAGCTCCACACCGACCATGAGAAGCCATGCGCTTCGGCGCGCGCGATCATGTCCTTGACATAGGCGGCCCGGAACTCGGCCGGCATCACATAGGCATTGCCGTATTCCTGGCGGATCATGCCGAACTCGCCCAGCGTGATGTCTTCCGGCTTGACGCGGTTGGCCTTCGCCCATGCCTCGACCTTTTTGAACGGCGCATCCATCAAGCCGAGCAGTTTGTCGGGGCTGTCCATGCTGGCGACCTGTTCGTCGAGATAGGCAAGCAGGCCGCTCTGCCGCGTCCATGGCGCCTCGGCCTTGATCCTGGCGCGGATGGTGTCGAGCGTCACGTCGAGCTGTGCCTTGGGCACCGCGCTCAGCGGATAGGGCAGGCCAGTCACATAGGGGATGAAGTCGCCGGCCCAGGTTGCGCCCTGATGGGTGAGCAGGAACGGATCGTAGGAATGGAAGGTCCAGATGACGTTGTCGTCCGGTATTGTTTTCGGGTCGATCTTTTCCAGCGAGTTCGCAGCGGAATAGCAGGCACCAGTCAGGATCAAGGTTAGCTTGGTGGCCGAGGATCGCGCTGCCGCGAACAGTTTGCGCTGGCGGTCCGGCCACAGGCTGGTGCCGTCGCTGTCGCAGTCGACGATCGGTTCGTTCATCGGCTCGAGAGCCACTTGTCTGGGATCTTCGCCGGCCAGCGTGCGGGCCATCTTGCGCACCATCTCGAGATAGGCGTCGAAGGTCCGCGGGTCTTCCATCACTTGCGCCATGCCGATCTTGCGGCTGCCGCCGGCCGGGATCAGGTGCATGTCGACGACGACTTTCAGTCCGGCGCGGTTGATCATGCGCACGGAGTCCAGCACGCTGGCATAGAGGTCGTCACGCAAGGCCACGGTCTGGTCGGACAGGAAAGGCGAAGGGTCGACCGGCATGCGCAGGAAATCGAGGCCGGCATCCTTCAGTGCCTTGAGATCGTTCTCCCCAAGGAATTTGCGCCACTCCGGATAGGGCAGGATGGCCTTGGCGTCGCCCCATTGGTCTTCGCCGGGCCATGTGACCCATTGGTCGAGATTGAGGCCGCGCTTCATCGAAAAGCTCGCCGCCTGGCTGGGCCACGCCAAGGCCGCGAGCACAAGCAGCGCCGCCATCAAGGTCTTGATCATCTCCGTCAACAGTGCCATCCGATGCTGTGCCACGCGGGAAACAGGTGCCTCGTCGGGGCTGAAAAAGGAAGCGCAATGGGCGATCATGGTGAATCGGCGACGCTGCTGGCTGGGCTTTCCGGTGCGCTGACGGCGTTCGGCCACCGGCTGATGGCGCGGGTCTATTATGCCGACACGGATTTCTCCGGCGTCGTCTACCATGCGCGCTATCTCGAATTCTTCGAACGCGGCCGCTCCGACTATCTCCGGCTGACCGGCGTGCACCACACCGAGCTTGCCGACGGCAAGCATGGCGAAAGAATAGTCTGGGTGGTGCGCCGCATGGAGATCGACTTTCGCGGCCCCGCCCGCATTGACGACATCCTGACGGTCGACACCCGCACCGAGGAGATTTCCGGCGCGCGCATCTTCATGGCGCAGCAGCTCAAGCGCAGCGACGAGGTGCTGGTCAAGGCCAAGGTCGAGGCGGCGATCATCGGCGAGAATGGCCGCCCAAGGCGTTTTCCCAAGGAATGGGTGGCGGCGTTCATGCCGAGGGTGCGCTGATATTCAGGTGATGCCGGCCTGCAAACAGCAGCTTCCTGCGCTTCCGGTGCTCGCGTACGAAAAGTACGCTCCGCTCCGGTTCTCGGAATCTACCGTTTTCGGCTCGGCCTGACCTGAATCTCAGCACACCCTAGGCGCAGCCATTGAATTGATGGCCTTGCCGCGGGGCGTGGCAATGCGCCGCGCCTTATATACTAACCCATCCTTAACCATAACGGTTCATGAAGAGATTGGCGAAGATTGGCGTTATCGAACGCCTTCCTTTCACCAATATTTGCCCCGAAAAGGCCGATAACGGCACAGTTTGGGGTTGTTCCGGTAGCTTCGTGCGAACCGACCACAAGGGATGCCAGGGGCCAGCCGCCAGCTTCGCCCGGAAAATCTTAAGGACGTAACGATGGAAAATATCGCACTCGCCGATCCGGGCGCGCAATTGTCGGTTTGGTCGCTGTTCGTTTCGGCCAGTTGGGTGGTCAAGCTGGTCATGATCGGCCTGCTCTGCGCCTCGGTCTGGACCTGGGCGATCATCGTCGACAAGCTGGTTTCCTATGCCCGCATGCGGCTGGCGCTCAACCGGTTCGAACAGGTGTTCTGGTCGGGGCAGTCGCTGGAGGAGCTTTACCGCACGCTCGCCGACCGCAAGACCACCGGCATGGGCGCCATTTTCGTCGCCGCCATGCGCGAGTGGAAGAAGAGTTTCGAGAAGGGCGCCAAGTCGCCGCTCGGCCTGCAGACCCGCATCGACAAGGCAATGGACCTGGCGCTGACTCGCGAGATGGAAAAGCTGGAAGGGCGCCTCGGTTTCCTTGCCACCACCGGCTCGGCGGCACCCTTTATCGGCCTGTTCGGCACCGTCATCGGCATCATGACCTCGTTCCAGGCGATCGCCGGCTCCAAGAACACCAGTCTCGCGGTGGTTGCGCCCGGCATTGCCGAAGCGTTGCTGGCGACGGCCATCGGCCTGCTCGCCGCCATTCCGGCCGTCATCGCCTACAACAAGCTGTCGTCCGACGCGAGCAAGATAGCCGTGCGCATGGAAGGGTTCTCCGACGAGTTCTCCGCCATACTCTCGCGCCAAATCGATGAAAAAGTGGCCCCCAAGGCCTGAGGAGTAGCAGATGGGTATGTCCATGGGCATGGGAGGACGCGGCGGACGCGGCCACAGGCGGCGCGGCCGTCACCATGCACTGATGTCCGAGATCAACGTCACGCCGATGGTCGACGTGATGCTGGTGCTGCTGATCATCTTCATGGTCGCCGCACCAATGCTGACGGTCGGCGTGCCGATCGACCTGCCGGATACGCAGGCCAAGGCGATGAATGCCGACACGCAGCCGATCACCGTCTCGATCAACGCCGCCGGCCAGATCTATCTCCAGGAAACCGAGATCCCGATCGAGGAGCTGGTAGCCAAGCTGCAGGCGATCTCGAAGACCGGCTATGAGGAGCGCATCTTCATCCGCGGCGACAAGTCCACCGACTATGGCACGGCGATGAAGGTGATGGCCCGCATTTCGGCCGCTGGCTACAAGAACATCGGGCTGGTTTCACTGCAGGAACAGGACCAATAGACGCGCGATGAAGACCGGCCTCACCACATCGGTGATCTTGCATACGGCGGCGCTGACCTTCGGCCTGTTCACGCTGACGGCGCCGGCCGCGCTTCCGTCGTCCGACGTCGAGTCGGTCGCGGTCGATATCGTGCCGATGGAAGCCATCGCGCAGACGTTGCAGGGCGACAAGAAGGCCGTGATGCATGAAAAGCCGGCACCCGTGCCGACGCAGCGCCCGGACATCGTTCCGGATGCGCAGAAGGTGGGCGAGAACAGCGTCGACACGGACAAGCCGATAACGCCGGAAGCCAAGCCCAAGCCCGTCGACATGACCTCGGCTCCGCCGCCCGCGCCGACCCCGATCGAAAAGCCGAAGCCCGAGGACGTGCCGAAGCCGCAGGAGAAGCCCAAGCCCACCCCGGCGACGGAAGTGGCGCCGGCGCCGACGCCCAAGGAAGAGGTCAAGCCCGAGCCGGTCAAGCAGCCCGACCCCAAGCCGACACCGGCCAAGCCGGCGCCAACCCCGCCGCCGCAGGACAAGACCGCCGCCATCGATCCGACGCCCGAGGTCAAGCCCGACGCCGTCGCCGAAGCCATAGCGCAGGAGCCCCCCGCCGAGGCGACGCAGCTGCCCGACTCGGCGCCCGCGCCGGAGGCACGGCCGAAGCCGCAGCCGGCGCAGGCCGAAAGCGCCAAGGCGCCGGAGCGCAAGAACGCCGACAAGCCGGTCAAGGAAGCGTCGTCGAAGCCGAAGTCCGATGACAAGCAATTCAACGCCGACGAGATCTCCGCGCTGCTCGACAAGCAGAAGCCATCCGGCGGCGGCGCCAAGCGCTCGACCCAGCAGGCATCGCTCGGCGGCGACAAGGATCAGGGCCAGAAGCTTTCCAGGTCCGAAATGGGCGCCCTGGAAAGCCAGCTTGGCGGCTGCTGGACCCTTCCCGCGGGCCTGGAAGGTTCCGAGAACTTCGTCGTCGTGGTGCGGTTCAACCTGGATGGTTCCGGCAAGCTGGACGGGCGCCCGGCGGTCGAAAAGTCGAGCGGAAATCGCCAGTTCGACGAAAGTGCCGTTCGTGCGGTGCAAAAATGCGATGTCACCGGCCTGCAAGTTCCCGCCGGCAAGCAGGACATCTGGGCCGACGTCCGCGTCACCTTCGATCCAAGGGAGATGCTGGGCCTCTAAGGCGGCCCGCGTATCCGAAAATCAGTACGAGAAGCGAGAAGACATGAAATCAATCCTCAAGCCGCTCCTGATGGTCGCAGCAATGGCGATGGGCATGACCGCGGCAGGCACGTTGCCGGCGCTGGCGCTCGTCGAGCTCAACGTCAACAAGGGCAATGTCGAGCCGCTGCCGATCGCCATCACGGATTTCCAGGGCGGCGACGCGCTTGGGGCGCAGATTTCGCAGATCGTCACCGCCGATTTGAAGCGTTCGGGTCTGTTCGCTCCGATCGACAAAAGCGCCTTTATCGAGAAGATCACCAACCCCGATGCAGCACCGCGCTTCGACGACTGGAAGGTGATCAACGCGCAGGCGCTGGTCACCGGCAGCGTCAGCAAGGAAGCCGACGGCCGCATCCGCGCCCAGTACCGGTTGTGGGATACTTTTGCGGGCCAGCAGATGGCCGGCGAGCAGTTCTTCGCCAACGACGCCAATCAGCGCCGTGTCGCCCACATCATCGCCGACGCCATCTATGAGCGGCTGACCGGCGAAAAAGGCTATTTCGACACCCGCGTCGTCTTCATCGACGAATCCGGCGCCAAGAACGCGCGCAAGAAGCGCCTTGCCATCATGGACCAGGACGGCGCCAATGTGCGCTATCTCTCGGACGGCAGGTCGATCGTGCTGACGCCGCGTTTCTCGCCGAACCGGCAGGAAATCACCTACATGTCCTATGAAAGCGGTCAGCCGCGGGTCTACCTGCTGCAGATCGAAACGGGGCAGCGCGAACTGGTCGGCAATTTCCCCGGCATGACCTTTGCGCCGCGCTTTTCGCCCGACGGCCAGAAGGTGATCATGAGCCTGCTGCGCGACGACGGCAATTCCAACATCTTCGCTATGGATCTGCGCAGCCGCTCGACAACGAGGCTGACCAACTCGACCGCCATCGACACCTCGCCGTCCTATTCGCCCGATGGTAGCAAGGTGGTGTTCACCTCCGACCGTGGCGGCCGTGCGCAGATCTACGCGATGGGCGCCGACGGCTCGGGCCAGACCCGCATCTCCTTTGGCGACGGCGTCTATTCGACACCGGTCTGGTCGCCGCGCGGCGACCTGATTGCCTTCACCAAGCAGACCGGCGGCGAATTCCAGATCGGCGTCATGAAGACCGACGGCTCGGGAGAGCGCATCCTGTCCTCCGGCTTCCAGCAGGAGGGACCGACCTGGGCGCCGAACGGCCGCGTGCTGATGTTCTTCCGCGATTCCGCCGGTGGCCCCAAACTGGTTTCGGTCGATCTGACCGGACGCAACGAGCAATCGATCCCAACGGCGAATTTCGCTTCGGACCCGGCCTGGTCGCCGCTGCTCGAATAGGTTCGGCTGAATTGCCACACATGCTGAAAAGGGGCCGTTTCGGCCCCTTTTCCATGCCTTGGCCGCCTTTTGGCCGTATTTACGCCTAGGGTCCGCGTGAACTGTGGCTTCAGGCCGAAACGGCTGCGGACGGGCAGCTTAAACCAAAATTTAACCGTGTTTCTTGAATGCCGGTTAACCCAAACGTGGTTACTGGGTGATCAACGAAATCACTCAAAGTAGATCACTCGAAATACGAAGGAGAGGCGGCATGGGCCGTATCGCAGCACTTACCAGAAACCCGGTCATGATCGCGCTGGTGGCGATGCTCGCCATCGCAGGTTGCGCCTCGAAGAAGACGCCGAACAACGCGGCCGATCTTGGCCTCAACGGCGCCGGCGCGGCGACGCCCGGCTCGGCGCAGGACTTCACCGTCAACATCGGCGACCGTATCTTCTTCGACACCGACTCGACCTCGATCCGTGCCGACGCGCAGACGACGCTCTCGCGCCAGGCGCAGTGGCTGAACCAGTACAAGCAGTATGCCATCGTCGTCGAAGGTCATGCCGACGAACGCGGAACGCGCGAATACAATCTGGCGCTCGGCGCCCGCCGCGCCGCCGCCACCCGCGACTTCCTCGTTGCCAAGGGCGTCTCGGCCAGCCGTCTCAAGACCATTTCCTACGGCAAGGAACGTCCGGTCGCGGTTTGCGACGACATCTCCTGCTGGTCGCAGAATCGCCGCGCGGTCACCACGCTCAGCGGTGCTGGCTCCTGAGGCATCACGCAGCCGACCGGCGCGTCAAAGAACGCGCGGCCGTCTAGCGGTAAAAATGCAACATACCTGCGCGAAAGGCGGCCCTGGGGCCGCCTTTTTCATATCCGGATGCTCGAAACAAAATTTGGCCGAAGTCTCGGCTCCTGCTATGAGCCGAGGGCGCTTGGCTGGTCCCATTCTGATTGGAAGGCGCGAACAAGCTAACGAAATCACTGCGAGAGGCACATGCATTTGAGATCGGTTCTGAGCGGCACGCTTGCGCTGCTGCTCCTATCAGGCGTCACCGCCTTGGCTAGTGGCACAGGGCAATCAACCGACAGCGGCTTTACCTTCCATCTTCCCAGTATCGAATTGCCGGGGTTTTTTGGTCAAAAGAAGAAACCGGACCAGGTTCAGCTGGTGCAGTCCGATCCTGCCGCTGTCACCAGCCTGGAAGAGCAACTGCGGCAGATGAACGGCAAGATCGAGGAACTCAATTTCCAGGTCCTGCAGATGCAGGAGCAGATTCGCAAGCAGCAGGAAGATAATGAATTCCGCTTCCAGCAGCTGGAAGGTGGCGGCACGCAAGGCGGGCAGCCGCCGGCGCAGAAGAAATCGGACGCCACCACCGGCCCCGACAACGACGTGGCGGCGGCCCCGGCAATACGGGCGCCGGCCGATGCCGGCGCCGCGCCCGCCAACGACCAGTCGGCAGGCGGCAAGACGGTCGAGGACGTCATCGTCGAATCTCCCGATGGCGACCCCGGCAAGGTCATTCCCGGTACGGGAGCGCCGGAAAAGAATTTCGGCACCATCACCGTCGACAAGAATGGCAATGTCATCGATGCCGGCGGCAACACACAATCGACCGCGCCGGCGCAGGACACCGCGCCAGTCGCCGGGGCGGCGCCCAAGGCCGGCAAGTCCGACACGGTAGTCGCGGCGTTGCCCGCCACCAACAACCCGGAGGAGCTTTACCGCAACTCATACCAGTTCATCCTCTCGGGCGACTACGGCACCGCCGAGCAGGGTTTTCGCGACCACATCGCCCGCTTCCCCAGGGATGCGAAGGCGGCGGACGCGCATTACTGGCTGGGCGAGTCATTGCTCGGCCAGCAGAAATACCGCGATGCGGCCGAGACTTTCCTTGCCGCCAGCAAGGACTACCCCAAGGCCAAGAAAGCTCCCGACATGTTGCTGAAGCTCGGCGTGTCGCTGGTCGGCCTCAAGCAGCATGATGTTGCCTGTGCCACCTTCAGCGAGGTCGGCAAGCGCTACCCTGATATTTCCAGTGCGCTCAAGGAACGCGTCAAGCAAGAGAAGGCTCTGGCTGCCTGCTGATCCTTGTCCTACATGTCGTTGTCCTGAAACCGGGATCACTTTTGGGCGACATGCATTATGCTCGACACCGAGCCGGACCTTTCGTCTAACCCTTTTTCGCATATCGATTTTACCAGCGGCGCTGTTGCGGCCGTGTCCGGCGGCAGCGACTCGACCGCCCTGCTCCTTCTTCTCAGACACCATCTCGACCGTACGGCGCCGGCAACCAAGCTGCTGGCGGTGACGATCGACCACGGTTTGCGGTCCGGTTCGGCTGCGGAAGCGCAAGCAGTGGCGAAGCTGTGCGCCAGACTCGGAATTTCACACCGCATCCTGACATGGTCGGGCCCCAAGCCATCGACCGGCCTGCCCGCCGCCGCTCGCGAGGCGCGCTACCGGCTGTTGTCCGAAGCGGCACAAGCCGAAGGCGTCGGCATGATCCTCACCGGCCATACCGCCGATGACCAGGCGGAGACGGTGTTGATGCGGCAAGCGCGCGCAGAAGGATTGGCGCGGGACGAGGGCCAAGGCCATGCCGAAATGGCAGGCCGGGGACTTGCCGGCATGGCGCCGGCCACCCTGTATGACTCTCGCGCGTGGATCGTGCGGCCGCTTCTCGGGTTGCGGCGCGCGGCGCTGCGAGATGTCCTGCGGCGTGAGAATGTCGGCTGGGCCGACGACCCGACCAATGCCGACGAGGCTTTCGAGCGGCCGCGCATGCGGGCAGCCCTTGCCGACGGCAACGGTGCACAGCGCATCGGCGATGCACTGGCGTTGGCCGCGCATGAGGGCCGCGCGCGCAGTCAACTCGGCCTCGCCGCCGCAAGTTTGATCGGCGATTTCGCGACCCGGCTGTCCTGCGGGCTCATTCGTCTTGATCCGCTTTTGCTGAACACAGGTGACGAGCGAGCGGCCGTCTATGCGTTGCGTATCCTGCTGGCCATGACCGGCGGAATTGCCTTCCTGCCGGATCAGGCCCGCAGCGAGGCTCTGTTCGGTCGGCTGAGGGCTGGATTTCTTTGCGCCACATTGTCGCGGACGGTTGTCGATTCCCGGCGCTCCGGCATCTTCCTGCGCCGCGAGGCGCGCGGCCTGCCCGCCGCCGCAACCGCCACCGGCAGCACCCTGTGGGATGGCCGCCGGCGCATCACATTGAGCGACAGCAGCAGCGCATTGTTGATTGCCCCGTTAGGCACGGCAGCGGCGAAGCGGCTGGCGACGGGCCAAGGAAAAGCCCCGCCGAGCCTGATGCGCGCCGCGCTCGCGGCCGAACCGGCGTTGTGGCACGCCGGGGAATGCCTTGGTTTGCCTGGATATGGGCTGAAGTCGGCGATGATGGAAGTGCGGCCGGTCGTTACCCCCTTTGCCCGCTTCCTGCCGTCCTTCGACCTGGCGCCGGCGCAGGCCGTCGCCGGGCTGATTGGCGCGGCCCCGGTGCCGCCCTTGCCTTTCAGCGGCCACAGTGCCGGCTGATGGTTGCGCGAAAGCTTAACCCAGACGTGCTGTTCTGCTTGGCAAGGGGGGACGCTCTCCCTATGTTAGGCGCAAGTTTCCTCTCATGACGCGTGTCCGCCCCGCGGACGCCAACGGGACAATTGATGAATCCGAACTATCGCAACCTCGCGCTCTGGGCGATCATAGCGGTCCTGCTCATAGCCCTGTTCAATCTGTTCCAGACGCCGCAGACGCGAGGGGCCTCCAGCGATGTGCCTTATTCGCAGTTCCTGCAGGATGTCGCGGCGGGCCGGGTCAAGACGGTGACCATCGCGGGCGCCCGTATCAGCGGCACCTACACCGACAATGCCAGCGGCTTCCAGACCTATTCGCCCGGCGATCCTTCGCTGGTCTCGCGGCTGCAGGACAAGAACGTCACCATCAATGCGCGGCCTGAAACAGACGGTTCCAATTCGCTGTTCGGCTATCTGATCTCGTGGCTGCCGATGATCCTCATCCTCGGCGTCTGGATATTCTTCATGCGCCAGATGCAGTCCGGCTCCGGTCGCGCCATGGGCTTCGGCAAGTCGAAGGCCAAGCTGCTCACCGAAGCGCATGGCCGCGTCACCTTCCAGGACGTTGCCGGCGTCGACGAAGCCAAGGAAGATCTGGAAGAGATCGTCGAGTTCCTGCGCGATCCGCAGAAATTCCAGCGGCTCGGCGGCAAGATTCCGCGCGGCGTGCTGCTCGTCGGCCCTCCGGGAACCGGCAAGACGCTGCTTGCGCGCTCGGTTGCCGGCGAAGCCAATGTGCCGTTCTTCACCATTTCCGGTTCCGACTTCGTCGAGATGTTCGTCGGCGTCGGTGCAAGCCGCGTCCGCGACATGTTCGACCAGGCCAAGAAGAACGCGCCCTGCATCATCTTCATCGACGAAATCGACGCTGTCGGCCGTCATCGCGGCGCCGGCCTCGGCGGCGGCAATGACGAACGCGAGCAGACGCTGAACCAGCTGCTGGTCGAGATGGACGGTTTCGAATCCAACGAAAGCATCATCCTGATCGCTGCCACCAACCGGCCCGACGTGCTCGATCCGGCACTGCTGAGGCCAGGCCGCTTCGACCGCCAGGTCGTGGTGCCGAACCCTGACATCGTCGGCCGCGAGAAGATCCTCAAGGTGCATGTACGCAACGTGCCGCTGGCGCCCAATGTCGATCTCAAGGTGATCGCGCGCGGTACGCCGGGCTTTTCCGGCGCCGACCTGATGAACCTTGTCAACGAATCCGCGCTGATGGCGGCACGGCGCAACAAGCGCCTCGTCACCATGGCCGAATTCGAGGACGCCAAGGACAAGATCATGATGGGCGCCGAGCGCCGCTCGTCGGCCATGACGCAGGCCGAGAAGGAGCTGACCGCCTACCACGAGGCAGGCCACGCCATTCTCGCGCTGAACGTGCCATCGGCCGATCCGCTGCACAAGGCCACGATCATCCCACGCGGTCGCGCGCTCGGCATGGTCATGCAGTTGCCCGAAGGCGACCGTTATTCGATGAGCTACAAATACATGATCTCGCGGCTCGCCATCATGATGGGCGGCCGTGTCGCCGAGGAGTTCAAGTTCGGCAAGGAAAACATCACCTCGGGTGCCTCTTCGGATATCGAGCAGGCGACCAAACTGGCGCGCGCCATGGTCACGCGCTGGGGCTTTTCCGACAAGCTCGGCCATGTCGCCTATGGCGACAACCAGGAAGAAGTGTTCCTCGGCCATTCGGTGGCACGCACGCAGAACGTCTCGGAAGAGACAGCGCAGATCATCGATGCCGAAGTACGCCGCCTGATCGACGAGGCCTACTCATCGGCGAAGTCCATCCTGACCAAGAAGAAGAAGGAATGGATCGCGCTGGCGCAGGGCCTGCTGGAATACGAGACGCTGTCCGGCGAGGAGATCAAGCAGTTGATCGCCGGCCACAAGCCAGCGCGCGACCTTGGCGACGACACGCCGCCGAGCCGTGGCTCTGCCGTGCCGAAGTCCGGCGGCCGGCGCAAGAAGGGGCCGGAGCCCGAAGGCGGCATGGAACCGCAGCCATCGAGCTGAGCTTGACCACTGATTTCATCGAACGCCGCGGCTTGCTCCGCGGCGTTTTTTGTCTTTGGCGTTGGGGAGGAGTTGTCCGCGACCTCGCATCTGCGACGATGACGATTGGCGAAAGCCTAGGTGATAGCCAATCTCCCCCCTTGCGGGGGAGATTGGCAACGTCGCCGCTGGCGTGCCCTCGAAGGCAACAAGAAGGCCCGCGAACCCTGCGGTTCGCAGGCCTTCTCTTCTTCAGATGTCTTGTCGCTCAGCTCTTCAGCTTGGCATTGCACAGGCTGTAATAACCGCCGCCCTTCTGGATCCAGCGAAGGCCGTTCAACGTGCCCGCGTCCTTGTTGCCATGGTAGCCCTGGAGACAGGTCTTCATGCGCGCCTTCGCGGGCTTTTCGGTCTTGAACTCGGCGGCCAGCGTGGTCGGGAATGTCACGCCCGCGGGCGCTACAGTGGGGGCGACCGCCGCGCTGGTTTCCTTTTTCGTCTGCGGCTCGGTTTTGACCGTATCCTCGCTGACACTGTCCGCTGCTGATGTCGCGCACTTCTCCTTGCGAAAAGCCGTCCAGTCCATGCCGTTCAGAGTGCCGCCTTCCTTGGCTGTTCGATAGGTCTCGCCGCATTCCTTCATCGTCAGTGCGCTTGCGGGGGCGACGCTCCAAGCGACAAATGCGGTCGCAGCCAATACCGCCAATTTCAAACTGTGCATAAGACCCTCCTGGTTGATAATAAGTTTGACGTCTTTTTGTATATGGTTTGTTCTTTATATGTTCAACAGAATCTTTTCGGACTACCGATGAGCTTGGCGGTGGGCAGTGTAGGCGAATTGATGATGCCGGCAGCCCGGCGACATGCAGATGCGAGCAAGGCAGTGTGCGTCTTCGCGCAACAAAAAAGGCCCGCGCATCTTGCGATGCGCGGGCCTTTGTTTGGAGACTATGGCTAAGCGATCAGCTCTTGAGCTTGGCGTTGCACAGGCTGTAGAAGCCGCCGCCCTTCTGGATCCACTTCAGGCCGCCAAGCGCATTGGCGTCCTTGAGGGCATAGTACTGGTCGAGGCAAGTGTGCATGCGGCCTTTACCGGGGGTCTCGCTGGCATATTTAGCCGAGATCGCGGACGGGAAAGTGACGCCCTTGGGTGCGGCCGTGGTCGGCTTTGCCGGCTCCTTGGTGTAGCTCGCCTCGTCGGCGGCCGGCACGGTGTCGTCATCCGAGGCACTGGTGCCGCATTCCGTCTTGCGGAAGTCGTTCCACTTCATGCCTTTCAGCGTGTTGGCCGTCTTGGCAGCCTGGTACTTGGTGCTGCATTCGGCCATGCTCAGACCCTTGCCGTCGGCGGGAGCCGCGGCAGCCTTGGTGGTTGCCGGCTTGGCGGCGGCAGCGGCGGATGCACCGGCGACGCATTCGGACTTGCGGAAGTCGTTCCACTTCATGCCGTTCAGCGTGCCGGCAGCCTTCGCCGCCTGGTATTTCGTGCTGCATTCCTTCGCCGTCAGGCCCTTGGCTGTGCTGTCGTCCGTCGCGGCGGCAGCCTTGGCAGCCTTGGCCGGCTTCGTTTCCGCGGCCTTCTTGGTATCGGCCGGCTTGGCGTCGGTGGTTGCCGCGGCATCGGTGCCGCATTGAGCCTTGCGGAACTGATTCCAGGTCGCTCCGGCGAGTGTCCCCGCATCCTTGGCGGCGTTATACTTCGTGCTGCACTCGGCCATCGTCAGTGCGTTGGCTGGCGCGGCCAGGAACAAGGTCGCGACGGCGAGGCCGGTCAAAGTGGCAAGTCGGTGGATGAGCATAGCGTTTCTCCGTTGCAGCAGCCCATGATACGTCCCTGCAAATCAATAACGCTCAACGGCCGGTTGCGCCAGATGCTAAGTGGCGTATATATCGCCGAAAACCGGCTTCTCCCGATAAGGTGATGAAATCGTTGTCCATTGCCTGGTTGAGAGCAAGATTTTCCTGATGCATCCGCGCTGAAAGGCTCGAATGACTTGTATATTGCAGCATGGCAGTCTGGGCATGTCAGGTTGCAGCCACGTTGTGTGCAGTGCACAACAATGGTTTTCTAAGAATTGGTAACGTATAATCACACAATGTGATCATAGCGCGCCGGCCAATTGTGGCATGACGTGCCGGGGAAGAAACTTCGAGGAAGCTGACTAGCATGGCAGGGAATTATTTCGGCACGGACGGCATTCGCGGGCGCGCCAACAAGTTTCCGATGACTGCGGAAATCGCGATGCGGGTCGGCATGGCCGCCGGCCTTTCCTTCCAACGCGGCAGCCATCGTCATCGTGTCGTGCTCGGCAAGGACACCAGGCTTTCCGGCTATATGATCGAGAATGCCATGGTCGCCGGTCTTTGTGCCGCCGGCATGGACGTGTTCCTGCTCGGCCCGATCCCGACTCCGGCTGTCGCCATGCTGGTGCGTTCGCTGCGCGCCGATATCGGCGTCATGATCTCGGCCTCGCACAACCCCTATTACGACAACGGCATCAAGCTGTTCGGACCCGACGGCTACAAGCTCTCCGACGAAATCGAGGAGCGCATCGAGAGCATGCTCGACAAGGATATCGAACTGGCGCTCGCCGATTCCGACGGGCTTGGCCGCGCCAAGCGCGTCGATGGCGTGCATGACCGCTACATCGAATTCGCCAAGCGCACCTTGCCGCGCTCGATGTCGCTCGCGGGCTTGAGGATCGTCGTCGATTGCGCCAATGGCGCGGCCTACAAGGTGGCGCCCGAGGCGCTGTGGGAACTGGGCGCCGAAGTCGTCGCCATCAATGTCGAGCCCAACGGCTTCAACATCAACAAGGAATGCGGCTCGACCCATCCGGCCGGCCTGCAAAAGAAGGTGCACGAAGTGCGCGCCGACATCGGCATCGCGCTCGACGGCGACGCCGATCGCGTCGTCATCGTCGATGAAAACGGCGCGATCGTCGATGGCGACCAGATCATGGCGCTGATCGCCGAATCCTGGCACCAGAGCGGGCGGCTTGCGGGCGGCGGCGTCGTTTCGACGGTGATGTCCAATCTCGGCCTCGAGCGCTTCCTCGGCGGCATGAAGCTGCAATTGCACCGCACCAAGGTTGGCGACCGTTATGTCGTCGAGCATATGCGCGCGCATGGCTTGAATGTCGGCGGCGAACAGTCAGGTCATATCGTGCTGTCCGACTTTTCGACGACCGGCGACGGCCTGGTCTCGGCGCTGCAGGTGCTGGCCTGCATCAAGCGGCAGGGGCGGCCGGTCAGCGAACTGTCGAAAAAGTTCGAACCGGTGCCGCAGCTTCTGAAGAACGTCCATATTTCCGGCGGCAAGCCGCTCGAGGAGGCGCCGGTCAAGGCCGCCATCGAAGACGCCCGTAACCGCCTCGGCAAGACCGGACGGCTGGTTATCCGGCCATCAGGGACAGAACCGCTGATCCGCGTGATGGCCGAAGGCGACGACCCGCAGCTGGTCGAGTCCGTCGTCAACGGCATCGTTGAAGTCATCTCGGAAACGCGCAGCGCCGCCTGACCCCAGCGCGTCCAGCAGGACGTGGATCGGACAACCAGGCGCGCCGCGCTCCCTTAACCGGTCCAAGGCCCGCCCCTCGGCGTAATGCAGTTCACTTAGGCACCTTCAGTGTTCTGACAGGATATTTGGCTGGTAGCTTTTTGACGACACGGGGGCATGATCGCCCCCGTGTTTTTG